>CAYSHI010000327.1:0-4216 GCA_964430745.1 uncultured Acidobacteriota bacterium | reverse complement strand
TCCATCCCCGAGCTGGTCGACAAGCTCGGCATCGACATGATCGTGCTGGCCAGCTACTCGATCGAAGCCGACGACTTCCAAGAGGTCGTCGAGATTTGCGAGAAAACCGACGCCGTCATCAAGGTCCTGCCTGATCTCTATGATTTCATGCACGCCGACCGCGGCAGCGCACCGATTCGCGACGTCACTGTCGAAGACCTTCTCGGACGGGAGACAGCACGGATCGACGAGACCGCGTGTCGCCGCCTGATCAGCGGCAAGACCGTGATGATCACCGGCGCCGCCGGCTCGATCGGTTCCGAGCTGACCCGTCAGATCTGCAGGCTGCTGCCCGCGCAGGTCGTTCTTGTCGACAACAACGAAACCGGTTTGCACAACGTCGAGATCGCCCGCACCGTCGACGGCTTCAGCCGAAATGCCCCGGCGCCGGACCGTCCGCCGGCGCTGCGAACGGTTGTCGCCGATGTAGCGGACCGAGCCCGGATGACAAACGTATTCGAGCAATTCCGGCCGCAAATCCTCTTCCACGCCGCTGCCTACAAACACGTGCCGATGATGGAGCGGAACCCCGAGGAGGCGGTGCGGGTCAACGTCATGGGCACGCGCGTTACCGCCGAGCTGGCGGTCGACTACGGCCTCGAGCACTACGTCCTTGTGTCTACCGACAAGGCCGTCAAGCCGGCAAGCGTCATGGGGGCATCAAAGCGGTTGTGCGAGTTGCTGGTAATGGCCGTCAGTCAGGTGCGAAACGGAGCGGAGGCGCCTTTGTTCGCGACGGTCAGGTTCGGCAATGTCCTGGGGTCGCGCGGCAGCGTCGTGCCCACGTTTCAGCGTCAGATCGAGGCGGGGGGGCCGGTCACCGTGACGCACCCCGGCATGACCAGGTATTTCATGAGCATCCCCGAGGCGGTGAGCCTGATCATCGAAGCCGCCGCCATGACCGAGGGTGACGACCTGTTCATGCTCGACATGGGCGAGCCGATCCGCATCGACAAGCTGGCGCGGCGCCTCATTCGCCTCAGGGGGTTGCGGCCCGGCACTGATATTCCGGTTGTGTACACCGGCGCTCGTCCCGGCGAGAAACAACACGAGGAGCTGGCGGGCGACGGCGAAGCGGTGGCGCGGACCGCGCATCCGAAGGTCCTCCGCCTCGTCTCGGCTCTGCCCGCCCCGGAGGTTGTTCTGGAGCGCGTCGACACGATGTACGCGCTGGCGTTGTGCGGGCGGGCAGAGGAGTGCGTCGATTTGCTGATGGAGACGACGACGGCTCGCCCGGAGCTCGGAAGATCGGCATCAGCATGAGGAAGCAAGCTCGCGATGCCGGCATGCCGCTTATCTTGACGCTCGACGATCAAGACTCCTTGACCGGGCCCACGCCGATCCTCCTAGGGAATGGGGCCGGCCACCCCGACGGCGCCCAAGGACAGAACGCAGGTCCCCCCGCGTCTCTGGGCGCTCGATTGTGGCCGGCCCCGCAGCCTCCTGTAACACACACGCGCACTACGACCTATTTCTATTAAGTGTCCGCAAGCACAGAGGTTGCAACCCTGAATCCATTACTAACCGAACGCAGGGCCTTTGCTCGGGCTCTTTTGTTGTGCCGGTCATGAACCCGTAACCAAGGATTGAGGCAAGTCTCTCGAGGCGGATGCCAGCGTTTCCTGATCTCGAGAGCGCAGATTTCAACAACGCGGAGGTGAACGCATGTCCAAGCACCAGATTGCCATCCGCCCGGGGCTGCCGGCGGCCGCCCACCCGCCGAGCCGGGCGCGCCCGTGGCAGCTTCGGATGTTCTCGAAGGGCTTGAAAAAGCGCCAGAAGCTGGACCTGATTCTTCGCCAAATCGGGCCCCTGCAGGGCGAAGAATGCCTCCTCGTAACCAATGGAGACAACAACGGCGCCTTGAACTACCACCTGCGGGAGCACGGTGGACGGTGGACCTGGGTCGAGCTCGAGCCGGGAGGAATCGCCGAGATGGAGGATTTGCTCGGCGAGTCGGTGGCGAAGGGCGAACCGGGACAGCTCCCGTGTCCGGACGGCGCCTTCGACCTCGTCATCAGCATTGACGTCCATGAGCACCTGGATAGCTGCGAGCCATTCAACCGCGAGCTCGTCCGCATTCTACGACAGGGTGGCCGCCTGCTGGTTACCACACCGAACGGCGACCGGTGGAAGCCGCTGACGCTGCTGAAGCGGGCGATCGGGATGACCAAAGAGCGCTACGGCCACCGGGTCTTCGGTTACAACGTGCGCCAGCATCGCGCCATGCTCGAGCCGTTGGGGGTAGCCTACGAGCGCTCCGGTAGTTACTCGAAATTCTTTACCGAGCTCATCGAACTGGGAATCAACCTCGCTTACCTGACCTTGGCCGGCAAGCGCCGCACCAAGAGCGACACAGAGCCCGGCATCGCGCCGACATCGGGGCGCCAATTCCGCTCGGTCGAGAAGCACTATCGGTTGTACGCGGCGATCTTCCCGGTCTGCTGGCTCGTGGCCAAGCTCGATCTGCTGCTGTTTCCCTTCACGGGATACGCCGTCTCGGTGGTTTGCAGGAGGCCACGATGATCGGCGGCCCGCGCGTTCTCGTGACGGGTGCCGGTGGCTTCATCGGCAGCCACCTGGTCCCCTTTCTCGTCGAAAAGGGATGTGCGGTCGTCGCTCTCGACGTGGATCTCACCCGGGTGCAACACCTCGAACAGCGACGCGGTGTCCGTCTGGTGAAGGCCGACTTCACCGGCGCCGAGATGCAGTACGATCTGCTTCCTGAAGTCGACTTCGTGATCCATTTGGCGGCGGCCCATCTCGGCGCCTTCATCACGCGGCGCCAATTCTGGAAGGTCAACGTCGACGGCCTGCGTGATTTCGCCCATCGGGCGGCGGGTTACGGCGTGCAACGGTTCGTTCACTGCAGCAGCGTCGGCGTGTACGGCGATCACCGCGAAGGCGTGCTGGACGAGCAGAGTAGCTGTCGACCGGAACTCCCCTACGACGAGAGCAAGCTGGCGGGCGAGGACGTGGTCTGGGACGCCGGGGCCGGTAGCGGGTTGCGCGCCGTCATCCTCCGGCCGGCCTGGGTCTATGGGCCAGGCTGTCCGCGCACCGCGAAGTTGTTCCGGGCGATCGGCAAGGGCTACTTCCCGATGGTCGGGAGGGGACAGACCCGACGCCATTGCATCTACATCGTCGACATGTTGCAGGCCCTGTGGTTGGCGATGCTCAGCGAGGAGGCGGAGGGTGAGACGCTGATCGTCGGCGACGAGGCAGCGGTCACGATCAAGGAGATCGTGGAAGCGATCGCAAGCCTCCAGGGGGCTCGCCAACCCTTCCGCGTCCCCCTGAGTTTGGTTGCGGCCGCAGCCTTCGCCGCGGAGATGGCCTTCGGGCCGCTCGCCAAGGAACCGCCGATCTCGCGACGGTCCCTGCGTTTTTTCACCTCGAACTGCGCATTCGATACGACCCGTGCGCGACGCGCTCTGGGCTTCGCGCCGCGGTACGACATCCGTGCAGGCCTGGGCGCAACCCACGAACGCCTGCGCCACGAGTACCTTGCTCAGCTCGGTATCCCCGCTCCCGCGCAGCCGGTGGCTCGCCGCCTGTGACCTGATCGTGACACGCCCGCGTCAGCTTCCCGTTGTTTCCGCCGCCGTGGCTGTACTGGTGATAGCCGTCGCGACGGCGCCCGACGAACCGGTGATCGAGAGACACGTGGGAGATTGGCAAGAGGCGGCGGCCACAATCGCCGCCGACGCCGTGCGCAAGCTGCCGGCCCCGGGAGATTGGGTGGATCGAGGGGAGATCTTCGAAGAGGGTGTCGAAGGCGAATGGGACCGCTTCCTGTGGGGCGGATTCGCTGCCTCGCCTGTCCTGCTCGACGGCGTCGTGCATCTCTACTATCAGGGCGCGCGCGGCTACCGGACGGCGTTCGACGAAACCGTCACCTGGCGGGCGGTCGGCTTGGCGACCAGCAATGATGGTATTCGGTTCGTCAAATTCGACGGCAACCCGGTCATCACCTGGTTCCCCACCGAGGAAGAGGAAGAGGGTGCGGCATCTGCGGCGGCGGTCGCGACGCCGTCCGGCGAGGTCGCTGTTTATTATGGAGCGAACACCGCCCGTTCCAGGACCGCGGTGTCCGCGGACGGACGACTGGCTTGGTCGTCCGACGGGCGCACCTTCGAGGACCGAGGCGTGGTCCTCGACCACGCGGACGGCCGGG
>CAYSHI010000326.1:0-11444 GCA_964430745.1 uncultured Acidobacteriota bacterium | reverse complement strand
CGTGCAGTGGTACTACGAGGGATGGGAGGAGAGCGGCGGTCTGACACAGCCGGGCATCCTGATGATCGAAGAAGACGCGCTCGTCGCACAGATGAAGCGCATGACGCAGCGCGTGAACCGCACACTCAACTCCGAGCGCGGACAGAGTCAGGATCCCGCTCGCCTTAAGCGCGACCAGCTCGCCAGCGCCGTGTTCTCGGTGTTCCTCAGCCCCGAGGGCAGCAGCGGGGGCCTGTTCCGTTCGCCACTCGTGCAGCTTTGGTCGTTCAACCGCAGCTTCGAAGGCGAGAACGCCTCGCTGCTGGCGCGCGGCATGCCCGTTTACATGCAGGAAGACCTGTCGCAGGAAATTCGCTCGACACTCTTTGAGAGAGGCGGTCGCGGCGGCGGCATGGGTCGCGGCGGCGGCATGAGCCGCGGTGGTGGCTTCGACCATAGCGGCGGCGGCGTGACGATACGCGTCGAAAACACCAGCAGCCAGGGTCCGCGCGAGATCGGCGAAGGCGCGAGCTGGGACGAGATGCTCGAATCGATGCAGACGCAGTCGCTCGCCGACCTCGATCCCGACGCCGACCCCGATCTCTACCGCTCGGTGCTCGACGCCAAGGGACTGACCATGTTTCGCATGATCGAGGCCGTGGTCGGCTCCGATGAGTTCATCGACACACTGGAGACCTTCGGCGAGGAATCGCAGTACGAGGACATCTCTTTCGAGGAGTTCGAACGGGCCGTCGTGCCCGAGGGTACGAGCGAGGAGGAGGTCTCCCGCGCCAACCTCGACCGGCTCATCCGCGACTGGGTCTACGGCACGTACGTGCCCGGCTACACCCTCACCCGCACCGAGGCGAAAAAGGTCGAAGACGAGTGGGGCGCGGTCGTGTACCAGGTCATGGTGCGCATCCGCAACGGCGAGCCCGGCCGCGGCTTCGTGCAGGTCCAGCTCATGGCGCGCGGCGACGAGGTCACCAAGAACGTCGAGATCGAGGGCGGGCAGGAGGTCGAAGTGTCGATGGTCATCGGCGTGCGCCCGGGCATGGTCTCGGTGGAGCCGTTCCTGGCGAAGAACCGCCGAGCCCTGCGCTCCCCGCTGCGCATTCCCGAAGAGGTCGAGGCCGGCCCGCCGGAAGAATACGTTCGCGTCGTAACCGAGGAAGAGGCGGCCTTCACCGAGATCATTGTCGACAACGAAGACGAGGGCTTCTCCATGCCGGTGCGCCGCGTGCAGCGGTACCTGCGCCCGGGGCTCGAGGGCGGCAACTGGAGTGTCCGCGAAAATACGTATTCGTTCGGCCGCTACGAGACCAACTACCGCATGAAGGGTGGCGGCGACGGCGCCCAACCGGCGGTGTGGACGACCACGTTGCCGCACGCAGGCGAGTACGACATCGCCTATTACTACCTGCCGCGGCGGATCAACGGCAGCACACGAAACGGCTTCTGGGGCGGGGCAAGCAGCTACCGGATCACGATCACCCATAGCGGTGAGCAAACGGAAATGAACGTCGACACGGGACAGCTCGAGCCGGGTTGGAACGCGCTGGGGCGGTTTACCTTCGCCGAGGGCGAGGAAGCCAACGTCGAGCTTTCCGACCTCGCCGACGGCCGCATCTACGCCGACGCCGTGCGCTGGCGCTATGTCGACCCCAACAACCCCAATGCCCTGTACGACGAGGGCATCATGCCTTGGGAATTCGGTGGCGGCCGGGGGCGTGGCGGATTCGGCGGCGGCCGCGGCGGCGGGAACCCCCGCGGCGGTGGCGACGGCCGCTAAGCAAAATCCGGGTCGGGCACCTTGACGACGGAGAAACAGCGAAGCTCGATCTCCGCATCGGGGGCAATGCCCGCTTTCCGGCGCGTGATCTCGATCTGACGTTCTACCGTGTCGACGCCGTCGATCTCCGGCAGCAGTACGCCCCGCCGTCCGCCACGATCCCGCACCTCGATACCGAAACGTACCGGATCCAGCTCGTCGCGAGAGGCAACGGGTTGCAGCGGCCGCAGAATCGACACTTCCACGGAGGTGGCGTCGAGCTCCTCGAGCGTCAACGGAGGGAAGCGCGGGTCGTCGAAGGCGGCCGCGCACGCCCGGTCGACGGTCTCGTCGACGACGTTGTCGCACAACGCCACCATGCTGCCGATGCAGCCGCGAAGCTCTCCGTGGATCCGCAGCGTCACGAACACGGGGGCCGCCGTGGCGAGCAATCCGCGCGGCTCGATGTCGACGGCAGGATCGCGACCTTCCAGCGTCGCGCGGATGGCCTCGCGCCCCGCACGCGGCAGCAGTCGCGCCGCGCCGGCCAGGGCGAGGTCGTCGGAGGGATCGCTCATCGTTCAATGATCGCCCGCTGACCCGCCAACATCCAGCGCGCATGACCCGCCGGCCCGCGGTACAGTGTCGCGCATGCCGATCGTCTTTTACATGCATTCCGGAATCCGCTACCTGGTCCTGCTCGTCGCCTTGGCCGCGCTCGCCTACCTGCTGTTCGGACTGGCGACCAAACGCGACTTCGACAAGCTCGCGGGAGCACTCACCGGGGCGTACGTCGGCCTGATGGACGTTCAGGTGCTCCTGGGGATCCTGCTGTACCTGCTCATTCCCAGCTACCCGGCACTTCTCGGCCACGTGGTCATGATGCTCGCGGCGGTAAGCGTTGCGCACGTCGTCAACGTCGTGAACAAGCGACGTGAGACGAAGAGCTACGCTGTCGCGCTGGTCGGCGTCGTGCTGTCGCTGGTCTTGATCGTCGGCGGCATCATGTCGATCGGCCGACCGATCTTCGGCTCCGGCGGAATCTAGCCTCACGCAGGCCGAAAACCGGGGCATCCTGTCGACCCCCGGAGGCCGTTGGAGCGTGTCCTAACTGTTGGAGCCCGCGCGCCCTGGCTGTGGGAGCGTGCCCTAACCACCGGCGCCGCGGTCGAAGGCCATCACCTTGTCCGCCCAAGCGTACGTTTTCGGGCGGTCCGACGGCATCTCGAAGGCGCCCATTCCCGCCACCCGATGCACCACCGCGCCGCAGGTAACGTCCGCAGCGGTCAGGCGCGAGTGGGCCAGCCATTCGCTATCGGCCAGCGCCGCCTCGATCTTGCCGGTAGCGGCCGAGAAGATCTCGGCGGCGCGCGCCGTCTTGGCTTCATCGTTGATCCCCGCCTTGCGCTGCCGGACCATGATCATCAGGGCCTCGTGCAGCTCGGTGCGCCCGAACCACTCCCAATCTTCGATCCCCCGCATCGTGTCGTAGTCCGAGCTGAACAGCCGCGGGGTGTCGGGGAAGTTGCCTTCGAGGTAGCGCAGGATGGCCCCCGAATCGAACATCACCAGGTCGCCGTGCACCATGACCGGGGAGAACGGCTGCCCCGAGATCTTCACCAATCCCGCCCGATCCGCCGGATCGATGGCCTCGAACCGGTAGTCGATGCCTTTGAATCCGAGCGCCACGCGCACCTTGAAGTTGTTCGACGTTTCGAAGCCGTGAATGACGATCTGATCGGACATCGGCTGCTCCTGTCCCGTTGAGACTCGCTACCGCAACTCGAACGGCGGCAGGCGGATTTCGTTGACGCACGAGGCGTCCAACCCGTCGAGGGTACCCGACGAGAGAAAACGGCGCGAAACACCGCGTACGCACGAGCCGTCGACGCCGTGAGCTCCGGGAACGACGAGGTGCAGGCTGTTCGGCAGATGCCCGGCGGCTCGCTCGCCCCAGCGCGGACCTGTCACGGGATCGAGCGTGCCGGAGAAGAGCAGAACGGGCGCATCGACCGAGACGGGGTCGCCGTAGTCGTCCGGCAGCTCGGAAAGCGGCCACACCTCGCACGCGGCGATCTGTTGGCGCACGCGGGAGTCGCCGAGAAAGGTCCCCGCCGTGGCCTCCGCGATGTCCGCCGGGGCGATACGCCCGACATCTTCCGCGCAGGTTACGGAGAGCAGCATGCCCATCCGCAGGGACGCGGCGAGGCCGAAATTGCTCTCCAGAAGCTGCTGCGCGACCTCATCGAGCTCGCCACTCCACGCCCGGTGTATCAACAGCGGGACACGTCGGGCACGCGGAAGGTAGTACATGAAGACACGCAACCCGTCGGCAAATGCCTCGCGGCCGATGCGAATGCTCTCACGGTTTCCGGTTCGCGGATGAACCACCGTCGCCGCCGCCGGCTCGGCTTCCAGACGTTCCATGAGCTCGGCGAACTTCGCCGCCAGATCCGGAAATGCCGTCCGACACTCGGCGTCGGCCGCGCACTCGTCGAAGATCCCTTCGAGCGCGTTCTGGGCTTCGCGCGCATGGTAGAGGGGGTTGGTGAAGCTGATCGGGGCAACCCCCGTGAGAATCGCCGCGCGCACGGTGTCGGGATGCCGTCTCATGTACACGAGGGCGGCCCGGGTGCCGTAGGAGCCACCGTAGAGATTGACCTTCGCGTAACCCAAGCCACGGCGCACGTCGTCGAGGTCGTCCATGGCGATCGGCGTCGAGTACAAGCTCAGATCCGCGACCCCCTCGAGCGCTTGGCGGCAGCGCTCGAAGTACCGCGGCGATCCGAAGGATCTCTCGAGGTAGCCCTGGAGGTCGGCGGGGGACGAGGAAGAGCAACCGAGCGGATTCGATCCGCCGGTGCCCCGCTGATCCACCAGCACGATGTCGTGGCGCCGGCGCATCCACGATCGAGACAGGCTCCGCGCCGACCCGGTGGCGCCGGCGCCGGGACCGCCTGCGAGGTAAAAGACCGGCGACGATGCGGGATCAGGCTCGGCCGCCGGCAGCACGACGATGTTCAAAGCTATCGTGCGCCCGGTCGCCGCCTCGCGGTCCTCGAAGACCTCGTGGGTGCCACAGAGCGCCCCCTCCCCCGATTCACGTTCGGCGCAGGGGGTCAGCGAGATCGAGCGGGCCGTCGCGACATCGTCTCCCACTGCGGGACGGCAGCCGAGCCCGGCCACGAGGATCAGGAAGCAGAACCCGGAGACGACGGGGGATCGAAGCACGATGCAAAGTCCTCAGCTTCGGAGCGGACCGGGGGAACCCGAATATACCAGGCCCGACCCTCCAGGCATCGGTCCGAGCCGACCCGGAGGAGCGCGCCACTGTGGAAGGATCCCGTAGATCACGGTAGATTGGCGCCACCGCGACCACCTCCCGCCTCCGTCGTAAGCCCTGCTCCTCGACAACGAGAAAATCAGCCATGAAGCGAAACGCCGCCTGGCCCCTGTCCTTGATGATGATCGGCATCATCGGTTTCGCCACCACCACCGTGGTGGTCAACGCCGCCCAGCGCGGGCAACGCGGCGGTGGCGGCAATGCCGAGGCGACCGCCCTTGCCGAGCCGTTCGCGGGCGTGACCACCGACGGGAATGTCGTTCCCGGGCTTTACGCCATCGAGGCGACCGGCGTGTCCACGGCGCCGGTGCGCGAGGCGGCGGAGCAATTCCTGCAGACGCTCTCTCGCGAGCAGCGAGCGAAGGCCGTGTACCCGGTCGACGACGACGAGTGGCGCAAGTGGCAGAACGTGCACCGATATGACCGCCAGGGCATGAGCCGTCGGGAGATGGACGACGAGCAGGAAGCGGCGGCCATGAGCCTGATCGCCGCCGGACTCAGCGTCGCCGGCTATGAGAAGGCACGCGACATCATGATCCTCAACGGCGTGCTCGCAGAGCTGGTCGAAAACGACGAGGAGTACGGCGAGGACCTCTACTTCTTCACCATCATGGGCGAGCCTTCCGCCACGGAGCCTTGGGGTTGGCAGCTCGACGGTCATCATCTGGTGGTCAACTACTTCGTGTTCGGAGATCAGGTCGTCATGACGCCCACGTTCATGGGCTCGGAACCCGTGAGCACCGACTCGGGCCCGCACGCCGGCGTGCGCGTGTTCGGCCCCGAGGAGTCCAAGGGACTGGCGATGATCCGCTCGCTCACGCCCGAGCAACAGGCGATCGCCATCGTCGCCGACGACCCCATCCGCCAGGTGCTCACCGCCGCCTTCCGCGACAACTTCGAGCTTCGCTACGAGGGCCTGCGCACCGACGGTCTCAGCGGCCCGCAGCGTGCGGCGTTGCTCGATTTGATCGGCGAGTACGTCGGTAACATGGACGCGGGCCATGCCGCCGTGCGCATGCGGGAGATCGAGGCGCACCTCGACGACACCTACTTCGCCTGGATGGGCGGCACCGGCGACGATTCGGTCTTCTACTACCGGGTGCATAGCCCGGTCGTGCTGCTCGAGTTCGACCACCAGGGCGGCATCGCGCTGAACCGCGGCGAGGGCATGTCGCGCAATCACGTCCACTCCGTCATCCGCACACCCAACGGCAACGATTACGGCAAAGATCTGTTGCGCCAACATCACCAGGATTTCGACCACATCGACGGCGTGCACGTGCCGCGGCCGGCGACGAGATCTCCCTCTCGTTAATGGCCAAGCGCGCCTGGATTATCGGCGCGTGCGCCTACGTCTTGCTCATACTGAGTGCTGAGCTCGCGCGTTTCCCGGGGCTCCACGGCGACGAGGCCTGGTTCGGCCTCGAAGCTCTCCGCATCGGTAGCCGCGGGCTCACTTCGGCGCACGGAATGACGCCCTACACGGGAGCGCTCTTTCCGTGGCTGCTGGCCGAGGTCTTTCGCTTCTTGCCGCCGGGCGTGTTCGCCCTCCGCCTACCCGGTGTCGTATTGAACGGGGCCGCGTTGGTGGTCCTGCTCGTGTCCGTCGAACGGATCGCCGGTCGCCTGCGCGCCGTCCTGCTGTTTTCGCTTTGCGGCTCATCGCTGCTTTTCCTGTGGATGTCGCGAGTCGCCTGGGAAGTCACGGCGCTCCAGTCGATCCTCCTGGCGGTGATGATCGCGGCGGTCCTCGATGCCGGCGCCCGAGAGCGGTGGACGGCGGTGGGAATGGTGGTGTTTCTGACGGCCAGCGAGCTCGGGGTCGTCAGCCACGTGATCTTCAGCTCGCTGCCCGCTTCGTTTCTCGCCGCCGCGGTGCTCACGAGTGCCGGTCGGAAGAGCCGGCAGACAAACGAGCATGTCTGGGTCGGCGTCCTGGCGGCCTTCTCCATGACCGTCGCCTTCCTGGTCACGCAGGCGCTTCCCGATCCCGTGTTCGCCCGCTGGAGCACATTGCTCGTCATCATGTTGTTTGCGTGGCCGCTTGCCGCAGCACGCTGGATGCGGAGCCGGCCCGCCGGCCTCGATGCATTGCTCGAGCGTGCCCAGCCGCGATGGTTGCTGACCGCGTTGCTGCTGGGTGTTGCCGCGTTTGCGATACAGCACGGGGGCTCCTTCCTCGGAGCCGTCGCCAATGTGCTGCCGATGAAGCGATTCGCGTCATGGGACCCGCCGCTCGCCGGGACGATGCTCGGCTACGCCTGGGGGCTCGCCGTGATGGGCGCCCTGGCGGCCGGCACTCGAGAGACCGTCCGGAGCGTGCGTCGTGGGGAAGCTCTGGGCACAACGGATCTGATGACGCTTTGGGCGCTAGCCTGCGCTGTCGCGCTGACCCTCCTGACCGGCCGGCACACGCTGCGTTACTACGTGCCGCTGAGCGTGTTGGTCTCGGTCGCCGTCGCGCTCTCGCTGCCGGCGCGTCGGTTCTTCGTGCGCCCTTTTGCCGTCGCCACGGCATTGGCCTTCGTCACCGTCAACGTGGTTGCATGGCGCGCCGTGCTGGAGGAAACGAGCCGTCCACCGCTCAGCTTCGAGGTAGGCGACGAGAACGAAGTCTCGAATCACTTCCTCGAGCTCGACACCCTGGTTGAGGACCTCGAGGCGCGCGGCATCTGTCGGATAGAGGCCGACTACTTCATTGCGGAGCCCCTGGCGTTTTATCGCGCCACCCGTCCTCGAGCGTGCAGCACGGACAGGGTCTACTGGCTGCGCTACTGCGATGACTGCCCGCCACCGTACATCTCGGTAGATCCGCTCGAGGTTCCCTGACTCTCGAGCGGTCAGCGCGAACGCTCCAGCCAGCGGACCGACACGAGATCCTCGACCTCTCGGAATTCCGGGTCACCGGTGACGAGGACAGCGCCGAGCTCACGCGCCAGCGAGACGGCAAAGGCATCGGCGTACGCAACGCGGTAGTTGGCCTTCACGCTGGCAGCCCGGAGAGTACCGGCCCTGTCGGCATCGACGATTCGGACAGGAAGTTGCTCGACGTACGCCAAGGCGGCACCCGCGACCGCCGCGCCACGGCGCCGTTCCGTGAGATACATGACCTCGCCGAGGTTAATCACCGACATCGAGACGTCGACCCGTCCGCTGGCCGCCTCCTCGAGGATTTCTTGAACGGCTTTCCCCGCGGGCTCGCCTTGAAGAAGCGCGAGGACGGCGAACGAATCGAGAACGTACTTCGCCGCTGATTCGCTAGTCGTCATCCTGGGGCCAATGCGCGATCTTTCTGTCTTCGAGCTCCCGCTCCCGCCGACGCTCTCCCATCAGTGTCTCCGTCAGGGGCGGACCGTCGTCCGCGAGGATTCCGAAGACCGCGTCAACGGGATGCTCCAGCTTCGGCACAACGACCAACGTGCCGGCGTAATCGACGATGTGCACTTCGTCGCCCGGCTTGATGCCGTAGCGCCGGCGAATCTCAGCGGGAATCACGATCCAACCTTTTGCGGATACTTTTACGGCAGGCATGTCAGATTCGGGGGTCGGTGGCGTTATACATTGCCCTCCCAATGTATAACGCCCGCGCGCGCGCCTGCCAGCCCGTTTCAAGCTAACGAATACGCCACCCGTTGACCGGACCGGCGTGGAAGAACGCTTCCGGTGTCATCACGCCATCCCGCTTGAAGACCATGCCGTCCTTCATCACGAACGTCACCTCCCGCAGGGCGTCGATATCCTCGAGCGGGTTGCCGGGAACGGCGATGATATCGGCGATATAGCCCTCCTTCACCGGACCGCGATCGTCGTAGGTCTCGGCGCACTTGTAGCCGTTGATCGTCATGATCTCGAGGATCTCGGCGTCGGGGATGCCGGCCGCCTGCCAGGTCTTGACGAAGTCGATCACCAGCTCGCCGCGGGTCATCCCGGGGATGTAGTAGTCGGCGTCGGTGGAGAAGGTCAGGTTGACACCGTTGTCGTAGGCGTTGCGCAGCTTATCGACGCGGCGCTCGTAGGCTTCTTCGCTCGTGCGACTCCAATCGGCCAGCGGCGTCTCGGTGCCGGCACGCCAGATGCCCTTGGCGGCCATCATCTTGTGGAGCTCGTCGTCAAGCGGGCCGTCGTGGGCCAACGACCACAGGCCCGCCTCGATGGCACGGCGCGCGCCCTCGCGCGTCTGGATGTGTCCCTCGACCTTCATCCCGGCTTTGGCCGCCTCCCCCACGAACAGCTCCATCTCCTCGACGGTGTAGCCGTAGGGCTTGCAGTCGACGCAGATCTTGATGACGGTGGCGCCGAAAAGGATGTTCTGCCGCACCGCCTTGACGATCTCGTCGGCGGTATCGGCGTCCAGGTACTCCGGGTAGACGATCGAATGGTCGTTGGCCATCTCCGGCGTGGGCCAGAACTGCCCACCCATGCCACCGATGATGATGCCCGAGTTGATGATCGTTGGCCCGGGGATCCAGCCCTGCTCGATGGCGACACGCAGCGCCGTGTCGGCGTAATTGCCGTTGTTACCCATATCGCGCACGATGGTGAACCCGGACGAGAGCATCTGCATGCCGTTGGAGGCCGCCTGCAGGGCGCGCAGCGGCGTCGAGTCCATCACGTAGGTGAGGTAGTAGTAGTTGCTTTCGGGATCCTGCTTGTAGGTCAGCGCCAGGTGGTTGTGGGTGTCGACGAGGCCGCCGAGCACCGAGTGGTCGGACAGATCGACCACCTCGGCGCCTTCCGGAATCGTCACGTCGCCGGCGTTACCGATCGCAGCGATGCGCCCGTCCTGGACCAGGATCACCTGGTCGCTGGCCGCAGTGCCCGCTTCCGCGTCGATGAGCCGCCCGGCCCGAATGGCAATGACGCCGCCTTGCTGTTGCGCCATCCCGACGCCCGGCGCGAGCACGGCGACACATAGAACAACGACGAGGAACAGCAGGCGTAACCGCTCAATGACGGGGCGCATCGGCATCCTCCGGGTGGTAGGTGAGATCGGAGTATCTCAACTATGGGCCGGCGTTACGAGGAAGCCCAGAGGCGGGAGCGCGAGCGCGGTGGATGCGAGGCCGGAGCGCAAAGGAGGCGGAGGCAAGTCGGGAGCGCAAAAGCGGTGGATGCCCGGCGGGAGCGAGAAGGGGGTGGATGCAAGGCGCGCGCCGAGAGGGCGACCGAAGGCGTACATCCGTACGTCGTAGGGAGCCCGACCAAGCGCAACGAAGCAGACGCCGCCTTCTCGCTCCCGCCGGCCCGACCAAGCGCAACGCCGCAGACACCGCCTTCTCGCTCCCGCCGGCCCGACCAAGCGCAACGCCGCAGACGCCGCCTTCTCGCTCCCGCCTAGAAGGGGACACCGATAGCCTCGCAAAGAAACTCCACCAGCGGCGACCCCGTCTTGCACAGCTTGGCGAACTGCTTGACGAAGTCCGGGCTGGTGATCTGCTTCTGGGTCAGCTCGGTGACGGCGATGAAGTCCTTGCGCTTGAGGTCATCGATGAGCGGATGGTCGGGATCGTAGCCCTTCGGCGCCCGCTTGAGGGAGTCGCCGGCAAGCTCGAAGACCTTGGAGAAGCTCTTGGAGCGGGAGACCTTCTTCCAGCGCTCGCGGTCGGCGTCGATGGCCGCGCGGATCGGCTTGAGCGTTCCGCCATCGGGATGCCAGATGCCCACGCCCACAAAGAACTCCTTCGGCTGAAGGTGCAGGTAGTACCCCGGGCAATGGGCGTCCTTACCCTGCTCGTGGCGAAACTGCAGGCCGGTGTACGTCTTGTAGGGACTCTTGTCTTTCGAGAACCGCGTGTCGCGGTAGATGCGGAACATCGAGCCACCGGACTTGCGATCGTCGGCGCGAAAGAACGGGCTGATGTCGGCGAGATGGGGCGCGAAATCGCGGACGAACTGCAGCGCCGGCTCGCGCAGCTCGTCCTCAAAGCGCTGCTTGTTGGCCTGGAACCAGTCGCGGTTATTGTTGTCCGCGAGATCGCGAAGGAACTTGAAGGTCCTAGGTGTCAGGCGGGGGGTTGTCGGCATGATCAGGAACCTCCGCTACCATCCTGATCAACGAACAGCACGTTCATGACGCGGGTTCTCAGGCGCGCCTTGGTGCCGCCACCAGAGTCCTTCGCCAACAGAAAAACCGTATGTGAACCGGCCGATACGGGGACCAGCCTGGTCACGGTGGTGGTGTCTTCGACGAAGTACTGGCAGGCCAGGGGCTCAAAATTGGTGCGCCAGGTAGGCACACCCGACACAACGGTGGTGTCGACCGTGAGAGCGAGATCCATCAAGACGCCGGCGGAGCCCGTGGTGGCACAGTCGACCGTGATCGTGGCGAAGAGCAACAGGTGGCCGTCGTCG
>CAYSHI010000325.1:0-7896 GCA_964430745.1 uncultured Acidobacteriota bacterium | reverse complement strand
CGTGGCGGGCACACCGACTCCGGAGACGGTTGCCGACGCGGAGGGGCGTTTCCACCTCCTCGGGATCAGGCCGGAGCAGTTCCGCGAGTTGGTGTTCATTGCCCGCGGGGTTGCCGAGTCGAAGGAAATAGCGGAGCTTGGCGAGCCGCTTGAGCCGCGACACTACGAGCTGGGCGACATCGAATTGCTACCGCGCGTGCGGCTCCGGGGCGTCGTGATCGACTCAGCCGGCGCGCCGGTGTCCGGTGCCACGGTGTCGATATCGTCCTCCGACTCCATGCGCCTACCCAGGGACCGAGAGTGGGAGGGGCTCCGCATCGAAGATCGCTTCCGTCGCGAGAGGGCCGTATCGGACGATCGGGGAGAGATCTTTCTCGCGGTCGCCCCGGGCGAGCATTCACTGAACGTATTTCATCCGGCAGCCGGTCGGGGCCGCACTTCGGTGCAGGTCGTGGCCTCTGATTCGGAGACTCGCTACCTCCGCCTGCAGCTAGAACCGCACGTTTCGGTTCGCGGGCGTGTGGTGGACGCGCAAGGTATCGGCCTTGCGGGCGTGACGCTGGGGCCTCCCGACTACCTCAGGGGGCGGCCGAGCTTTGCCATGCCGGAGGATTCCTACCCCGCCGTGACCGGCGACGACGGCTGCTACACGATCCGGTCGGTACAGCCGGGAAGGACTTACCTCGATGTGTATCTTCAGGGCCACGCCTCACAGCGCGCCCAGATCGAAGTTCCCGATCGCCGGGCAATCTCGTCGTCGGACGACAGCTGCGACGACGTGTCGCCGATCGTACTCGCGCCGGGCGCCCAGCTGAGCGGACGCGTCGTGAACCAGCTGGGAGCGGTGGTCGCCGGAGCCACGGTGGGGGTGCTTCGCCACCAGCGCCCGGGCGGCTACCTCAGGCGGGCGGAGATTCCGTCCGTGACCACCGGCGCCGACGGTTCGTTCCTCTTCGAGGGCCTGACTTTCGGCGACTACTCCATGTACGTTCGCGCGGCCGGGCACGCGTACGCCACGGTCGAGAAACTCGCCATCGGTCCGTTGGCGACCGATCCGGCCGCCGATCGCGTCGACCAGCTCCTCGCCGATTCACCCCTGACGCGGGCGCCCGATGCCGAGGCCTACTCGCTCGACGTCACGCTGCACCGCCTGGTGCCCAACGTGTGGCACGAGGTGGTGGTCTTCGACGCGCGCGGAGTGCCGGAGCCCGAGGCGCGCGTGAGCCCCTGGCTGCGCGACGGCGACCCGGACCTGCAGACCCCGGATGTGGAGCCCGTCTTTACCGGCGCCGATGGACGCGCGATCTTCCCCGAGCTGCTCCCCGGCACCTACACGATGACCGCCCGGGCACCCGAGAACCACGACTACGGCTCGATTCGCGCGGATCATCCGGTACGAGACCAGGGGTTCCCGACCATCTTGACCATGCCCGAGCATCCGCCTTTAGGCGAGCTGCACGG
Source organism: uncultured Acidobacteriota bacterium (assembly GCA_964430745.1). Lineage (GTDB taxonomy): Bacteria > Acidobacteriota > UBA890 > UBA890 > UBA890 > CBDCGW01. The sequence continues at coordinate 6,435 of CAYSHI010000325.1, read as the reverse complement.
TCGCTACGTTGACGTCGATGGCCGGGGGATTGCCGGGGCTGTCGTGAACGCCTCCGGTACCTACCGTCGGCGGCGCAGCGCGCGCACCATTACCGGCGCGGATGGTTCATTCCGCCTGGCCGGGTTGCCGTATGCCCGATACGTGTTGAAGGCGGAGCATGAGGAGCTGCCGCCGGTCGTTCACCCCGAGCCGATCGACGTCGACGCGCTGACGCTCGGGCCGGTCGAGATCGTGGTCCCTGCCTTCGGGGCGATCGAGGGCGTCGTGTCGGGTCTCCGTTCCGACGAACCAGGGGGCGTCTCGGTCTCCGTCTCGGCTCGCGTCGAGGTGGAAGGGGGAGCGCGCCAGTCCGTCAGCGCGCGTGCGCAGGCCGCGGAAGACGGCGCGTTCCGCTTCGCCGACCTGGCACCGGGCACCTGGGAGGTGTACGCGAGGGACCACAATGATCGCAGCGCGAGCACCACCGTCGAGCTGGCCGCCGGAGAAGTCCTGTCGACCATCGAGCTCACGCTGCCCTCCGGCTTCACACTCACGGGAACGATCGCCTGGCGTGGGGAGCCTCCCGAGAGGGCCTCGATCAGCGGTGCCGGCTTTGCCCGAGGCGTGGAACTGACGGACCCCACGGCCTTCGAGCTCCGCGACCTCCAGCCAGGCGAACACCAAATCAGGATCAGCGGCACCGGCCTGCGTAGCCCCTACTTCGTGTACACCCGCATCGACACTGACAGCCACATCGACATCGTCATCGAGGGCGGTGCGGTCAACGGCATCGTCGTCGATGCCGAGACGGGTGCGCCCGTCGGCGGTGCGCAGGTCCTCAGTGATCCGATACCCCAACTCGTTTCGGACGCGCACGAGGAGTCGCGCCGCACCGATCGCAACGGCGTGTTCACCGCCGGACCGTTTCCCGCCGGTCCTTGGCGCTTCGAAGTGTCGGCGCCCGGCTACGCGCCCCGCGCGCCCGAGGTCGACATCGGGGCGGTAGACATCGACGACTACGTCATCGAGCTGCAACCGACCCGGGACCTGGAGATCCGCTTGCTGGGCCCGCCGGGGCTCGACACCGGCCGACTCCAGGCGGCCTGGTACGACGAGGCGACCGGCGAGGTCGTCTCGACCCAGTACCTTCCGGCTGCTGCAGAGGGGACCACCGTCCGCTGGCCGGACGGCCCGACCGGACGCGGCGTCCTGTCGGTGACGGCGTCGCGCATGGATCTCGCCGCGCGCGTCGAGGTCGAGATCGGTGATGAACCGATCGACGTCACACTCGAGCCCGCGGGCAGCATCCAAGTCGTCGTGCCAGAGTTTGCCGCCCACCGGGCGGTGTTCGCGCATGTGCGCGTGTTCGACGCTCAGGGCCGCCCCGTGCCCGACAGCTTCGCGACATCACACCGCGTGTTCCGTTCCCGCGAAGGCCCGCAGCACCTCGTCGCCCGTTTGGTCCCCGGTCGATACCGCGTCGCGGTCGAGACTTCCGACGGCCGTTCCTGGACCGGTGAGGCCGACGTGCGCCCCTATGAGGACATCGAGCTTGTGCTTCGCTGAGAGGGAACGGCCGCGCCCCTGGCCGACCACGTTCGGATCGAGCGAGACCGAGTTGTTACCTGCGAGCCTGTGCCCACAGCGCGGCTCGGTATGAATAGAGACCCGGCCGTTTCAGCCGAATCCCTCTACCAGCAACCGTTTCGTCAAAGTGCCCAAGAGAGGACTTGAACCTCCACGGGCCGAAGCCCACTAGGTCCTGAACCTGGTTTGGCCATTTACCGCTCAGTACTTCTCAGTACCGCTGAGTACCTGTGAGTCCGTGTTTTCGGGGCTTCGCGGGAATCGCCAGTACCGCTGGCTACTGCTCAGTAGCGCTGAGTACGGCTGGGTTCGTTAGATTCTTGTTACCCGGCGGCGTTCAATTGGAGGCCCCGATGTAGTGAGCCGAAGGTAGTCCGCGCGTCGGCTCTAGACGAACTCGGAGTTGCCGGTCTGCAGCGTGATCCTGAAGGTGATGAATTCGGCCGGTTTGGCCGGGGCCACACCGACAACGACGATCAACCGGTCGTTGGCGATGTCGTCCGCGCTCATGGTCGTGCGATCGACCGTGACGAAGAACGCCTCATCGGCCTTCGTCCCGGCAAGGGCGCCACTCTCCCACTGCCGGGTGAGAAACTGCTCGATGGTCCGGTGCACACGTTCCCAGAGGTGCTCGTCGTTGGCCTCGTAGAAAGCCCATCCGATGCCTTCCTTGATCGACGCCTCGAGGAACAGCAGCAGCCGGCGAACACTGATGTATTCCCAGGTCGAGTCGGTCGAGCAGGTACGCGCACCCCAGAGGCGGATTCCGCGGTGCGGAAACGCGCGGATGCAGTTGACGCCTCGGGAATTGAGGACTTCCTGTTCGCGGTTGGTGATCGGGAATTGCAGGTCGGTGACGCCCCGAACGACGGTATTGGCGGGCGCCTTGAAGACTCCCTGCCGGGCATCGGTTTCGGCGTAGATGCCCGCCACGTGCCCCGACGCCGGTACGAGCGTATCTCCGTCGGTGGCCGGATCGAGGACTATCACCCACGGCAGATAGAAGGCAGCGTACTGGGTGTCGGCAGGCGGCCGTATGTTGTCGATGTTGTCCAGAGTGTCGACCTCCGGCCTGGAATGGAGCACCGCGAAGCGATCCTTCCGTCGCTCGCAATGCCCGATCAACGCGTCTGTGATGCCCGAGTCGCGGTGGTGATCGGGGACACACACGATGGCGACCTCGTCGATGTCCTCCAGACCGAGAAGTCCCGTCTTGCGCGCGGCGTCATCGGGCGGCGCGTCGCCATCAGTCTGCGCGGCGTCGTCAGGCGGCGCTGCGCTATCAGGCTGCGCGGCGTCATCAAGCTGCGCGGGGAGGACTCGACCCTGGTAGTCCCGCGGGCCGACCATCGAGCCGGTGGTCCCGGCGGTTCCAAGGTTCTGCAGGAAATTCGGCTCGGACAGAAGCGTGGGCGCACCATCGGCGTGCCGGCGAACCTCGATCATGTCGGATTTCCCGTTGATGCGGCGCTCGTAGAAGTCCGGCGACGATGGCTCCGCGCTCAGGTTGTCGTGGACCTCGTAAATCGTCGGTTGGCTGGCGTCCGCGTCCGAGGCACCGGCCGAGGGGGCATCCGCGAGCGGCGCCGGCAGCGACCTGTCCCAGCAAGCGACCGTCAGCCTGAATCGGGTCGGTGGTTGCCCCTCGGTTTGCAGGCCGGCGGCCTCCACGTGGAAAGCGATGCGGTTGCCCCATTCGCCCGGTCCGATCGCCCTGATCTCGACCCTGCCGTCGAGCAGGCCCAGGGACGTGGCAGCGTCGTCGGGAGCGACTCGGGCGATGAAGCACCGTCGTCCCCCGTTGTTAAAGAAGCCCTCGACCGCGAAGGGCAGATAGGACTCATCGACCGGCAGACGACCGCCGTAGAGCCGTTCGAACTCCTCGAAGCTGGTTACGAGGCGCGGATCCAGGGGGCCGCGGAGGGTGACGCCGACGAAACCGGCGGTGCCCGTGGGCACTCCGTCGATGGGGCGCACACCGTAGGTCACCTCCTCTACGAATATGCCCGGCATTCGGTGATTAAGCATCTGCAGATCATCGAGCGGCACCTTGCCCGAGTCAAACTCCGATGCACCCGTGGTGGCACGTCGCCTCGCCGCCTGTCTCGGTCCCGAGGGCGACAACCTCTGCTGGTGCTGCCCGGCGAGTAGGACAGCCGATCGTCGCCTTCATGCCCGAGTTGTCGCGGCACGATGACTGCGCTCCCTTGACGACCAACCCGGTCAACATATACTCGTAATCAGATCCTGTTGTCAGGCTTCTTGGGGGCCAGAGGTGCAGCCTGTGCCCGAAATCGCCCCTGATGCCCGCAGCAACCCCTCCGCCAAGCTCGTCCACTGGCGCCGCTGTGAGGCCGACAACCACCTGATCAAGACTCAATTCCCGGGATCCATTCCCGAACCTCTTCTGCCCTCAGGAGGCTACCGACATGGCTACAGAGCGATTCGACGGAAAGGTCGAAGTACGAGACTCGAGCGGTGCGAACGTACGCATCGCCCTGAACGGTGACACCGGAAACATAACGGCGGGCCGCGGAGACGCGGACGGCGATCTGGTCCTGCAAGACGGCGACGGGCGCGCCCGGATACGTCTCGACGCTGGCGGGGGAAACATCTGGGTCGGCGGCAATGACGCCGATGGCGACATCGTGATTTTCCCGAAAGACGCGACGAATCGTGAGAACGTCGCGGAGGCGACGATCCACCTCGACGGTGATGCCGGCGACATCAAGCTGATGGGTGCCGACTGCGCCGAGTACTTCGCAGTGTCCGAAGCGTCTCGAGTCGATCCCGGCACGGTCCTGGTGGCGGGTCAGGACAAGTCGCTCGGAGAGTGCACCGACGCCTACGACAAGCGGGTCGTGGGCGTTGTCTCGGGTGCCGGCGAGCTGCAACCGGGGATCGTGCTGAACAAGAAGGTCAACAAGGAGAGCAGCGCCCCCGTCGCTCTCGTGGGCACCGTGTTCTGCAAGGTGGATGCTCGATACGGCGCCGTGGAAGTGGGCGATCTTCTCACGACATCGGCGACGCCGGGTCACGCGATGAAGGCCATCGAGCCCGACCGGGCGTTCGGGGCGGTGCTGGGCAAAGCCCTCGGACCACTCGATACCGGACGGGAGCTCATCCCCGTTCTCGTCACGCTGCGCTGAGACGAGCGAGGAGACGAAGCCATGCCCGAGTCAGCATTGAGAGTCAGAAAAGCAGCCGCCGACCACGGACTCCGGCTGCCACTGTCCGTCAAATCCGACATCCTCGCGGCCGGCGGTAGGGGCAGCGGGTCTTTGCGCAGGGCGCTGGCGAGGATGCAACGGAGGTTCATCAACGACTACAAGTACTGCAATCGCGACCGGCTCGACGAGTTCGACGTCCATTTCATTGTCCTCGCCCCGGCCGAGGATGCCGCCGGCAATCCGCTCGACGTGCCCACCGCGACAAACGCCATCCGCGAGCCGGGGACTCGCTACGCGCCCCTTTCCGGAAGGAACCTCTTCAAAAGAGAAATCGAGATTCTGAACAGGTATTTCGTGATGGAATTCATCAACGAAGACGGGAACTGGGTGCGTACCCCGGTGTCAAGAGACGGGCAAACGGTCAGGTTTCGCTACAAGAGCCATCACTACCTGGCCGACGTCGAACACCTCGACGAACCTCTTCTCGACTACGGCAGGCCGGACTACAACGAGGTGACCAGCTACGGGGATCCAAGTGAGGATAATTTCTGGAACACGGGGAGCGGCTTCTACGCCGACGAGTTCCACAGCCGCGTGTGGGCCTGCAACGATCGACGCCTTGTCGACCCACTTGCCATCAACGTGCTCATTATCGACAAGTGGATCCCGGACCTGGCGAGCGGAACGCTCGTCGACAGAACGGAATCAAGCGCGAGCGAGAACGCGCATCCGGACCACGACGATCGCTTCAGGCCGTTCATCCTTCTGGACTACACGAGAATCCTGCATAAGACCCAGGCGGAAGAGCACGAGATGGGGCACGTCTTCAACCTCCCGCACAACGCCGATCCCGATGTCGACAACTTCAACGATCGCTCCGCCGCCTGCGGCGACCTTCACAGCAACATCATGCAAGGCTCGCGCAGCAGGTGCGAAGAAGACGACCCTCCGTCGGAGAACGGCTATCGAGACATCGGTTTCGGCGTCGTTTACCATCGGCAGGGTCACAAGTCGTCGAGCGGCGATTGGGTGTCACACTGTGGCGGACCCTTCGATCAGGTCGAAGAGATCATGCGGATGGCCCGCAAGCTCCAGGCGAATTGGCGCAGGGTATACATTGCCCGCTGGCCGCGCTCGTAACGGCTGCCGACGGCTGCTGCGATCCTCCAGCTCGGCAAGGCCTTCTTCGCGATATCGCCGCAGCCACTTGTATATCGTCTGGCGCGACACACCGAAGGTCTCCGCCGTGTCCTTCACGGACTCCGCCCGTTCCAGGACACGGCGGACCATCATCGCGTCCTCACGGATCTTTGGAGAACCTGCGCGCGTATCAGCCGTTCGGATCGACCAGGACCAAGTTGTTACCTGCGAACGCTGCGCCTAAAGCGCGGCACAGTAGAAAAGGACCCGGCCGTTTCAGCCGAATCCCTTTACCAGAAAGTGTTTTGTCGAAGTGCCCAAGAGAGGACTTGAACCTCCACGGGCCGAAGCCCACTAGGTCCTGAACCCCGTCGGGGCGTTTGCCGCTTAGTAGTTCCTATTACCGCTGACTACTGTTGGCTCCGTGTTTTCGAGGGTTCGCGGCGATCGCCATTACCGCTGGTTACCGCTCAGTACGGCTGGGTTCGTTACTTCTTTGTTGCCTTGGATCTTCGCAAAGTCCGCGTTAACCGGTCGCGCTCGGCCCGTTGATCACCG
>CAYSHI010000324.1:0-4694 GCA_964430745.1 uncultured Acidobacteriota bacterium | reverse complement strand
CGCCCCGCGACACGCGATGTGGACGCTTTCTTCCGGCCAACGAAGCTGATTCGCCAGGCGGCCGCCCGAGTTGCGGACAGGGCCGGCGTTCCCCGCGGTTGGCTGAACGATGCGGTCAAGTCCTTCCTCAGTCCCCATGGCGACTTCGACCCGTACATGGAACTGCCCCATCTGCGTGTGTTCGTCGCTCGGCCCGAGTACCTGTTGGCAATGAAGTGCGCGTCCATGCGTCTTGGCGAGGAATTCCGGGACCTCGACGACGTGCGCTTTCTGCTGCGCTACCTGAACGTCGCCACCGCCGAGGAAGCGCTCGAGATCGTCACCCGCTATTTCGATGAAGAACAGCTACTGCCGAAGACGCGCCTCGCCCTGCAGGAGCTGCTCTCGAATTGACCTGGGTGGCGCACGACGACCAACGCCCAGGCAGCGCCCCGCAAAGGACGAACGCCGCGTCAGCCTCCGCTTTCCTCATCCAGGATGCGGCGCAAGGACGGGAGTGTCAGTGACGGCGAAGCTCACGAGTCCTGGTCGTCGAGAGCGGCGTGTAAGGCAGCCTTGTCACGGATGTCGATGAGCGCGCCCATGTTCTGCGTCGTCCATCGCAGCTCTTGCCGGGCCGGGTCTTGCGTGCGGGCCGCGAGTGCCTCGCTCAACAGATCGGACACCAGCCGGCCGAGGGATTTGCCTTCGCTGCGCTGCAACCGCTTGAGCTCCTGCAAGATAGGGGTGTCAATGTTCACTGTCGTACGTGCCATACATCTGATGCTATTCAATTACGCATCAGATGTCGCCTTCTGGATGCGATGTGCCCGCGGCGCGAATTCGGTAGGATGAGACGGCCATGATCCCGATGATTCCGACGATAGAGCGTCCCGCGGGCGCAACGAAGACTCCCTCATGCTCAGAGAGTGCCTCGCGCCGGCAGATCTCGGCCCGGCGAGTGCCGTTGTCGTTGGCGCTGATCGTGATGCTGTTGCTCCCGTCGCTCCTGCGTTCCGATGCCCTCGTCGTCACCATGGCGATGAACGCCACCACGATCGCGGAGTTCTTCGTCGAGGAGGAGGGGGTGACGGTCGACCTCGAGATCGGCGTCGCCGACCTGATGGGGTTTGCCGATCTGCTGCCCGACGAGATCTACGAGGTGCTGATGAGGGCGGCCTCTGGCGCCGGCGGAGACGCTGCCCCCACCGGTGATGCCGGTGCCGGGGGTGATGCGGATGCCCGGACCGGGCAGCGGGGCGCTGCGTCGGGCTTGGAGCCCTTCGAGGAGCGCTGGCCGCGCTTCTTCCGCGAGGATCTGCGCATCATCCCGGATGACGGCGAACCGATCGCTGGTGAGGTCCTCGAGGTCGAGGCCGGCCGGCGCATCCCACGGGATCAGGTCACCGGCGATTCGCTGCCGGTGGGGCCCGAATACGAGGGCGACCCGGTCATCACCGCGCGGTTGTTCTATCCGTTCTCCCGGCGGCCGCAGTCGCTCACGTTCGACGCGCCGACCGGAGAAAACGGCGCCGTCAACGCCAACATCGGCTTCGTCGTCTACCACCGCGGTCTGCACGCCAACGACTTCCGCTACCTGGCCACCGGCATGACGATCGATCTGGACTGGGACGACCCTTGGTACTCGACCTTCCGCACGAGGAACCTGCGGCGGCAGTACTTCGCCCCGGTCAACGGATTCCTCTATATGGAGCCCTTCGAGGTTCGCAAGGAGATCGTCGCCCGGCCGTTGGACCTGCAGAACTGGGTCGACCTGGGGCTCGAGCCGGGCCAGCAGATCATCACCGTGGCCGAGCAGGAGGAGATCAAGCGGCGGTCGGCGGAGTTCCTCGCCACCCGCGCGCCGGTGACCATCGACGGGGAGCCAGCGGTCGGGGAGCTCGATCGGGTGCACTTCATCTTCCGCAACCTGCGAACGAGTGGCGTCATCGATCCGCCGCAGGACCTGCCGATGGTGTCGGCGACGCTGGGCGTCATCTTCGTCTACCCGACAGATGGGCTCCCCGACGAGGTCACCATGGAATGGGATCTGTTCTCGGAGCGCATTCAGGTCGTGCCGACGTCGGCCACGGACGAGGCCGGCGGGCTGCCGTACAACGTGACCCCGGATGATCCGGTTCTGACCTGGACGAACTTCCTCACCAACCCGACGTTGCCGGGACTGGTGACCGTGGAAGCGCCGCCACCGCCGTGGACCCGCTGGATGGGCTGGGTCGCTCTGCTTTCGGGGATCGCGTTCGTGGGAATCGTCGTTCGAAAGCGGCAGGATCTGTTGCGGCGCGACGCGGCCGTGGCTCAGAAGGCCGGCGTCCCGTTGATCGCGGGCCTCGTCGCCCTCGCGCTGATCGCCGGATTCGGCGCGTATCAGAGCCTCTACGCCATGCGCTTCTCCCAGCAAGGTGTCGAGACGGTTCTCGACGGCCTGCTGGAGAACGTCTACCGCGCCTTCGACTACCGGCAGGAAGAGGTCATCTACGACAGCCTCGAGAACACGGTATCGGGCGATCTGCTCACGCAGATCTACCTCGAAACCCGCCGTAGCCTGGAGCTCGAAAACCAGGGCGGGGCGCGCGCCAAAGTCAAAGACGTCGAGATCCTCGAGGCGAGCTACGAGCCGCTGTCCTCGGGCACGGGCTTCACCACCGAGGCGCGCTGGAACGTGGCCGGGTCGGTGGGCCACTGGGGTCACATCCACCAGCGCATCAACCAGTACCGCGCCGAGGTCACGGTGGAATCGATCGACAACGCCTGGCGGATCACCGGTCTGGAAGTTCTCGAAGAAGAGCGCATCGACCCGAATGCGCCGCCGGTGCGATGAGTCTCTATCCCGGTTTTCGTCTCCGCTGATTCGGTAGGATGAGACGGTCATGGTTTCGATGATTCCGGCGGCACAGTGACCGTCTCTTCGCTTCTACCTCGCTCGGATTACCCGACGCTGGAGTCGGCCGTCTATCTCAATCAGGCGGCGCTCGGTCTGATTGGCCGTCCGGCGGTCGAGGCGATGCATGCCTTTCTCGACGGCGTCGCCCGTCACGGCAACCGGTTCATGTCGGACGCCGACGAAGCGTCCTTCGGTGAGGCGCTGCGCGCCCGCGCAGCGCGGCTGCTGAACGCCGAGGCGGAGCGCATCGCGGTCGTCGCTGGCGCCAGTGAGCTCTTGGGGCAGCTCCCGTATCTGCTCGAACCCGACGCCGACAGTACCGTCGTGGCGATCGGCAGCGATTTTCCCGCGATTACGCGCCCATGGCTGCGTCGGGCGGGTCGGGGCGGTTGTCGGGTCCGGTTTGTCGACGACCGGCCAACAGAGGATCTAACCGATGCCCTGATCGACGCTCTCGACGAGCAGACATCGGTGCTCGCCGTCAGCCACGTGCAATATGCGACCGGGTCGGCCGTGAACATTCCGCGCCTGCGCCAGGCAACGAGTGAGGTCGGTGCTCACTTGATTGTCGATGTCTCGCAGTCCGCCGGCGCGATGACCGTCGATGCGACCGCCTGGGATGCCGACCTGGTCGTGAGCAGCGGCTACAAGTGGCTCGGTGCCCATGGCGGTGTGGCTCTCGCGGCCGTATCTGAGCGTTTGCTGCACGACGCGCCACCGCTGCCGGGCTGGATGGGTGCGGCGGATCCGTTCGACTTCGACGCCAGGAGCTTGTCCGTTGCGGCCGACGCCAGCCGCTTCACCCAATCGACCATGTCGTACGTTTCGTTGGTCGGGTTAACGGCCGCCTTGGACCAGCTTCTCTCGTTGGGAGCGGCACGGATCGAAGCCCATTCGGGTGAGCTTGCCAGCCTCCTCGTCGACGCGCTCGCGGCCTCCGGCTGGCGTCCGTTTCGCCCCCCGGCGGACGCCTCGGCCTCGACGCACATTGTTTCGACCGGTCACAGAACGCCGCCTGATGAGGCCTACGCCGAGTTGCTGCGAGCACAGAGCATCGTCTGCGGTGTGCGAGGTGGGCGCATTCGAGTCTCACTGGCCCCCTACAACGACGAGAGCGATGTGCGGGCTCTGATAGAGGCCCTGAGGGCGGCCGGCTAGGTATCCGAGTTGCGTGGTGCCCGGTTCTCGCGGAGCCGACGGCGAGCAGGGTCAGTCGGCCGCGGCGACTGTGCGCCGCGGCGCAATCGAGGTATCCTGCACCGCGTCCCACGACTACCCAGAGCCGCGAATCGCATGAGAGCACGCATCACCAAGATGACGAAGCTGCGTAACACCCTCGCTGTAGCTCTGCTCCTCCTGCTGAGCCCTGAAGCCGGGCGTAGCCAAGACAGCCAGCTGCCGGTCGTTACCTTGGGTGTCGTCACCGACGGGCCGCTGTTACGTCGCGTCGGCACCGCCGATCTGCTGTTGCAGGAGATCTCGGTGCTGGCGGCGCAGGACTTCGAGGTCCGTATTCCCCCCGACAAACGGCTCGAAGCGGATTACTCCGCCGGAGGAATCAACGCGGCCATGGACCAGCTGCTGGCCGATCCGGAGGTCGACCTGGTCCTGGCGCTGGGGCCGGTGGCCTCGCACCTCGCCGTGCAGCGGCGCGCTCTGCCGAAGCCGGTGGTGGCGTTCATGATCATCGACGAGGATTGGCAGCAGGCGCCGCGCGAGGGGCTCGGCAGCGGCGTACCCAACCTCAACTACATCGTCACCAAGAGCGAGCGCGACCTCGTCGCCATGCGGGAGATCTTGCCGTTTACGCGTG
>CAYSHI010000323.1:0-6182 GCA_964430745.1 uncultured Acidobacteriota bacterium | reverse complement strand
AGCGAGGCAATGTCGAGGCCTCGGCATCCCCCGAAAGCCGGCTCCGCCGTCTTCCGGCTCGGGGGAGGATTCTCCGGTGCCCGCGCGTTCAGCGTGTCTCCTTGGGTCCTGCCTTGCTTCATGCACTCGCGCTCGGCCGCCTACGGGCGCCGGAGAATTTTCCCTTCGAGTCGCCTCCAACGTTCCATGGTCGGCACGGGGAGTCGTCTTGGCCGGGCGGCGGCGGGACGTGGCAGGTCCAACCCGGCGATCTCTGATCTGAGGGAGGGGTGTGATCTCGATGCTGCCCTCTCGCGTGTGTTTGCGATCCGCAAGCGCGGCGCTAGCCGCTCAAGAGCTCGCACCTCACGCGAGGGCAGCATCGAGATCACGCCCCTCCCGTGAACCTCAGACGCGGCGCCAGCCGCTCGAGAACCCGCACCTCACGCGAAGGGCAGTATCGATCTCCCCGCCCTCCCGTCTACCTCCAACGCCCACACGTACCGGGTGCTGCTGCGCTCTCGAGTTACTTCGTCCGCCACCTGTCGCCCTCTTCCAGCACCGAGCGTGGACCCTCGCCGTCAAGCCACGCCTTGGCACCGGCGTCGTCTCGTAGCCAGGTGTCCCAGAAGGCGGTGCTCAACGCGAGGATGACGCGGTGATGGTTGGGGTTCCGGGGCGCGGTGTCGCCGGGCAGGGATCGTTCCGTGAATGCCGAGTGCTCGGCGCCGTCGAGCACGAGCTCGTACTTACCACCGGAAGGGAGTGCCGGAAACACGGCGAGCCTTGACTCCGCATCGATATCGGCGATGGGAGCGGTGTCACTCGTCCCGGTCATGAGCATCCAGGGGATCTCCACCTGGCCGAATGCTCTCTCAGGGCGACCCAGGCGAGGGCTGCTCGGGCTGAACGCGATGGCTGCGACGATGCGTGAGTCGGTCGACGAGAGGTTGCGGAGGCCGGCGCGTTGACCGCTCAGCGCCTGCGTGGTGACGGCGCCGAAGGAATGCCCGGACATGCCGATTCGGTCAAGACTCATGCGACCGGAGAGCTCGTGGTTTCCGGAAGCGCCCCACCTTTCGAGCTGGTCCAGCACGGCCGGGATGTCCCCCAACCGAAGCTGCAGGTTCTCGCGACTGGCGGCCGCCCGCATCGCTTCGAGCCGGTCTCGGGCCGGCTCGTCTTCCCACACGGAAGCGTCGCTGCCGGGGTGCTGGACGAACACCGACAGGTAGCCGCGCGCTGCCCAATGCTGCCCCAGGTAGGCGCTACCGTGGCGCGATCCGCCCAAGCCGTGGCTGAACAGAACCACCGGTGCGGGCGTCCGCTCGGCGGGCAGGTAGACGAGAATCGGGACAGCACGGTCCCGCGCTGCGTCCCGCACGACGAGGTCGAGTGTCTCGGCGTCGTCCGGTCGCGTGACGGCCAGCGGGTCGTAGGCCGCCACTTGAGCGCGAGCCGGACCGACGGACAGTATCTCCGCGGCGACAACGAGGGAGGCGAAGCAGACGCGTGCGAACCGATTCATGACCCGGCTGACGCTTCGCGCGCTCTAACGGCTGCCGTCCGATTCCATTTTTCGCTGCAGATCCTTGACGGCCGAGTCGTCCGTCATGTGGCGCTCGAACCAGTGTCGTAGGTAAAGCTGCGTTCGGAAGAAGTTCGACGGGATCGACGACGTGCCGTGCCACTCGTCGTTGAAACGGATCATGGCGGTCGGCACCTGCAGCACCTTCAGAGCGGTGTAGAACTCCTCAGTCTGGGAGATCGGCGTGCGCATGTCGTTGACGCCGGTCATCAGCATGGTCGGGGTGGTGACGTTGCCGACGTACATCAGCGGCGAGCGTTGCAAGTGCTCGGCGGCGTCTTCCCACGGCATGTTGTCGAAGTTGCGGTACCAGCCGATGCCGTCGGTGGTGCCCACGAACGACAGCCAGTTGATGACCGGGCAGTTCGACGACGCCGCAGCGAAGCGGTCGGTGTGACCCACGACCCAGGCGGTGAGCACGCCGCCGCCGGAGCAGCCGTACACGTACATGTTGCGCTCGTCGACGTAGCCCTGATCGATGACATGATCGACGCCCGCCATGAGGTCGTCGTAATCCTTGCTCGGGTAGGCGCGATTGATGGCGTTGCCGAACTCGGTGCCGTAACCCGACGAGCCGCGCGGGTTGGTGTACAGCACCACGTAGTCGTTGGCGGCGTGGTTTTGCCAGCCGAAGTTGAAGCCGACGCCGTACATACCGTGCGGTCCACCGTGGATCGACAGCATCAGCGGGTACTTGCGCGACGGATCGAAATCGGGTGGTTTGACTACCCAGCCCTGGATATCCCAATCGTCGACGGACTTGTAGCGGATCTCCTCGACCTCACCGAGGTTCAGGTCGGCAAACAGGGGGCCGTTGTGATCGGTGAGAAACTCGATGTTGCCGGGGCTGGCCACGTCGAACGTCACCACTTCGGCGGGGCGGTAGTACGAGCTCAGAGTCCCCACGGCAACGCCGTCGGCGGTCATGCTCGAGACGCTGATCTGGTGGTTGCCGTCGGTGACCTTGCGGGGGGCGCCGTCGGCCGAATCGAGAGGAGCGAAATACAGATTCCTCGTGCCCCATTCGCTGACCGTGAAGTAGACACCGGAGCCGTCCGCGGCCCACTGGAGGATACCGGGAGAGCGGTCGAGGCTCGGCGTGATGCTGCGTCGCCCGGAGCCGTCGGCGTTCATGACGTACATCTGGCGCTCGATGTAGGTCTGCTCGGTGTAATCGTTTCCTGTGAAGGCGATCATTGAACCGTCGGGGGAGGGCACCGGCCCCGAGTCGGGGCCCTTGTGATCGGTCAGCTGGGTGACCGCCCCGCTGGTCGCGTCCATGGCGTATACCTCGGACTCGCGCCACTGGTGTTCGGCGTCCGCGGCGAGCAGGCCGGAAAAATAGAGCGTGCTGCCGTTGGCGCTCCAGCGCGGCGCACCGAAGTTGAAGTCGCCTTCCGAGACCTGCCGGTGGGTGCCGCCGTCGGCGGAGACGACGAAGATGTGGCGATTGCCGTCATCGAGGAATCCTTGGCGGTCTCTCCGGAACATCGCGTCGTCGACGATGCGTGGATCCTCCGTCCATTCGGCACCCTGCGGCTGCGCGATCGGCATCTCGATCTGCCATTCGTCGTGGCGCGGCCGCACCATCATGGTGAAGGCGATCTGCGTGCCGTCGGGCGACCAGCGAACACCCGAGGGCGACTCGGTGAGGTTGGTGGTCTGGCTGGGCTCGGCCGACAGGTCATCCATCCAGCGGACGAAGATCTGCGCGCCGCGCGGTTCCCCGGAAGTGACGTAGGCGATGCGTGTGCCGTCCGGCGACCAGATCGGCGAGCCGCCGTCCATGAGCTTGCGCTTACGCGAGCCGTCGGCGTTCATCATCCAGATCTCGGAGCGACGGCCGTCTTCCTGCAGGTCGACGAAGCTACGGCTGTACAGGATCGTCGAGCCGTCGGGGGAGATCTGCGGGCTGCCGACGCCCTCCACACGCGGATACAAGTCGAGCGTGAGGCGGTTTGCCATCGGCCCTTGCGCCGGTGCGGAGGCAGCCGGCGCCACCACCAGCGCGACGGCGGCGAGCGCCGCGATCAGGGGAAAGGGCTTCATCATCGAGTTGCGCGGCATACCACTGATCATTGCGATTGCCTCCTGGTCGCTCGACCGGGTCGGTCAGAACCCCGCCGGGTGCGCGTGTACGGTCCTTTAGCGATAAGCTCGAATAGCCTACGATTATGAGCGATTGTGCTCCACCCCCGCGCCGCGGTTCGCGGCACGGATTGTTTCGCAAGCCAGGAGGAAAGCATGCCCGCCGCCCGCGAGCTGCGTGTGCATCACGCAGACGAGCCCGGCCGCCTCGGCCGTATCTCGGCCATCCTCGGCGAAGCCGACATCAACATCGAGGGTTTCGGCGTCTGGGGAGGCGAGACTCGACTGTTCGTCGGCGATGCGGACCGCGCCGCCGCCGTGCTCACCGAGCACGGCATGACGTGCGATGTTGCGGACGTTCTGCGTCTGCACCTACCCGATGAGCCGGGGAATCTGGCGGAAGTGGCCCAAGCGCTCGGCGACGCCGGGATCAATATCGACTATGCCTACACGCTGACGTCGACGATTCCAGGAGAGGCGGCCTTCGTGCTGGCGGTCGTCGACCCGACGGTAGCCGAGGGTATCCTGTAGCAGATAGTCACCGGTGCGCGACACGCCTCGCCGCAATTCCGCATGTACGCTCGTGGCCGAGATCCTTTGCAGGGACTGTGGCGCGGCGTTCTGCGACGCGAGAGGTTCGGTTTCGACCCCGTCCCGCTTCAGTCATAATGGAGTCATGCGCGAGTCTTTTTCGGTGATGCGAGCTTTGACGATCCTGGTGGTGGCCGCGGCCCTCGCCGGCGTCGGCATCGTGCAGGCTCAGGACCGCGAGAAGCTCGGCGAGCGCGCCGAGGACGCGGCCGCGGTGCTCAATGAGATCATGGGCGCGCCTGAAGCGACAATTCCGGCGTCGCTCCTGGAGAACTCGCGCTGTGTCGCCGTGATCCCGGGTGTCGTCAAGGTGGGGTTCATCTTCGGCGGACGCCATGGTCGCGGGCTCTTGAGCTGCCGCGTGGAAAACGGCTGGAGTCGGCCGTCGTTCATCGCCATCACCGGTGGGTCGTTCGGATTGCAGATCGGTGCGCAGGCGACGGATTTCGTTCTCGTGTTCACGAATGAGCGAGCTGCGAAGGCCCTGACGGACCACAAGATTACGCTCGGAGGCGACGCCTCGGTATCGGCCGGACCGGTTGGCCGCACCGCGGAGGCCGCCACCGACGTCACGTTCCGCACCGAGATCTATTCCTATTCGCGATCGAAAGGCCTGTTCGCCGGACTCTCCCTCGAGGGTTCGTCTCTCGGTGTCGACGCCGAGGCGAACCATGCCGTCTACGAGGGCAGCATCGAAGCCGATGCGTTGTTGTTCGACGCCGGCGGCACGGTGCCCAACGAAGTTGCCCCGTTCATGCGCGCGCTGCAACGGCACGACCCGACCGAATTCTGACCTCGCCGCTGGAGGCTTGATTGAACCCTACACCCGACGCACTGCTCCGAGATCGTGTACAAGAGGGAGGCCTCGTCGAATCCGTCGACGAGATGTCCGAGGAATACAAGCGCGAGCTACGCCACATCGTGACGGTCTCGGGAGATACCGAGCTCATGAGCGCGCCGGCTTACTACTACGCCGCGCGCAAGGCGCCTTCCGTCAACGCCATGATCTCGGCGATGGCGATCGTTCAGGATGAGCTCGGTCACGCTCATATCGCGTATCGCGTGCTCGAAGACCTCGGCGTCAGTCGCGAGTGGCTGATGTACGAACGCGAGCCGCACGAGTTTCGCTACCCCTACGCCTTCGATGTTCCGCTCGATTCGTGGGTCGAGCTGTGCGTCGCCAACGCGCTGTACGACCAGGCCGGCTATTGCCTGCTGTCGGACGTGCACGAGAACACCTCGTAGGGGCCGTGGAAGCGCGGCCTGGTCAAGGTCGGCAAGGAGGAGAACTTCCACCTGCTGCACGGCCGTCGCTGGATGCAGCGGCTGGTCAAGAGCGGCGAAGAAGGCCGCACCCTCGTGCAGGAGGCGGTGCGGTGGATGTTCCCGATGACGGTCGAGTGGTTCGGCCTGCCCGACAACCTCAAGACCCACAGCAGTCAGCTCGACTACAAGATGAAGGGGCTCACCAACGACCAGCTCCGGCAGTTCTGGATGGACAGCGTAATGCCGTTTTGCGCCGAGCTCGGCCTCGACGTGCCGGTGCATCGCAACGGCGACGACACCGCCTCCTGCACCAGCGCGCGACCCTCCTCGCCGCTATTGACCAGTCGCTGCATCCAGCGACGACCATGGAGCAAGTGGAAGTTCTCTTCCTTTCCGACCTTGACCAGACCGCGCTTCCATGGGCCGTAGGAGGTGTTCTCGTGCACGTCCGAAAGTAGGCAATAGCCGGCCTGGTCGTACAGCGCATTGGCGACGCAAAGCTCGACCACGAATCGAGGGGGACATCGAAGGCGTACGGATAGCGAAACTCGTGCGGTTCGCGTCCGTACATGAGCCATTCGCGGCTCACGCCGAGGTCTTCGAGCACGCGGTAGGCGATATGTGCGTGGCCGAGCTCGTCCTGCACGATGGCCATCGCCGAGATCATGGC
>CAYSHI010000322.1:0-3654 GCA_964430745.1 uncultured Acidobacteriota bacterium | reverse complement strand
TCTTCGATACCCCGAGCCTCAGCCCGACGTCGGCGGGCACCATCTCCTCGGCCCGGAACGATGACGTCGCACCGACCGTGCGCAACCCGGAGACCTTCGCGAGCCGGTTCAGCACCTCCTCCGCCAGCCCGAAGGCAAGCTTCGAATCGTCCGGATCGCTTCGGAACGGAAGGACGGCGATGGAGTTCGGGATGGCGACGACGTCGGGAACGGTCGCGAAGGATACCGGGGCCGGGGCGTTTACCTCGGTCGCCCTACTGCCTGCGTCGCGCGTCCCCCATAGTAGTCCCCATCCGACGACGACAACGGTCGCCAGCAAGACGGCGAAGGTGGCGGCGACCTTCATCTTCGGCGACGGCGCCCACGATGATGCGGCGCCCGGTTCCCTCGTTCCGGTGGCGGCTCGCGACCCAGTGGCCGCCCGCGATCCCGTGTAGCCGCCCGTTCCCGTGGTGATTCTCACCCCGGTCTGGGTGGTTTCGATTTCGCCGATCTCGACGCGGGCGTCGGCGATGTCATGCAATCGGACGTTCGCGTCCTTTTGCAGACAACGGCGGATCAGTGCCAGTACGGGCTCGGGGGTGTCGGGAGGCAGCAGGTCCCATTCGGGCTCGTGCTCGAGAATGGCGCTGAGCGTGTCGGCCATGGTCTCGCGATCGAACGGCCGGCGACCGGTAAGCAACTCGAACAGCAGGCAGCCGAACGCCCAGTTGTCCGTTCGCTTGTCGATCTGTTTTCCGCGTACCTGCTCCGGGCTCATATAGGGCACGGTGCCCACCAGCATGCCCGTCGCGGTGAGCTGGGCGGCCATGCCGGTGGCGGCCTGCGTCGGCGACGAATAAGCGCCGCCGGTAGAGCCGGCACCGCTCCCTTGCATACCGCCGATCCCACCGCCGCCCGATACGTCCTTGGCGATGCCGAAATCGAGTACCTTCACGCGGCCCTTGTTGTCGACCATGATGTTGGCGGACTTCAGATCGCGATGCACGATGCCCTTTTCGTGGGCGGCCTCGAGCGCGCTCGCCACCTGGGCGGCGATCCGCAGGCTGTCGGCCAGGGAAAAAGGCCCGGAGCGCAGCTCTTGTTCGAGCGTCGTGCCTTCGACGAGCTCGAGGACCAACCAGCGTGTGCCCTCCGATTCCTCGAAGTTGTAGATCGCCGCGATGTTGGGGTGGTTCACCGCCGCGAGCAGGTGCGCTTCACGCTGCAATCGTGCCAGCCTGCCCTCGTCCGCCGACAGCGCCTGGGGCAGAACCTTGATGGCGACCTCACGCTTCAAGTTCGTATCGAGCGCCCGATACACGTCGCCCATGCCGCCCGAACCCAGCGGCCCAACGATCTCGTACTGTCCAAGGGTCTTGCCGATCACCGGTGGCTCCAGATGGACCAGGGCTTCGTCGTCGACAGACGAGCCGCTAGCTTAATGAAACGGGGCGAAGTCGGGCAAGGTGGTCGCTCTTCGGGACACGCGAGGCTTGTGCAACACGACCCGCTCGAGGAAGCCGGCCGGCGAATGCGCTTACTATCGATGGGGGCAGCTAAGCGACGGCACGGCCGCCGACCTGATGCTGGCGCGGCGCTCGATGCCGTTGTGGATCGGCGTGTTCACGATGTCGGCCACCTGGGTGGTTGGCGGCTACATCAACGGCACCGCCGAGGCGACCCTCAGGGCCGGTTGCTCGACAGGAACGGTTGGGCGGCATCCTCAGCCACTACTATCGAGAGGCCGCTTGACGGGTCGATCGAATATTGGAACAGGACGGCCGCTAGAAGTCGTCGACCTCGAGGTATGCGTCGATCACTCGCCGCTCGCCCTCGACGCTGCCCCGCATCGAGTTGCCATGCTCCATGCCCACGATGCCGCTGAAGCCCTTGTCGTGGATGTGCTTGAAGACGTTCTTGTAGTTGATCTCGCCGGTGGTGGGCTCGTTGCGGCCGGGGTTGTCGCCGACCTGGAAGTAGCCGATCTCGTCCCACGCCGTGTCGATGTTGGGGATCAGGTTCCCCTCGGTGATCTGCTGGTGGTAGATGTCGAAGAGGATCTTGCACGCGGGGGAGTCGACTGCGCGACAGATCATGTAGGTCTGCGGGATTCGATTGAGAAACTGCCCCGGGTGATTACGTAGCGTGTTGAGGGGTTCCAGGACCATGGTGAGGCCGTGCGGCTCGAGGATCGCGGACGCTCGCTTCAGCGCCTCGATGACGTTGGCGGTCTGGTAGTCCATGTCGGGGCGCGTGTCGACGTGGCCCGGTACCACGGTCATCCAGGTGGCATTGACGCGCTTGGCAACTTCCGCCGAGCCTTCCACCTCGTCGAGGAACGCCTGGCGCTGGTCGGGGTCACCGCTGGTCAGGTTCGGGTCGCTCCAGCCGATCGTGTGGGCGACAAACACCCCCATGCGCATGCCCAGGCGCTCCATCTCGCCGGCGATGGCGATCTGCTCGTCGACCGGGCGGGAGCGCATGTTGTTGTCCTCGAGCGACCGAAAACCCTCATCGGACATGAAGCGGAGCTGACCGAGCAGGTCCTCGCCCGCGGAGTTGCGAAACATGCCGAAGTGGGGGGCGTAGTCGAGCTTGAAGCGGCGCTGCTGCCTGCCCGGCGTTGCCCCGGCCGAAGTGCCCGAGGCGGATGCGATTCCGGTCGAGCCCGCCAAGGCGGAGCCCGCCCCGGCGGCGCCGACGACGGCCGCCGCGCCCGCCCTGATGAACTGGCGGCGTTTCATGGCTACATGTCCCGCTCGAGCTGGGTGACACCCGGGGCCGGGATCTTCGGCATCGGCATCGGGCCGAAATGCACCTCGTCCGGGACGAGGGTCATATCCGCCGCCATCAGCTCGTCCCACTCGATCTGCTGCCCGGTGTACGCCGCCTCGCGCCCCATGATGGCGCTGAGCGTGCTCTCGGCCACCTGCCGCCCCTCGTTGAGGGGGGCGCCGGCGCGAATCGAGGCGATGAGATCGGTGTGCTCCTGCACGTAGGGGTTGGTGTACTCGGCCTCGCCCCACTCCCAGGTGGACGTGCCGCGTACCCAGCTTCCCGGATCGGAGGTCCCCGCGGTGCCGGTGACATGCTCGCCCACACGGTTGGCGCAGCCGTCGATCTGCCGGCACATGCTCAGCACGCGGGCGCCGTTTTCGTATTCGAACTCGATGGCGAAGTGATCGAAGATGTGGCCGTAGTCGGGGTCGACGCGCACCTGACGGCCGCCGACGCCGACGGCCCGGATCGGGTGCGCCTGCAGCGCCCAGTTGGCGACGTCGATGTTGTGGATGTGCTGCTCGACGATGTGATCGCCGGATAGCCACGTGAAATAGAGCCAGTTGCGCGCCTGCCACTCCATGTCGGTCCAGCCCGGCTGGCGCTCGCGGTTCCATAAGCCGCCCTGGTTCCAGAAGACTTGCGCCGCCACGACGTCACCGATCTCACCGTCGTGGATGCGTTTCATGGCTTCCACGTACGGCGCCTGGTGGCGACGTTGGGTGCCGGAGACGATGGCCAGGCCTTTTTGTTTTGCCGCGTCGGCGGAGGCGATGACCGAGCGAATGCCCGTCGGATCGTCGGCGACGGGCTTCTCCATGAAGACGTGCTTGCCGGCGTTGATCGCCGCCTCCAGGTGTGGCGGGCGGAAAGCCGGCGGCGTCGCGAGAATGA
>CAYSHI010000321.1:0-11967 GCA_964430745.1 uncultured Acidobacteriota bacterium | reverse complement strand
CTCGGGGAGCACCGTGTGGCGCTTCCATCGGGAGCGCGGCGAGAAAGAGCCTCGAGTCGGAGCGGGACGCCGCTGACTCGTAAGGAGTGGGCGAGATGAGATCTGCGACTTCGGGCAGACGAGGGCGGCACGCGAGCGGCGCGGAGTTGGGTTGTCAGGCCCGCGCCGGACAAGCTGCTGTCGCTACCGCGGCCACCCGTGCGTTGTCGATGATCTCGTTCGTCTGTTTCGCGGCTCTTGTGTGTCTCGTGTCTTTGGCGATACCCGGGCGGGCCACCGCCGGGGCGCTGCCCGCGGGGGGGATTGCGGCCGCTTATCCCTCGCAGCAGGCGCAGGGCGGAGCGGGCGGTCAGGGCAACAACCCCACCGTTGAAGCTCGTTTCAGCGAACAGGAGCTGCGTTCCGCACCGGGCGCCCGTGACGTCTGGGCGCTGCTCGAGCACTGGGTTCCGGCGGTCGTGACCGAGCGGCTCGATGTGGGCGGCTCGGCGACGGGAACGCAGGGCCTGTTCTCGGCCCGCTCGACAACCTGGCAGGAAAACGTCTTTCGCCTCGAGGGCGTGGACATGACGGATCCCGCCGTGCGCGGCACCTCGACGTTCTTCTACGACTACGACGCCTTCCGGCAGGTAACGGCGTCGTGGGGGACGCAGCCGGCCGGAGTGCAAACGGGTGGCGTGCTCGTCGACATGCGTTTACAAAGTGGCGGCAATGAATGGCACGGCGCCGCCCAGGGGTATTTCGAGTTCGACGCGTTGCAGGCCAACAACGTCTCCGACGAGCTCGCCGCGCAAGGTGTACGGCCGGCTTCGGAGATCGATTACCTGAGCGATGCCTCGGTGCAGATCGGGGGGCCGCTGGCGCCGGGTCGGGCCAACGTCTTCGGATCGTATCGCGACCTGCGCATATCTCAGGCGGCGCCGGGGTTTGACTCTCCGGTGACGACGAAGCTGCCGATCTTCACCGTCAAGGTCGACCTGGACCCCACCGATACGGACGACGGATCGGTGTTTTTCAGTCGACAGCGCTATCAGAACCCTGCCCGCAACGCCGGACCGCTCATCGCCGCCGAGGCGACATCCCGCGAGGACAGCACGTTCTCGGTACTCGGCGGATCCTGGAGTCATTCGCTGGGCGGAGGTTTTTTTCGCGGCGTTCGCGCGGGCGCATCGTTTCTGAACGTCGACTTTCCGCTCGAGCTGCAGCCCGGCGCCACACGCCAGTCGCGGCTCGACATCGTTACCCGGGTGCGAAGCGGTTCCGCCCAGGTGGCGATCAACAGTGAGCGACGCCGGTACGCCGTCGATGTCGAGGCCGGTTTCGGTGTCGACGGAGAAGGCCTCACGCAGGACGGCGTTTTCGGCTTCCAGTTCGGTTACGCGCCCACGAAGACCGGTTTCGCCGCCATCGACGACGTCAACATCGTCACCAGCGGCGGCGCCCCGTTGCTCGCGCAGTTGCTGAACACTCCGGTGAGCAACCGGCAGAATGCCCGATCGCTCGGGTTGTTCGTGCACGACGACCTGACAATCGGCGATCGCTGGACGGTCTCGCTGGGGCTTCGCTACGACGACTGGGCCGGCTCGCTGCCGGCGCAATCCAGCTCTGCGGGCGCCTACGCGCCGGCACGCGAGTTCGCCGATGCCGGCACGGTCATCGGTTGGCGTCATGTCGCCCCGCGAGCGACGGTCGCCTTCGACGTCTTCGGTGGCGGTCGCCTGGTAATTGTCGCCGGTTACTCCCAGTACGTGCACCAGCTCGGCACCTCGACGCTCAGCTTCGGCAATCCCAATTCGCTCTCGTCGAGCACGGTGTCGTGGGGCGACGCCAACGGCGACGGGCAGTTCCAGCCGGGAGAAGGCGGACCCTTGATGAGCGTGGCCGGCGGGGCGATCGGGCAGATCGATCCCGGCCTGAGCGCGCCTCTGACCCGCGAGCTACGGGCCGGTGGGGCGCTCGAGCTCGGCCGCGGCTGGCGAGCCCACGCCGACTTCTGGTACCGCAAGGACGACCATTTGTTCGATGACGTCGAGGTGGGTCTGCAGGTATCGGATTTCGCCGAGACCGTCGTGTCGGACCCGGGCCGCGACAATATCCTGGGCACGGGCGACGATCGCGGCCTCATCGTCTTCAACCAGATCGACGGTTTCGGTGACAACCAGCTGCTGCTCACCACGCTCGACGAAAAGACCGTTACCTACAAGGGCGTGGATATCGGTGTGCAACGCCCCTGGGCCGACAATTGGGAGCTGCGGGCGTTGCTTACGCTCAGCCTCGCTGAAGGCCTCACCAACAAGAGCGGTCTGGTGCCCGGCGACGCGGGGGGAATCTCCGACCTGTTCAACGACCCGAACGCCAACATCCACGCGGCCGGGCGCATGTTCTGGGATCGGTCCTACGTCCTGAAGGTGTACGGCTCCTACCTGCTGCCGCACGAGGTAGTGCTCGCCGGCGTGCTGCGTTCCTGGAAGGGAGCGCCCGTCGGGCGCATCTTGCCGGTGCCCCTCAACCAGGGAATCGTCGATGTGTGGGCCGAGCGCATGGGTGTGTTCCGGGAGAGAGCGCTGACCACGGGAGACGTGCGGGTTTCGAAGGAGCTCACGCTCGGCACCGACCTGCGGTTAGGCCTATTCGCCGACTTTTTCAACATCAGCAACGCCGGAACGGTGGTTCGCAGCTACGACACGTTTCCGTTGTTCGGAGTCCCGGCGGAGATCGTTCCGCCGTTCGTGGCTCGATTCGGGGCACGGTTGGGCTTCTGAGATTTGCTCACACCCGAGGCGTAATGTCAGAGCGTCAGCGGTACCGGAAGAAAGCGGGGCAATCCGTCAGGGCCGTTCGGCTCGATCTCGAGTTCGACGGGTTCACCTACCGCAAGTGGGGCGCCGAGCAACGGTGCCGGCAGGGGGATTGGCTGGTCGACAACCAGGGAGACACCTACACCATCGACGCCGACGTGTTTGCCAAGACCTACCGAGAGATCGACCCCGGCGTGTACGTGAAATCGACGCCGATCTGGGCGGTGGTGGCGACGGAGGCCGGCGAGGTCGAGACCGTCGAGGGTGTGTCGCACTACGAAGCCGGGGACTACGTCGTCTCGAACAACGAGGACGGCACCGATGGGTATTGCATCTCGGCCGCCAAGTTCGTCGAGATGTACGAGCTCGATCCCTAGTGTCCTGGGACAGCACACTAGTGTCCTGGGACAGCACACTAGTTGCCCGCGGGTCGCGTATCCGGATCCGTCACGCGGAACGCCTGTACGATCCCTTCCGCGTCGACGGTCCAGAAGCGCCCGTCGGGGCTCGTGGCGATGGAGACTGCGGGGTCGGGCAGCATGAGGCTGCCGCGATAGTTGCCGTCCGGATCGTATCGATAGACTTCCCGGCCGATGATCCACTCTCCCTCGGGGGTGCGGTCGACATAGCCGGCGAGCACCCAGAAGAGCCGGCGACGGTCGTCCCAGGCGAGGTCGCTGGAGGTGCGCGCGAGAAGCTCCAGGCTGGCGTCGTTGATCTCCGCGGGCCGTCGCCCCAGGGGCGCCCACGCTCCGGCCTTGTAGAGGACCGGGATCTCGCGCACCAGGCCCCCTCCCGCACGATAGCTTCGGATGCGACTTGCGAAATGGGTGTTGGTGACCGAGATGCCGCCCTCCGGGCCGGGCGCCAACGCGAGCATGTTCTCCAGCATGTAGAGAAGGCCGACCGGCGCCTCGACGGCCTCGACAAAACCTCCCGCCATGTTTCCGCTCCGGTCGAGAACCGCGATCAAGGGGGACGGGTCCGGGCCGTATGCCATGCTTGCCTGCGGCATCCGCTGCACGAATAATCGATCGGCGGTGACCACCAGGTCGAGGGGAAAGAACTCGAGCGAGATGGCCTGTTCCGCGGAGCCGTCGATTGCAAAGGGTTGGATGCGCCGGTTTCGCGTGTCGGCAACCCAC
This sequence comes from uncultured Acidobacteriota bacterium, assembly GCA_964430745.1. Taxonomy (GTDB): domain Bacteria; phylum Acidobacteriota; class UBA890; order UBA890; family UBA890; genus CBDCGW01. Next base: position 8,024 of record CAYSHI010000321.1, on the reverse strand, counting down.
ACGCGCCCATCCGGATGGACGAACATTCCCTGAGGCTCACCGAGCTGGCCCGGGCCGATTCCCGGCTCGCCGATGGTGCGAACGTAACCGCCGGAGGAGTCGAACACCTGGATCCGGTCGTTGCCGCCGTCGAGGACGAAGATGTTGCCCTGATGATCGAAGCCCAGGTCCGAGGGTCGGTAGAACGCCGTCTGCAGCGTTACCGGCTCGGTCCCGATGGCCAGATCGGCCTCGAGGTCCAACGTCCACTCCTCGAGCGGGGCCGCACCGCCGCACGCGGCCCCGCCCATGAGAAGCGACAGGATCGGGGCGCCCAGTGCCGCCAGGACAACCGGGCGCCGCGACCGTGCCGGACGACGAGACTCTCGCCGTCTGGAGAGCATCAGATGGCGCAGCCGTAGTTGTGATGCTGACCCCACATGATGCAGTGCATCAGGTCGAGGTCACAGTCGATGCCATCGACGTACGCGTCGGCCATGCCGCCGAAGTCGAGATCCCAGAAAGCGCGTTCGAGCGCCTGCTCGGCGCAGTCTCCGCACTTGCCGAATTCCTTCAAACATCCGGCGGCGGCGGCGCCGGGGAGTGACAATACGGCCGCGGTCAGCAGGACAATGACGGCGGGGCGCATACCGGTCATTACGGACTTCATGGCTTCTCTCTCTCCTTGTTCATCGTGAATGCTGGGGTGGCCAACGTCGTGTCGCCCATCCCGTCCATCTAATTCGAGTGAGACGGCCACGGGTGGGCCGGATCCGGGATCGCGGCCGATTCGGCCCGCCGGCGGTTCCGTAGGTCGCACGGCACGACGCAAAGTCCATCGCCTCCGAGCGTGGCGGTGGTTGCGTCGGTTCCGGCTCTCGAGGACGGAAACAGGGGAGCGGCCTGGGGCGGGGCAGGGTGCCCGTCAGGCGCGCACGTACCCGATATTCGGCCCCAACCACCTCTCCACCTGGTCGGGATCCATGCCCTTGCGGCGGGCATAGTCCTCCACCTGGTCGCGATCGATCTTGCCGAGGCTGAAGTAACGGGCCTCCGGGTGATTGAAGTAGAGGCCGCTGACGGAAGCCGCCGGCATCATCGCGAAGGTCTCGGTGAGCTCGACGCGGACGCTTTCCCGCGCTTCCAGCAGGTCGAACAACGTTTGCTTCTCCGTGTGATCCGGCTGCGCCGGGTAACCGGGCGCCGGTCGGATGCCGCGATAACGCTCGCGGACGAGGTCGTCGTAGTCGAGATCTTCTTGTCGGCCGAATCCGCAATCCGTGCGGGCCTGCTGATGGAGCTTCTCGGCCAACGCTTCGGCCAGTCGGTCGGCGACCGCCTTCACCATGATGGCGTTGTAGTCGTCGTGGTCGCGCTCGAAGCCGGCCACCAGCTCCTTGACGCCGTGGCCCGTGGTGACCACGAAGGCGCCGATGAAATCCGCCAGGCCGGATTCGCGCGGCGCGATGAAGTCGGCGAGTGCGAGATGGGGCCGGGAGGCGCCGCGCTTCGTCTGCTGTCGCAGCGTATGAAAGCGGGCCAGCTCACGCGAACGGAACTCGTCGTCGTACACGATGATGTCGTCGCCGTCGCTGTTGGCCGCCCAGAACCCGTACGTCGCTTTCGGCGAGAGCAACTTCTGCTCCACCATCTGCGCGAGCATGGCCTGGGCGTTGTCGAACAGCTCGCGCGCCGTTTCGCCGACCCGCGCGTCGTCGAGGATCTTCGGGTAGACGCCACGCAGCTCCCACACGTTGAAGAACGGCGTCCAGTCGACGTACGGAACGATGTCCCCGACGCTGAGGTCTTGGAGAACGCGGGTGCCGAGAAACGAGGGCTCCGGGATCTGCTCGGCGCTCCACGCAATCGGCGGCGCCGCGGACCGGGCATCGGTGAGAGGGAGCATCTCGACCGGCGCGGCCAGCTCGAACGCCGCGCGCTGACGCTCCTGCTCGGCGCGGGTGCGCTCGACGATCTCGGGCCGGGTGTCCGGATTGAGAAGCTCGCTGACGACGCCGACGGAGCGCGAGGCGTCCTTGACGTGCAGCGTCGCGGCCTCGTAACGCGGAGCAATCTTGACCGCCGTGTGCTTGCTCGTGGTGGTGGCGCCGCCGATCAGCAAGGGCACCTCGAATCCGAGCCGCTCCATCTCGTCGGCAACGTGCACCATCTCGTCGAGCGAAGGGGTGATCAGGCCGCTGAGGCCGATGATATCGACGTCGTGTTCCTTGGCCGCCGCGAGGATCTTGTCGGCCGCCACCATGACACCGAGGTCGATGACCTCGTAGCCGTTGCAGCCGAGCACCACGCCGACGATGTTCTTGCCGATGTCGTGCACATCGCCCTTGACCGTGGCCATGAGGATCTTCGCCTGCGCTTCGGAGAGGCCCGCGGCTTCCTTGTCGGCCTCGAGGAAGGGGAACAGGTAGGCCACGCCCTTCTTCATCACGCGGGCGCTCTTGACCACCTGAGGCAGAAACATCTTGCCCTCACCGAAGAGGTCGCCGACGACACTCATGCCGTTCATCAGGGGACCCTCGATGACCTCGAGCGGGCGGGACGCCTGTTGACGCGCCTCTTCCACATCTTCTTCGATGAAATCCGCGACCCCCTTTACCAGCGCGTGGGTGAGACGTTCCTGCACATTGCCCTGGCGCCACTCCAGCACCTTCTCTTCATCTTCCTCTTCGCCGACATGCTCCTGCGCGTAGGCGATGAGTCGGTCGGTGGCGTCGTGGCCGCGATTGAAGATGACGTCCTCGATCATGTCGCGAAGGTCGACGGGAATCTCCTCGTAGACGTCGAGCTGGCCGGCGTTGACGATGGCCATGTCGAGCCCCGCGCGGATGGCGTGGTAGAGAAAGATCGAGTTCATCGCCCGGCGCACCGGCTCGTTGCCGCGGAAGGAGAACGACAGGTTGCTGACCCCGCCGGAGATCTTCACCAGCGGGAAGCGCTCCTTGATCTGTCGTGTCGCCTCGATGAAGTTGATGGCGTAGTCGTCGTGCTCCTCGATGCCGGTGGCGACGGTGAGCACGTTGGGGTCGAAGATCAGGTCCTGCGGAGGAAAACCGACTTCCTCGGTGAGAATGGCGTAGGCGCGCTCGACGATCTGCATCTTGCGCTCGACGCTGGTTGCCTGACCTTGTTCGTCGAAGGCCATCACCACCACCGCGGCGCCGTAGCTGCGTAGGATTCGCGCCTGCTCCTTGAACGCCTCCTCGCCCTCCTTGAGGCTGATCGAGTTGGCGATCGACTTGCCCTGCAGGCACTTGAGGCCCGCCTCCAGCACGGTGAACTTCGACGAGTCGACCATGATCGGCAGCCGCGCGACGTCGGGCTCCGAGGCGATCATGTTGAGAAAGGTCGTCATCTCCTTCTCGGCGTCGAGCAGGCCCTCGTCCATGTTGACGTCGATGACGTTGGCGCCGCCCTCGACCTGGTGCTGCGCCACCTCGACCGCTTCTTCGTAGGAGCCTTCCTTGATGAGGCGGGCGAAGCGCCGCGAGCCGGCGACATTGGTGCGCTCACCGACCATGATGAGGTTCGACTCGGGTCGCACGGTGAGCGGTTCCAGGCCGCTGTAGCGCGACAGCGGTTCGGGGGTGGACGGGGCGTGCGGGGGGACTCCCTCGACGGCGGCGGCGATCGCCGCCGTGTGCGTGGGCGTCGAGCCGCAGCACGAGCCGACGATGTTGAGCCAGCCGGCCTCGGCAAACTGTCGCACCTGCTCGGCCATGATCTCGGGGGTCTCGTCGTAGCCGCCGAACTCATTCGGCAGCCCGGCGTTCGGCCAGCAGGCGACGTAGACGTCCGAGACGTCGGCGATCTCCTCGAGATAGGGGCGAATGAGGTCCGCCCCGAGCGAGCAATTGATGCCGACGCCGAGCAGGTCGGCGTGCGAAACGGAGTTCCAGAACGCCTCCGGCGTCTGCCCGGAGAGATTGCGTCCGGCGGCGTCGATGACGGTGAGCGAGACGATCACCGGCACGCGCTTGCCGACCTCGACAAAGGCCTCCTCGATGCCCATCAGCGCCGCCTTGGCGTTGAGCGTGTCGAAGGCGGTCTCCGGCAACAGCAGATCGGCACCGCCGGTAAGCAGCCCCGCCGCCTGCTCGCGGTAGTCGTCGCGTAGCTTGTCGAAGGTCACCGCGCGGTAGGCCGGATCATTGACGTCGGGCGACAGCGAGCACGTCTTGTTGGTCGGGCCCATCGAGCCGGCCACGAAGCGGGGCTTGCCCGGGTCGGCCGCGGTGAGCTCGTCGGCGACTTTGCGGGCGATGCGGGCGGCTGCCTCGTTGACCTCGAAGGCGATGTGGGGCAGGCCGTACTCCGCCATGGAAATCGCCGTGCCGTTGAAGGTGTTGGTCTCGACGATGTCGGCGCCGGCCTCGAAGTAGTCGCGATGGATGCTCTCGATGACCTCCGGCTTGGTCAGGCACAGCAGGTCGTTGAAGCCCTGAAGATCCTGCGGGTGATCGGCAAAGCGCTCCCCGCGGAAGTCGGTTTCCGAGAGCTTGAAACCCTGGATCATCGTGCCCATCGCGCCATCCAGAACGAGGATGCGCGAGCGCAGAAGATCCTTCAGATGTGTGGCCCGGTCCGGGCCCGTCAGGGTACCCATGGCGGAATGATAGACGATTGTGGAGATGCCGAGTGCGCCGCCGCCACGGGGCCCGGGCTCGGCAATGGCGTACCCGCCGCCTGCCTCAGCGCCGTGGCACCAACCGTTCCAGCTCGGGAAACCAGTTCACCACGACCCGGGCGAGCTGCACGTTGGGCGCTTCCTCGCCGGCCGCCGGAAACATGACGAAGCGACCGTCCGGAGCGACGTCGTATTCCGCAAAGGTCGAGCCGCCGACGGAGACGCCGCCGAGTCCGCCCATGAAATTACCCGAGGCGATCAGGCGCGGTCGGGAGGCACCGAATCCGTCGCCCGTGGCTTCCACGCTGACGGCCATGATGCCGTCGTCGGTGCGGTAGAAGAGCTCGCTGCCGTCGCGCGACCAGCGCGCATAGGCGCCGCCCTCGTCGGACACCTGCCAGCGGCCACCGGCGGGCGGGAACGGGCGAACGTAGACCTCGCTGCGGCCGCTCTCGTTGGATTGGTAGGCGACCCAGCGACCGTCGGGAGAGAAGGACCCCTCGGACTCCGCGAACCCGGTCGCCAGGAAAGGCTCGAACGCCCCTTCGCCCTCGAGGTCGATGAAGCCGATGTCGGCGCCGTTCTGCCAGCCGAGATCCTCGTCGGCCTGGCCGATCCTCAAGGCCAGCACGTAGCGACCGTCCGACGACCAGTCGCTGACGAAGACCTGCAGGTCTTCGTGGGTGATCTGGACAGCTTCGCCCGAGCCGTCCGAAGGCTTGCGAAACAGATCGTCCGAGCCGTCCTCGTCCGACGAATAGATGAGCTCGCTGCCATCGGGTGACCAGACAGCCGGTCCCTCGATGCCGTCGCCGAAGGTCAGCCGCGTCCTTGTTCCGCGTGCGAGGTCGTAGACCCAGACGTCCCAGTTGTCGCCGCTCAGCTCGGTCATCGCCAGGCGGCCGCCGTCGGGCGAGACGCGTGTTTCGACGTAGGTGCGCGGCTCGGGAAGCAGGGGCGTGGCCTCGCTGTCACGGTTCAACCACACCGCCGGGTATTGTCCGGGTCCGGATGTGCCTTGCCGATGAACGAGGACGCCGTTTGTCGAAACATCGTATTGGGCACCACCGCTGCCGGGGTCGTCGGCCACGTCTTCGGCCACCGGTACGGTACTGCCGACGATCTCGAGAGCGTCGAGGTCGAAGGGCGCCGCAAAGAGGGTGCCGCTGTTGACGAACAGCAGGTGGCCCGAATCCACGTATCTGCCGTAGTAGCCGCCGCGGTAGATCACCGTCTGCTCCCCGCTCGACAGGTCCACCACCTTGAGCGTCGCCGCGTCGAAACCGCCGGCCGCCTCGGTATGCGCGGTAAAGAGAACGTGACGGCCGCCGGGCAGGATCTGCGGCCAACGATGGGTGGTCTCTCCCGTCGCCTCGTCGAGCTCGGTCACCGCGGTTGGGTCACCGCCGTCCGCGCTGACAATCATCAATGCGGAATCGGGCGATGGGGCAAAAACGACCCGGCCGTCTTCGCCCCAGTCGGCGCCGCGGCTGCGGTTCACCTCGGCGATCTGCAGCGGGGTTCCACCGGTCGCGGGCACCTTTTGCAGCGAGTTCGAAACGGCGAATCCGACCCAGGCTCCGTCCGGGGAGAAGAACGGATTGTAGGTGCCGCCCCCGGTCAGGATGTTGACGTCGGTGCTGTCGAGCCGGCGGAGCTGAAGTTGGGCGTCCTGGACGTCGCCGGTGACGATGACGATCTGGCTACCGTCGGGAGACAGCACGAGGCTCGATCCCAGCGACAGGTCGCGCAGATCCTCGGCCACGCCGATCTTCATGTCGAGCCGCAGCGTCGGTGGATCGACGGCCGCGTCGTCGCCCGTCATCAAGCTCGCGATCAGCGCCAACGCCAATGCGCCGGTAGCTGCCCACGGCGCCCATCGCTGCCACGCGGGCCGCGCCGGCGCGCCGCTGTCGAGGATCGCCTCGGCGGCCTCCGGATCTTCGAGGTACTCCTCGATCGACACGCGCGCGTCGCCGATCGCCTGAATGCGCCGATCGACGTCCTTGCGCAGACAGCGGTGCAGCAGGGCGCGGATGCGCCGCGGCGTCTCCTCCGGCAGAAGATCCCAGTCGGGCTCCCGATGGACGATGGCGCCGAGGACGTCGGTGGCGGTCTCGCCGCCAAAAGTGCGCTCTGCCGTCAACATCTCGTACAACACGCAGCCGAATGCCCAGATATCGCTGCGCCGATCGACGGTGCGGCCGCGCGCCTGCTCCGGGCTCATGTAGCCGGCGGTGCCGAGGATCATTCCCGCCTGCGTTGCGGCAAGCTCTGTGGGCGAGGTGCTGAACTCGGGCGTGGACGTGGAGCTCTCCGACGCGAACGCCTTGGCGAGGCCGAAGTCGAGCAGCTTCACAGTGCCGTCGGCCGTCACCATTACATTGGCCGGCTTGAGATCGCGGTGCACGACGCCCTTGTCATGCGCGGACTCGAGGGCGCGCGCGATCTGCAGCGCGATCGGCAGGGATTCCTGCAGCGGGATCGGGCCCGCGTCGAGGCGGTCGTGGAGGTTCTGCCCCTCGACGAGCTGCATCACCAGCAGGCGGGCGCCGTCGACATTGTCGAGGCCGTAGATTGCCGCGATGTTGGGGTGGTCGAGCTGGGCGAGGAGCTGCGCTTCGCGCTCCAGCCGCATCATGCGTTCCTCGTTGCCCGCCATCTCGGGAGGCAGCACCTTGATCGCCACCTCGCGTTTGAGTTGGCTGTCCTCGGCGCGGAACACCTGCCCCATTCCGCCCTCTCCGAGCTTGGCGGTGATCTTGTAGTGACTGAGCTGTGTTCCGATGTCCATGTAGTCCCCTGGGCAACATTGCGAGTGTAAGCTGGGCGATAGTATCTGATCGGGGGCATCCACGCCGCCCGAAAGAACCTGCTCCGCGATCATCTTCGCGCCGGCACGCCCGTTCGGCGGGCCGCGTTCGAGGGAGGACCCGATGAGATCCCGTCGAATGCCCACGATCCTGCTGCTCGCCGTGCTGGTATCGGTCGGCGGTGAGTCCCCGCGCGACGCTTCCGCCGCCGTTCCCGGCTCGCAAGCCACGCAAGCGGTCGCGGCGCGGCCAACCCAAGCGGCCGCCACACTCTCTCTCGACCGCATCTACAGCTCCACCGAGTTCTCTACGGAGCGCTTCGGGCCGGCGCGCTGGTTGGCGGACGGTTCCGGCTACACGACGGTGGAGGCATCCGAGTCGGTACCGGGCGGCGACGACATCGTGCGCTACGATCCGGCCACCGGAGAGCGCGAAGTGATGGTGCCCGCTTCCCGTTTCGTGCCGCCGGGGCGCTCCGAACCGATGCCGCTGCACGACTACGCCTGGTCCGACGATGGCGGCAAGCTGCTCCTGTACACCAATTCTCAGCGTGTGTGGCGGCAGAACACGCGCGGCGACTATTGGGT
>CAYSHI010000320.1:0-8451 GCA_964430745.1 uncultured Acidobacteriota bacterium | reverse complement strand
CTGCGCGGGCGTGGCGCCGGTGCGATTACCTCCGAAGAGTCCGAATCTGAACGCCTACGCGGAGCGCTTCGTCCTCTCGATCAAGTCGGAGTGCCTCGACCGGATGGTCATGCTCGGTGAGCGGCACTTGCGGCGAGCGATTGCGAGCTACGTGGAGCATTATCACCTCGAGCGGTGCCACCAAGGTATCGGTAACCGGCTGATCGACGGGGTTCCAGAACTCGCCTCAGGGCCGGTCGCTCGACAGGAACGGTTGGGCGGCATCCTCAGCCACTACTATAGAGAAGCCGCTTGATGGGTCGATCGAATATTGGAACAGGACGGGCTGCCTACGGCCCGAGTTCGGCGACCATAGCCTTTACTAGACAGTTGTCATAGTAAAGGTTAATGCATATCCTTTACTAAAAATTACGCTTGGTAAAGGATAGGGAGAATGCGCGGACACCTCGTTCGTCACAAATGGGAGCCCGATGCGTCGTTGCACGCCGCCCGTAGATACCGGCGTCCGTGCTCCTACGACGCCTTCGTGCCGGACCCCGTTGCCGGGCTCGAGATCGATATCTGGGGCGAGGTGGCGGCGCTTCTGTCGGACGCCGAAGCCGCCATGTTGCGCTTGAACGCTGGCGGGCAACCCGTCCTCGCGCCGCTTGCGCGCCTGCTGCTGCGCACCGAGTCGATCGCCTCCTCCAAGGTGGAAGGCATGCAGGTCGACGTGCGTCGCCTCGCCCGTGCCGAAGCGGCGCAGGACGCCGGGCGCAGCGTGGGGCGCGAAGCCACCGAGGTGCTTGCCAACATCGATGCGATGCAACTCGCCATCGAGCAGGCCGCTACCTCTCCCCTGCTCGCGGCTCAGGACCTGCTGGCGATTCACCGGGTGCTGCTCGAGCACGCATCCGGCGCGGCGGAGCCGGGCACGTTCCGCCGTCAGCAGAACTGGATCGGCGGCAACGACTACAACCCCTGCGGCGCCGATTTCGTGCCCCCTCCGCCGGAGCACGTCGAAGGGCTCATCGATGACCTGTGCGCATTCTGCAGCGAAGACGGCCTGCCCCCGCTCGCCCGAGCCGCGGTCGCCCACGCCCAGTTCGAGACCATACATCCATTCGACGACGGCAACGGACGCACCGGCCGCGCGCTCGTCCAGGTGCTGCTGCGTCGCTCCCGGCTCGCTCCAACCTTTGTCCCCCCCGTCAGCGTCGTGTTCGCGGGCAACAAGCAGCGCTACATCCGCGGACTGATCTCGTTTCGCGACGGTGACGTCAACGCGTGGCTCGAGATCTTCGCCACGGCTGCTGCTGCTGCCGCGATCTTGGCCGAGCAATACCTCGACGAAGTCGCCGCCTTACAAGATGTCTGGCGCGAGCGCCTGCGGGCGGCGGGGAATCCACGTTCCGACGCGGCTGCCTGGGCACTGATCGATGTCCTTCCCGCGCGGCCGATCATCACGGTGCCCGTCGCCGTCGTGCTCACCGGCCGCACGAAACCCGCTGTCGGCAATGGGATGATCGAACTCGAAAAGGCCGGTGTGCTCGTCCCCATTTCGGATTCCCAACGCAACCGAGCGTGGGAAGCCGATGGCTTGCTCGACCTGGTCGGCGGCCTGGAGTCGGGCGTATCGCTGGATGAATAGCCTTGGTTCGCGAGCAGGCGAGGCGCAAGCTGCCGCTACCCGAGACCCCGGCGGCCCACCGTGGCATCTCGGCTACCGCCCTTACGCCGGCAGCAGCTCTCCTTCCATCAGGTAGTGATCCAGGGCCGTGGCAATGTTCATCTGCCTGTCGTGTCACATGAAGCGCGAGCTGAGCTGGGCGGAATGGGCCGCCGACGAGCTGCTCGAAGATGTTCCTCACCGGCAGGTGGTGTTCACCATCGCCAAGCGGCTGCGGCCGTACTTTCGCTACGAGCGCGCGTTGCTGGGGGAACTCGCGGCCTGCCCCTGGCGGGCGCTGTGGCTCTGGGTGCTCGCGTACCTCGATGAGGATTCCGCGGTGCCGGGCGCCATCGGGTTCATCCAGACGGCCGGGGAGCTGCTGAACTTGAATCAGCACTCAGAATGCCGGGCATTATCAAGTCCTTTGTCTTATGTCGCGGCGGACCGGACGCGGGCGATTCGCGCGGAGGTCGATAAGCGGGCTCGGGAGATGGGGGCTCACAATAGCCAGGTCATCTGCGACACCGACGTCGGACCGTTGAAGAGGTCATGGCGTCGCCATACGCTCTGGTGCATGAGCTTTCTCTCGGCGAACCGACCGGCCCCATGACGCGACGGGCGACATGGGCCGCGATCATGGCGTTGGTCCTGCTGCTCGATTATGTGAGCAAGCAGTGGGCCGGCCAGTCGCTCCGGTTGCACCAGCCCAACGAGTTGTTGCCGTGGCTGAGCTTGACGCTCAGTCACAACACCGGAGCCGCCTTCAGCTTCCTGGATTCACAGCCCGGCTGGCAACGATGGTTCCTCATCATCATTGGGGTGGGGATGTGCGCATTCCTGGCGGCCTGGCTGCTCCGGTTGTCCGCCGCGGAGCGCATCCGTGGCGTGGCGTTATCCTTGGTCCTTGCCGGGGCGATCGGCAATCTGATCGATCGGATCGCGTCGGGCTATGTTGTCGATTTCATCGATGTTCACATTGCCGGCTGGCATTGGCCCACGTTCAACGCCGCCGATTCCGCGATCAGTGTCGGCATGCTGTTGTTGGCTCTCGACTACCTGATGGCGCGACCCGACAAGTCACCGGGACCAGGATCGACTGGCCCGTAAAGCGCTACTGCGAAACCTGGATCGAGGGTGCGCGGCGTCTTTCGACGCCGGGCAGCCGCGCAGGAAGGAGCCGACGGCGGCAGCTGTGCTGATAAGACGGGGCGCTCCGCCGCCGGCCGGCGCACCGGCGAGATGTCACACGGGCGGCCCCGACGGGTATCACTAGGCGAAGGACATCAACATTCATCCGTGTTCAAATAGTACGAACGTGCGGAGGATCGCCATGAGTCGAGCTACCGGACCTACGAACCCCTTCTCTCCCGACGAGCAGATCCCGTCGGCCGACCGCGAGCTGGTAAGCGCGGCCCTCTCCGGCAGTCAGGAGGCACTGGAGGCCCTTGTCAGCCGTCACCAGCCGTGGATCTACAACCTCGCGTTCCGCATGGTCATGGTGCACGAGGAAGCCGAAGACGTGACCCAAGAAGTGCTGGTCAAGGTGATCACGAAACTGGCGGGCTACGACCCGGAGCGCGGTGCGTTTCGGACCTGGTTGTACCGCATCGTGACAAACCACGTCATCAACATGAAGACGCGCGGCTACGAGGCAGCGATCACGGACCTCGACACCTACTACTCGTTTGTCGGCCAGGTGCCCGACGGAGAACCGGATTCGTCGCCCGAGACCGAGCTCGTTATCGCAGATCTCGCCATCGGTTGCGTGATGGGGACCCTCCTGTGCCTGGAGCGGAAGCAGCGGGTGGTGTTCATTTTGGCGGTCGGCTTTGGCGTCACCGACGTCGTGGGCGCCGAGATCCTCGACATGTCCCGGGAGGCGTTCCGAAAGACCCTCTCGCGGGCCCGCGCCAAGCTGCACCAGTACATGAGCGGCAACTGCAGCCTCGTCAACCCCGAGGCACCCTGCCATTGCCGAAAGAAGGCTCCGACGTTTATCGCGTCGGGTGCCTACTCCGCCGATCGCATCTCCTTCCATCGGGCCGACGGACCGAGACTGCAGGATCTGGTCGGGGAGACGATCGAGCGCTTCGGTTCCGACATCCACGACGAGTTTCCGCGATTGTTCCGCGAGCATCCCTTCTATGACGCACCCGACGCGATCGGCTGGCTCCGGAGTCTGATCGAGAGCAAGAGCTTCGAGGTCTCCGGGTGGAAACGGGCGTGAAAGACCGCTGCTCGCAAAGTACGCTGGCCCGATGATCTCCATCAGGGTTTCGCGTTTGGTGCCGGCAATCGCGTTGCCGGCGATCCTCTGTATCGGCATGGCATGGGATGCCGGTGGGGGCCGCCAGGCCCGACCCGCCCCCCCGGAGGTCGTCGGCGAGCCACCCCAGAGCGCCGGCACGCTGATCGCCAACGCGGACGGCTCGATCAGCTACTTCTATCGGACCGGGTCGTGGGACTTCGGCGGCTTCTCGCCCGAGGTGTTCGAGATTGTCAGCGGGGACGCTGGGCACACATGGTCCGAGCCGGACGTCGTCGTGAACACCGGGCCCAACACCCGAGCGCAGAATTTCCTCACCGTGAGCCCGGTGAGCGGCGAGCTGATCGTTTTTTACATGGGCCTCGACGGGAAAGTCTGGCGGGTGCGGACGGCCGACGGGCGCGCCGACGATTCCGACAACCTCCCGCTCAACGACTTCCGTCATAGCGGCATCGCCTACGGGCACTGCATCTGGGTCGATCTGCCGGCCGGCGGCAAGCGATCTTTGTGCGGCTATCACGGCGGCGGCAGCGTCGGAGCCGGCACCTACTACTCGGACGACGACTGGCGCACGTGGGATACCTCGAACCTGGTCCGCGTGCCCAACACGATTCCGAACATCTGGCAGACGGGAGCGGTGGAACCGACCTTCGTGCAGCTTCGCGACGGTCGCATCTGGATGCTGCTGCGAAACTCCACCGAGCGCCTGTGGGAGAGCCTCTCCGAAGACCTCGGCGAGACCTGGAGCGATCCGGTCCCGAGTCGTTTCTACGCCGGCCCCAACACCTGGTCGACGTTGAAGCGCCTGTCGGACGGCGCCATCCTGCTGACATGGAATCACGCCATGATCATGAACCCGGCGGCGACGCAGGATAAGTGGAACTTCACCAACCGCGACGTCATCCACGGCGCCATCTCCCGCGACGACGGCGACACCTGGAGCGGTTTCCGCGAGCTGCATCGCGACGCCCTCCGCGACTCCGGGGAGTTCGTCAACTATCCGGGAGACAAGGGTATGAACGAGTCGATGATCGCCGAGCTGTCCGATGGGCGGGTGACGGTCTCGGCCGGCCAGGCACCCGGGCATCGCGTGTTTCTCGTGCTCGATCCGGCGTGGCTCGAGGAGACGGAGGCGAGCGACGATTTCTCGCAAGGCCTCGGTGGCTGGTCCCGGCAGAAGCTGTTGTGGCGCCCGCCGACGTACACCCGCGAGTTTCATCACAACTACAACCGCAGACCCGGCGCCGATCTCGTCGACAGCCCCGACGGCTCGGCTCGCAAAGTTCTACACGTGCGCCGGACCGACGATCCGGAGGTCTACAGCCAGCGCGATGGCGCCAACTGGAATTTCCCCGCCGGGGCGGCCGGCCGCCTGGTCACACGGATCTGGCTCAACGAGGGTTTCGGGGGCGGCGCCATTTCGTTGACGGATCGATTCTTCCAACCGGGCGACGGCCAGGGCGAAGAGATGGCCATGTTCCGGCTCGATATCGCGGGCAACGGCTCCGCCCGTGACGGCGGCAATCCGCTCGACGAGATGATTCGATTCGAGCACGGGCGTTGGCACGAGCTGACCATCGTCTGGCTTGGCGCCGATTCGGGCGAGGGCGCGGCCGTGTTGTCGGTGGATGGCGAGCGGATCGGCCCGCTGACGCTCCGCCGCCCGTCGCCGTCCGGTGTTTCCTACCTGCGCTACCGTTCGATGGCCCTGAACAACCCGGATCCGGCCGGATTCTTCGTCGACGCCGTCAGAACCCAGATTGAATCGACGCCGCGCTGAACACGGCTGACGTGCGCAGCTAACGGCGATCGCTCTCGCCGAATCCGTTCACCACCATCAAATCGCCGCCCCTGCCGTCTTCCTGCGGATAGACGATCCAGCGCCCATCCGGGGATACGGTCAGACGACCATAGCGACCCAGCCGCACGGAGGCGTCAAAGCGAAACAACTCCCGCGTGTCGGCTGTCTCCGGATCGAAGGTGTGGATCGAAATCGGCGTCCCGGGTTCCCGGAGGAAGTACACGAGGTTTCCGTCCCATACGCTGAATCCCGACATCGTCAGTCCGGGGTGCTCGAAGACCAGACGTTCCTCGCCGCCGTCCACCGGGACCTTCCAGATGCTGAACAGCTCGCCCTCCCGCAGGTAGTAGACGAAGCGCCCATCAGCGGATCCTCTGGGGAGCACGCCGCCGCCCTGAGTGAGCCGGACCAGGTCGCCCGTCTCGACCTCTGCCTTCCAGACCTGATACTCGCCGGTGCGATCGGACGTCAGGTACAACCATCGGCCGTCGGTCGACCACCCGGTCGCCAGGTTCGTGGCGCCGCCGGACACGATCTGCCGAGGGGTCCCACCGGCGATGCCGACGACGCTGATATCCGTGCTACCACCCGCGCTGCTTCCGAACGCGATCTGCGATCCGTCGGGAGACCAGCGGGGCGTCGACGCCAGCCCATCGATATCCAGCTGCGCGCACGACTCGCCGTCGCTGTCACAGATCCATACGCGGGCGTCACCGGACCGGTGCGACATGAAGGCGATACGACTACCGTCCGGTGAGAAGCTGGGCGCCCAGTCGTCGCGTGTGGCGGCGATGAGTCGGCGGGGAGGCGTCACCTCCGGGGCGGCCGGTCCGCCGACGACCCACAGGTTCGTGTCCTGCTGCCGGCGCGAATACACCAGCGTTCCGTCGACAATCGTGACCCCACGGGCGCTGTCCCCGAACGCGAGCGGTTGCTGGTTACCGTCGCGGTCGACATGCCAAAGGCTGGAGGCTCCTCCCAAGGCGGACGAGAAGACGAGACCGGAGCCGTCCGGTAGCCAGGCGATTCCCTCGATATAGGCATCGTGCGCGACGAGTAGCTCGATGTTTCCGGAAAGGTCCGAAACGTAGATCTCGTTGAGCGGGGATTCGTACCAGCGGACGAAGGCGAGCGACTCACCGTCGGGCGAGAACGCCGGTTGTCGGTCGCCGACACCGGCCTGCGGCGGCTCACTGAGCCGCACCTTTTCACCGGTGCGTCGATCGACCAGGAAGATCGACTCGCCGGTGTCGGGGCCGGATCGGTGTACGACGGCAAGACGCTCGCCGTCGGGGGAATAATCGAGCCCTGGAAAGGCGACGCCGAAGACCGAGCCCAACCGGCGCACGGCGCCGCCCAGCGGCGGTACTGATTCGACGCCCCACCCGCCCTCGAAGAGGCGGAGAAAAACGATCTCCCGTCCGTCAGGAGACCAGGCGGGCTCGCGCACGTCGCTCGTGCCTTCGGTCAGGCGCAGTGGTTGGCCGCTACCGACCTGTTGCACGTACAGGTCGAAATGGTCTCCTGCGTCGCCGCCGTCCCATGCGTACGCCACGAAACGGCCGTCGGGCGAAAGCGAAGGTTCTATTTCCGATCCCGCCAGCGACGTCAACGGCAGGGCGCGCGCTGCGGCGCCACCAGCGGCGATGCCGCCGGGTGCGTTGGGCGCGGGCGCGAGCCATCCTCCGGCCCACAGCAGGAAAGCGACGGTGACCAGCGCAACCAGCGCGCCTCCGAGAGCCCAGGTGTGCCTGCCCGCCGGCACGCCCCGGGTAGGGGCCGTGATCGCCCCACTGAGCAACTGCGAGGTTTCCTCGATGTCGAGGCGCGCATCGGTGATTTCGTGCAGGCGCTGCCGCGGGTCCGGTTGTAGGCAGCGGCGCAGCACTCGCAGGATTGCCGGCGGCGTGGCACCGGGAAGCGCATCCCAGTCGACATCCCCCTCGATGATCGCTGCGAGCGTATCGCCGGGTGTCTTCCGCGCGAACGCCCGGCGTCCGGTGAGTGTCTCGAAAAAGACGCAGCCGAATGACCAGATGTCGGAACGCGTATCGATCCGTTTTCCGCGCACCTGCTCGGGGCTCATGTAGGGCGCGGTACCGAGAATCAACCCGGTCGAGGTCAGATCATCGGCGCCGACGGTCCGTGGCTCCGCTTCCGCGTCCGGGCGCTTGCCCGCCATGGTCTTGGCGACACCGAAGTCGAGCAGCTTGACGACGCCGTCGAGCGTCACCATCACGTTCGCCGGCTTGAGGTCGCGGTGGATCACGTGCCGGGAATGCGCCGCGGCGAGGGCATCGGCGATCTGCCGGTTGATGTCGAGGGCTTCGACCAACGGCAACGGCCCCGCATCGAGGCGTTTCGACAGCGACTCACCGTCGACCAACTCGAGCACCAGAAACAACTTTCCCGCGGATCGCTCGATGCTGTAGATACCGGCGATGTTGGGATGGTTGACGGCCGCGAGCAGCTTGGCCTCGCGGCTGAACCGCGCCAGCAGCGCTTCGTCGCTCGCAAGCTCGCCCTTCAGCACCTTGAGGGCCACCTCGCGTTCGAGGTGGGTATCGCGTGCCCGATAGACCTCGCCCATGCCGCCTCGGCCGAGCGGAGCGAGAATCTCGTAGTGAGCGAGCATCTGTCGAGACATCTGACTCCCCATGCTGGGGCAACGACAGAATCCGACTAGAACGTCCTATTTTAACCGGCTCGGAGCGAGGAACCAGGGGTGACCCG
>CAYSHI010000319.1:0-23774 GCA_964430745.1 uncultured Acidobacteriota bacterium | reverse complement strand
GGCGGCGGGACGTGGCAGGTCCGACCCGGCGCATCAGATCTGAGGGAGGGGTGTGATCTCGATGCTGTCCTCTCGCGTGTGTTTGCGATCCGCAAGCGCGGCGAAGCCGCTCGAATACCCGCACTTCACGCGAAGGGCAGTATCGAGATCACGTCCCTCCCGTCTACCTCCCATCCGCCGCGTCCTGCCCGTCACCAGCCTCGCCGCTCAACCTACCCTTGAATTAACCGCGTTTTAGCGTTGTCTTTACGGAATCTTGATGGTTCCTGGTTAGCCTCATCCTTAGCGTGGATGGAGATTCTCTCTCGCTCTTCCGAACCCTGACGCCTCAGCTCTTCGACGCCCTTTGGCAAGGGCCCTTTCCACGGAGCACAGACGTGAAAAGAATCGCGATCATTCTCACGACGCTTGCTGTTGCAGCCTGCGGCGGTGGCGGCGACGGGCCTTCCCGCACCCTTATCCAGAACAAGGGATCGGACACCTTGCTCACGGTCGCTCAGGCGTGGGCCGAGGAGTACAAGAACATCGATGCCAACGTGGCCGTCGCGGTCACGGGAGGCGGCTCCGGTACGGGGATCTCGGCGCTGATCAACGGAACCGTGGACATCGCCAACGCCAGCCGCGAGATCAAGCCGGAAGAGATCGAGGCTGCACGTAGCAACGGTGGCGATCCGCAGCAGTTCATCGTCGGTTACGACGCGCTGGCTGTGTACGTCCATCCCGACAATCCGGTGCAGGAATTCACGCTGGCCCAGCTCGCGGAGATCTACGGTGAGGGCGGTGTGACGGAGAGCTGGTCGGCGGCGGGACTCATCATCCCCGGCTGCGGCAGCGACGAGATCGTTCGTGTGAGCCGTCAGAACAACTCCGGAACGTACGTCTACTTCCAGGAGTCGGTGATGGGCGAGGACCGTGACTTCAAGCTCGGCTCGCGTGACATGCACGGCTCCAAGGACGTCGTCGACCTGGTGGCCAACACGCCGTGTGG
The DNA here is from genome assembly GCA_964430745.1 of uncultured Acidobacteriota bacterium. Lineage (GTDB taxonomy): Bacteria > Acidobacteriota > UBA890 > UBA890 > UBA890 > CBDCGW01. The sequence goes on along the minus strand of CAYSHI010000319.1, from coordinate 22,786 downwards.
GATCGGCTACAGCGGCCTCGCCTACGCCACGGAAGAGGTCAAGATGCCGTGCATCATGACGGAAGAGGCCGGAAGCTGCGTAGCGCCCTCGACGGCGACCGCGATCGACGGCACCTATCCCATCGCCCGGCCCCTGTTCATGTACACCAACGGTGCACCCGAGGGCGCGGTCAAGGAATACCTCGATTGGATCATGAGTGACACGGGTCAGTGCATCATCCAGGAGAAGGGCTACGCTCCCGTTCGTGCGGTCAGCTGCGGCTGATCCGTTCGGGGCGCCGGCGACCAGCGAAGGCGCTGGGAGCCGGGCCGTTGGCAGCGCGTCGGGGGGATCGAGACCCGGCGCGCGTTACCCGGAGAGGGAGGCATGACGCACTACGAGGAGCGCCTGGAGGAAGACCTTTCTCGGATTCGTAGCGAGAGCGCCCGCATCGCCCGAGACGTGCAGCACGCGCTCAAGGAAAGCGTTTACGCTTTGCTCGCGGGCGATGTCGAGCGAGCCTATTCCGTCGTTCTCGAGGATCACCCGATCAACCGCGCCGTGCGGGCAAGTGACCGCCTGTGCCATGCCTTCGTCGCGCGCCATCTCCCCAGCGCCGGACATCTACGTTTCATCTCCGCAACGTTGCGGTTGAACGTGGAGCTGGAACGCGTCGGCGACTACGCCGTGGCGATCGCGCGCGAGTCGGTGCAGCTTTCCGCGCCGCCGTCCTCGGCAATCGCTCACGACATCGAGCTCATCGCCGAGCGCACGAACCGTATCCTGGGCGAGGCCATCCGATCGTTTATCGACGGTAACGCCGAGCTCGCGCGGGCAACCAAGAAGACGGCCTACGATGTCGAGGCCATCTACGAAAACGTCTTCAACGACCTGCTGGTCGAAGGCGACAAACACGAGCGCCCCCTCAAGGACCTGTTTGCTCTCCTGGTCATCTACAACCGCATCGGGCGCGTCGCCGATCAGGCCAAGAACATCTGCGAAGACGCCATTTTCGCCGTCACCGGCGAGACCAAGCAGCCCAAGGTCTACAGGGTGCTGTTCGTCGATGCGCACAACGACTGCGCCAGCCAGATCGCCGAAGCAATCGCCGCCAAGGCCTTTCCCGAGAGCGGCCGCTACGACAGTGCCGGGTGGGACCCACACGACAAGATCGACCCCGTGCTGCTCGGCTTCATGGAGCGCAAGGGGCATTCGCTGGAGAACGCCGTGGCTTCGAGCATGGCCACGACGCTGCACGAGCTCAACGACTATCACGTCGTCGTCAGCGTCAACGGCGATGTGCGAGATCACATCGACAAAGTGCCGTTCTCCACCATCTTCCAGCGCTGGAGAGTGGGGGAATGCCCCGCGGACATGGCGGCGCCCGAAGCCGAGGCTCAGCTCGACGCCATCTATCGCGCCCTCGCCGGCAAGCTCGAGGACCTCATGGTCACACTTCGTGGAGAGGACGTCGGGTGAGATGAACGCTCGGGATGCCGACCGTCTCGACTTCGCCTGGTACCTGGACAAGGCCGTCCAGTGGTTCGTCTTCGTCGGCGGAATCTCGGCGATCATCTTCATCTTCGGGATCTTCATCTTCATCACGCGCGAGGGCATGGGTTTTATCCTCGGGCGTTTCGACGTCGTGGAGTTCTTCACTTCGCCACGATGGATGCCGACGTCGTCGTCCAACCCCACTTACGGCGCGCTGGCCCTGATTCTCGGCACCGCCAGCGTCACCGGCCTGGCCATCGTGGTGGCGGTTCCGTTCTCCCTGGGAGCGGCGATCTATATCGGCGAGTTCGCCTCCGGAAAGACACGCGAAGCGCTCAAGGTTCTGGTCGAGCTGCTGGCGGCCATTCCCTCGGTGGTCTGGGGCTTCATCGGCTTTTCGATTTTCAATCCGCTGATCGTGCAGATCTTCGACGTGCCCGTCGGTCTCAACGTCCTGAACGCGGGTGTCATTCTGGGTCTGATGGCGGCGCCGATCATGACGACGATCGCCGAGGACGCGCTCAAGGCGGTGCCCGACACCTACCGCGAGGCCGCGGAGGCTATGGGGGCGACGCGCTGGCAGGTCATCTTCAACGTGGTCATTCCGGCTGCCAAGAACGGGCTTGTCGCCGCCATCCTGCTGGGTGTGGGTCGCGGCTTCGGTGAGACCATGGCGGTACTCATGGCGACCGGCCACTCCGTGAACATCCCCACCAGCCTGTTCGACTCCGTGCGCGCGCTGACGGCGACTATTGCCGCGGAGCTCGGCGAGACGGCGCGGGGCTCCGAGCACTACCAGGTGCTGTTCACCCTCGGCATCTTCCTGTTTCTCGTCACCTTCATCATCAACCTCACCGCTGACCTCGTCGTCCGCGGAATTCGCAACCGGTAGGACAAGATGTCGGATCCGGCAGTCACGATATTCCAGGAAACCGAGCTCAACGCCCGCGACAAGAAGCGGCAGGACCTGATCAGGATCCTCTTCTTGTTGATGACCGTACTGCTGGTGCTTCCGGTGCTCTTGATCCTGGGCGTTCTGGTATACCGAGGCGGCCCGATGATCTCCGCGGAGTTCCTCTTCTCGGAGCCGACCAACGGGATGACCGCGGGCGGCATCTTTCCGGCGCTTGTCGGAACGATCTGGCTGGTGACCGTCGCCCTGATCGCGTCGATCCCGATCGGTGTCGCCGCGGCCGTCTACCTCAGCGAGTACGCGCCGCAAAACTGGCTCACGCGTGCCATCAACCTGGCGATCGTCAATCTCGCCGGCGTCCCTTCGATCGTGCACGCCCTGTTCGGCGTCGGCGCATTCGTGCTGTTCTTTCGTTTCGGGGCCAGCATCCTCGCGGCAAGCCTGACACTCGCCATCATGACGCTGCCCGTGGTCATCGTCGCCACACTCGAATCCTTGCGCGCCGTACCGATGGCCTTCCGCGAAGCCTGCTGGAACATGGGGGCAACGCGCTGGCAGACCATTCGCCGCGTCGTGTTGCCCAATTCGATCAGCGGCATCCTCACCGGCGTCATCCTCGAGGTTTCGCGCACCGCCGGAGAGACGGCGCCGATCATGTTCACCGGGGCGGCTGCCTTCCTGCCGTTTCTGCCCCAATCGGTCTTCGATCAAACGATGGCCATGTCGATGCACCTGTACGTCATCGCCTTCACGGTGCCCGACGTGCCGGAGGCTCTGCCCTTCGGCGTCGCGCTGGTGCTGATCGGCATGGTGCTCGGTATGAACAGCCTGTCGATCGCCTTTCGCATGTACCTGCGGGGGAAGAAGAAATGGTAGCCGCGGCCTCCGACGATCGAGCGGCGGCCATCACCGGGCTCACCGACGGCAGCACCAGGCCCAGCGCCCGCAACGGGGCCGGCAATCGGCCGGAGTCTCTCGGTCGGACCGGTCGCGTCAAGCTCTCGGTGCGCGACCTGACGATCTCCTACGGCGACGACCGCGTACTGCGCGACGTCAACCTGGACATCCACGAGAAGGAGATCTTCGGCATCATCGGGCCCGCCAACAGCGGCAAGACCTCGTTTCTGCGCGCCATCAATCGTATGGACGTCTTCACGCAGACGATGCACGTCGACGGCACCGTCGAGTTCGACGGCCGCGACGTGCGCGAGTGGCGCAACGTCTACGCGCTGCGCAGCCGCATCGGCGTGGTGTTTCCGCTACCGGTCGGGCTGCCCATGAGCGTCTACGACAATGTGGCGTTGTCTCCCCGCCTTCGGGGTATCCGCAGGAGGGCCGACCTCGACGTGATCGTCGAGCGCTGCCTCACTCGAGCCGCGTTGTGGGACGAGGTAAAGGACCGGCTCACCTCCCTGGGCAGCCTGCTTTCCGGCGGCCAGCAGCAGCGACTGACCATCGCTCGCGCCCTCTCGCAGGAGCCGGATCTCTTGCTGCTCGACGAGTTTTCGATCGCCGTCGACCCCGTCACGACCATGCGCATCGAGGACGTGCTCAAGGAGCTCCGCGAGGAAATGACGATCGTCCTGGTCACCAACCTGGTGCAACAGGCGCGCCGGCTGGCCGACCGCACCGCGTTCTTTCTCATGGGCGAATGCGTCGAGATCGCCGAGACCGAAGAGCTGTTCACCGGCACGGTGAAGGACTCCCGCACCCGCGAATACGTAGAGGGCCGTTTTGGATAGCACCGAGATCTCTCAGGCGACACCCGCGCCGCGCGAACTACGGACGCGCGCGGAGAAGCCGCACATTGCCATCGAGAGCCGCGGGCTCAACCTTTGGTACGGCGATTTCCAGGCCCTTCTCGACGTCAACCTGAGCATCAAGCACGGGATCATCACGAGTCTGATCGGCCCCTCCGGATGCGGCAAGACAACGTTTCTGCGCACCGTGAACCGCATCAACGAGCGGCTCGGCTACGTCCGCACGACCGGAACCGTCGAGGTGTTGGGCAAGGACATCCTCGACGAGGACGTCGAGATCATCCAGGTGCGCAAGCAAATCGGCATGGTCTTCCAGAGACCCAACCCGCTCCCGCTCTCGATCCGCGACAACGTTCTGTTCAGTTACAGGCTGCACGAGCCCGCCGCGAGAAAGATGTCGCGGGAAGCTCTCGGTGCCGTCGCTCGCGACGCTCTCGAGAAGGTGCTGCTGTGGGACAAGGTCAAGGATCGGCTCGGCGGACGGGCTGTCGAGTTGTCGCTCGAGGAGCAGCAAAAGCTGTGCATCGCTCGCCTGCTGCCGGTGAAGCCGGCCGTTCTGCTCATGGACGAGCCCTGCTCCGCGCTCGACCCGGCCGGAACCGAGGCCGTGGAGGAGCTCATCTGGGACCTGCGCGGCGACTACACGATCTTGATCGTGACGCACAACATGGCGCAGGCACGACGTGCCAGCGACGAATGCGCCTTCATGTTGCTGGGCGAGATCATCGAGCACGGAGACACCGGTGAGCTCTTCGTCACGCCCAAGCACAAAGAAACGGCCGACTACATCGAAGGGCGATACGGCTAGCCGGTAGCCTCGAGCGTAGAGCTCGTTATCTCGAGACTGCGGCCGAACGCTTTTTCGAAAAGCCAGGTTTCTTTCTGAGCCTCGTATATCTCCACCGGCGAGGGGCGGGGGGCGACCAGCTCGAGCTCGACGCGACGCTTGCCGATATCGACCTGGATGTCCTTGATGCGGTTGGCTCGTGCTCGTTCGAGATGTTCGGCAAGCCGAAGGCAGCAGGTCAACGATTCGAGCAGCTTCTGATCGCCGTCGCGAAGCAGCTTGCGCATCGGACCCGGCTTCGGCGCGCTCTTCCTGTGATAGCGCACGAGGAGCGTGATGAGCGCCTTCTCGCGGTGGCTCATGCCGGGTAGCAGGGTGTTGTCGATCAGGAAGGCACCGTGCCTGTGGTGCCCGTGATAGCCCACAGCCATGCCGATGTCGTGCAGTTGCGCAGCTTCGTCGAGAATCTGCGCCTCCTCCCATCCGTAGCCGTGAAGCGGCTTGAGCTCGTCGAACAACCTGCGGCTGAGAAAGCGAACCTGCTCCGTGTGTGCGACCGGCTGAGGGTAGTGCGAGAAGAGGTTGTGGACGCCGAACTTGCGCACCACGGGGATCAGGTGCGGCTCGGGAAACGTCTCGCGAAAGAGGACGCCTTCGCGAATACCCAGTCCCGATACGTGCAAACCACGGCGGTCGGACGCTCTCAGGAGAGTCTCGTAGACGAGCGCCCCGGCGACGATGATATCGGCGCGATCAGGCTTGATCCCAGCCATGCGAGCGCGTCGCTTGGCGCTCTTCTGCAGCAAGCGGACGACCAACGCCTCGAGATCGACGCGCTCGATGAAGAGCCCGTGAACTTGACCTATGGGGTAGTCGGCGGTCGCCTGCAGCGCGCGGGCAAGGTTGCGCACCGTGCCGCCCATCGCCACGATGGGCTCCGGACCCTTGCGGATCTTCTGCACCACCTTCCCGAGCTCGGCGCCAACGGCCTGGCGAAGGCGCTCTACGTCTCCTTTCGAGGGCGGATCGTCATGAAGATGTAGCTCCGTCAGGCGCACCGCGCCCAGCGGGTACGCGGTTCCTCCCTTGAAATCGCGACGCTTCATCCGCGACACCTGCGCGGACCCGCCGCCCAGGTCGACCACCCACGCGTCCTCGAACGCGAACCCGTTGGCGACCGCCAGTACACCGAGCGACGCCTCCTGCTCGCCGTCGAGGACCTCGACGTCGAGGTCGAGCTCTCGCACGCGGTCGATGAACTCGGCGCCGTTGTCCGCGTCACGCGCCGCGCTGGTGGCGATCACCTTGACGTCGCGCAGATGGGTGTCGTGGGCGTAGTCGCTCACCAGAGCGAGTGCGGTGAGAGCTCGATCCATCGCCGCTTCCGATAGAGTGCCGCTGGCGGCGGAGCCTTCGCCCAGTCGAATCGGCTCGCGGATCTGGTCGACGAGTCGATAGGAAGTTTCAGGCTCGTAGGCGTAGACGACGAGCCGTACGGTGTTGGTACCGAGGTCGACGATTCCGATCCGTTTCACGTCGCCAAGCCTACCGCAATATCCGCCGCCCTCAGGACGCTCCCCGACCCATCGCATTCACACGCTTGACGCCCCTTCCGTCGCGGCCGAGCCGCTTCGACCCGCGTCGCGATGTACTGTACGATCACCGCCGAAGCGAGGGGGTCGGGAACCGTGCTCAAGCGCACCTACACAACACCGTTGTTTCTCGCCGTCGTTCTCTATGCTTTTCTTGTCGGTCTCGACATGATGGGCATCGCGTTCAAGCTCTTCGGCGGCGACTTCGCCGAAACGCTCATCACGACCACGGCGAATCCGTTCGTCGGCCTCTTCGTGGGCATTCTCGCCACTTCGCTGGTGCAGAGCTCGTCCACCACGACATCGATTGTCGTCGGCTTGGTGGCCGCCAACGCGCTCACCATCGAGGGCGCCATCCCCATCGTCATGGGAGCGAACATCGGCACCTCGGTCACCAACACGATCGTCTCGCTCGCCCACGTCTCGCGCCGCGAGGAATTCCAGCGCGCCTTCGCCGGCGCAACGCTGCACGATTTTTTCAATTGGATGGCGGTGCTGCTTCTCTTTCCGCTCGAGTACTTCACCGGCTTTCTTTCACGCATGTCTCGGGCGATGACGTCGTGGTTGGAAGGCGTCGGCGGTATCGAGATGTTCAATCCGCTGAAGGCCATCGTACGGCCCACCGCGGACTTCATTTCGGGACTACTCGGCGATTCGGGAATGCTGACGCTCGTCGTCGGACTGGCCCTGCTGATGGGCAGCCTCAAGCTTCTCGTCGACCTGCTCAAGGTGGTCATGTCCGACCGCGCTGAGCAGGTGCTGCACCGGACGCTGTTTCGCTCGCCGGTGGCGGCGATCATGGCCGGAACGGCGATGACCGTGATGGTGCAGAGCAGCTCGATCACAACCTCGGCGATTGTGCCTCTGGTCGGCGCCGGGGTGGTCACGCTGGAGCAGCTCTTCCCGTTCACGGTCGGCGCCAACATCGGCACGACCATTACGGCGATGCTGGCCGCCCTTTCGACGGCCAGTCCCGCCGCGGTCGCCGTCGCCTTTGCCCACCTGGTCTTCAATCTGTCGGCAATGTTGCTGATATACGTGCCCACGCCGCTGCGGCGGATCCCGTTGGCCCTCGCGCGCGGCCTGGGTAAACTCGGAAGTGAGAATCGGGGGCTCGCCGCGGTTTACATCGCCGTCGTCTTTTTCGGCATCCCGCTGCTGTTGTTGTTCGTCAGCGGCGCCTTATCCGGGAACTAGCCCATGCTCAAGCGTCTGTTCGGAACCTCAACCCAATCCAGCCTGGTCGAGTCTGCTTTCCAGAAGTTTTCGGGCATGCTCCAGCGCGCCGCCGAAATGCACGACCTGGCGATGACCGCGCTATTCGAGAACACGCCGCTGGAGGTGGACCTCGACAAGATGGACGACCAGATCGACGATGGCGAGGCCTCGATTCGACGGTCCGTGCTCGAGCACCTCAGCCTGAGCCCGAGCAAGGATCTCGTCGCCAGCCTGGTGCTGATCAGTATGGTTCAGGACGCCGAGCGAATCGGCGACTTCACGCGAGGTCTCGGCGACCTTCCGGGACTCGCGCGAAGCCCGCGCAGCGGAAAATTCGCCGATGAGCTCCGCAGCATCGACATGCAGATTCGGCCGCTCTATGACATCTGCGCCGCTGCTTTCCAGGCCGACGACTCCGACGAGGCGCGCAAGGTGGTCGACGAGCACGTCCGCATCAAGGCGGAGCTCAGCGATTACATTCGCCGGCTGGCGGCGAGTGACCTGAGCGCGGACATGGCGATCGTCTATGCCTCCACGGCTCGCAATCTGCAGCGCATCAGCGCCCACCTCAGCAACATCGCATCCTCGGTGGTCCAACCATTCCACCGCATCCGTCACGAAGACGACGATGTCTGAGGACGCGGAGCCGGCGTCCGCCGGAGGAGAAGAGGCGGTCGCAGCGGGTTCCGCGGTTCGAGGGCCGTTCGTTCCCCTCGTCGAATTGACGACGACGATGAGTGCCGAGACAGCCCTCCGGACGATCCACCGGAAGCTGCTGGACCGCATCCACGAAAACGTCGACGGCGTGGAGCAGCGGCTCGTGGGCGAGTATCTGCACGATTTTCGCGTCGCCGTGCGCCGCACGCGAACCGCCCTGCGTCAGCTCAAGGGCGTTTACCCGAAGAAAACCGCTAGCCGTTTTTCCGCCGAGTTCGGCTGGCTCTCGAAGCTCACGAGTCCGGCGCGCGATCTCGAGGTGTACCTCGACTCTCTCGCCGAGTATCGCGAGGCCCTCGGCAACCGAATCGGCGATCCCCTCGATCCGTTTGTCGCTTTCCTCAGGGAGCACGAAGACCGGGAGCGCAGCGCCTGCAGCGTCGGCCTCCGTTCTCAGCGCTACCGGACGCTGGTAACCGAATGGGAAAGTTTTCTGCGGCCGCCTGCCGACGAGGACCCGCGACCCGGGCGCGCATCACGCCCCGTAGACAAGCTCGCCGCCAAGTCCATCCGCAGGGCCTATCGTCGGGTCGTGAAGCGGGGTTCGACGCTCGCGGTCTCGTCGCCGGCGCCGGCGTTTCACAAGCTTCGCCTCGACTTCAAGAAGCTTCGCTACCTGCTGGAGTTCTTCGGCAGCCTCTTCGAGCAGGCTCACGTGGAGGACGCGGTCAACACGCTCCGCCGCACACAGGACTCGCTGGGCAAGATCAACGACCTGCGGGTCCAGGCCGAATGGCTACGAGCCTATTCGGGTCCGGCGACCGACGCCGTTTCGTACCTGGAAAGCTACATCCGGGACCAGCAGCGCGGGGAGAGGGAGATCTTCCTCGACGATTTCGACCTGTTTCTCGCGGCCGACAGCGACGGCGCGATCGACCCCGTCATACGTTGCCTGACGACGGCGGACTGACGTCCTACTCTGCGCTGTGCCAGGACCCCGGGCGGCTCAGAAACTCGAGCTGAGAGTTGACCGGGGCCTCGTCGGCACCGGGCTGAAGGCGCTCGTAGTCGCCGTTCGCCAGGAGCAGTCGGGCTTGCGTGTTGTCGGCAATCTGGCGAAAGAGAATCTCGTCTCGGATGGCCGTCTTGTGCGGCTCCCCCTCGACCGGGAAAAGCACCTCGATGCGTCCCTCGAGGTTTCGCGGCATGAGATCGGCGCTGCCGACGAAAATCTCGTCGTCGCCCCCGTTGCGGAAGTAATAGATCCGCGAGTGCTCGAGGAACCGTCCGACGACTGAAGTGACGCGGATGTTGTCGCTGACGCCCGCAACACCGGGCCTGAGACAGCAGACCCCGCGCACCAGCAGGTCGACCTTCACGCCCGCCATCGACGCTCGATAGAGCGCCCGGATCGTCGCCTTGTCGACAAGGGCGTTGACCTTGGCGGCGATGTAACCGCCACCACCGTTGCTCTCGTGGGCTTTGATCTCGCGGCGAATGCGCGACAGGATTCCCCGCTTGAGGTTGACGGGGGCGACCAGCAGCTTGTTGTAGCTCTCCTTGCGGGAGTAGCCGGTGAGCGAATTGAAGAAATCGGTCACGTCGGCGCCGATCTGGGGGTCGGTGGTGAAATAACCGAGGTCGGAGTACACCCGCGCCGTCACGGGATTGTAATTGCCGGTTCCGAGGTGCACGTAACGCACGAGCCCGGTGGGCTCCCGGCGCACGACGAGCGCCACCTTGGAGTGGATCTTGAGGCCGAGGATGCCGTACACGACGTGCACACCGGCCTGCTCCAGCGAGCGCGCCCAGGCGATGTTGTTCTCCTCGTCGAAGCGCGCCTTCAGCTCGACCATCGCGGAAACCTGCTTGCCGTTTTCACGCGCCTCCATCAGCGCTTCGACGATCGGCGAGTTACGGCCGACACGATAGAGCGTCTGCTTGATGGCCAGCACATTCGGGTCGCGGGCGGCGGTGCAGATGAAGTCGACCACCGGATTGAAGCTGTCGTACGGATGATGCAGAAGAATGTCGTGCGCCTTGAGCACCGAGAAGATGCTCTCGTCCGCCGATGCCAGCGCGGTCGGCACGACGGGCAGGAACGGAGGATCCTTGAGGTCCGGCCGGTCGACGCTCATGAGCTGCATCAGGTCGGCGAGACCGAGCGGCCCCTCGGTGGCAAACACCTGATAGGGCTTCATGTCGAGGTTGCTCATCAGGATGTCGCGGATCTGCTCGGGCATGCGCGTGTCGACCTCGAGACGCACCGCCGAGCCGAAGTGACGCTGGCCCACCAGCTCGACCATCGTCGCGAGCAGGTCGGAGGCTTCGTCTTCCTCGATCTCGACATCGGCGTCACGGGTGATCCGGAACGGATACGAGGCGACGACCTCCAGGCCGGGAAAGAGGAGATCGAGGTTGGCGGCGACGATCTGCTCGAGCCAGACGAACTCGGCCGCATCCGATTGCTCCAACCCGGCGGTGAGCTCGTCCTCGTCGTCCTGTCGGGGCACCCGGATCAGCCGATCGAAAGTAGGCGGCACCTTGAGGCGGGCGAACATCTCGCCGTTCTCCGGGTCCTTGACCACCACCGCGAGATTCACGCTGAGGTTGGAGATGTGCGGAAAAGGATGGCCCGGATCGAAGGCAAGTGGCGTCAATGCCGGGAAGATCTCGGTTTCGAATAACCGGCGAAGCGCCTTTTTCTGCTTTTTCTTGAGATCGGCCTGATCGACGACGCGGATACCCGCGTCGGCGAGTTTCGGACGAATATCCTCGTCCCAACAGGAACCCAACGCTTCGACCATCGGCGTCACCAGCGTGCGGATGGCGGCGAGCTGTTTGGCCGGCGACATGCCGTCGGCCGGCGCCGCGAGTACGCCGCCGGCAAACTGGCGCCGCAGCCCCGACACACGGATCATGTAGAACTCGTCGAGGTTGCTGGCGAATATCGAGACGAACTTGGCGCGCTCCAGCAGCGGGTTGCCCTGGTCGAGCGCCTCGTCGAGTACGCGCGAGTTGAACTGCAACCAGCTCAGCTCGCGATTGATGTAGTGGGTGCTGCGACTCAGATTGGGCGCACCCCGCTTGACGCCTTGGGCACGCGCCGGGCTGCTGTTCGGCGCCATGACGTACTCCTGCTGTTGCCTCCCAGGGTGTACGTTAGCAAGTTGGATGGTGGGGAGCCACCGTCTGGCATGAGGCATGTAGGAAACGGGCGGACCTGAAGGTCGGAACAAACATCGAGGCATCGGGTGAAACGAATCTACTTGTTGCGACACGGCAAATCGGATTGGGGAGCCGACTATCGCTCCGACCACGACAGGCCTCTCAAGGGGCGCGGCGTGCGCGCCGCCCATCTGATCGGCTCTTTTCTCACGAACACGGAAGCCGAGCCGGAGCTGGTGGTTTCCTCATCGGCTGTTCGCGCCCTCACGACCGCGCAACTGGCAGCCGAGTCCGGAGATTGGAGCTGTGAGGTAGAGGCCGAAACCGCGCTCTATGGAGCCGGCCGTGGGCAGGTACTGGAGGTGATTCGCGCGCTCGACGACGGCCTCGACAGCGTCCTCATCGCCGGCCACGAACCCACGACCTCCGACGTCGCCGGCAGCCTGGTAGGCTCGGCGTCAATCCGCTTTCCCACCGCCGCCCTCGCCTGCATTGACGTGGCCGCGGTGAGCTGGCGAGCGATCGAGTTCGGCCGGGGCACGCTCATCTGGTTCGTGACCCCGAGACTGCTGGAACGTGCCGATCTGGGCGACGAACAATGACAGGGAGCCATTGAGCAAACGCCAGAACGGAAAATCGAAGACGGGCAACGGGGGCGCGGACGGTCAGCTCCACGTCGTGGATTCCGACGGTAATCGACACCGATTTCTCCGCGGCATGGTGACGCACGACCTGGTTCAGCGAGGTCTGGGATTCGATGCCGCCTACGAGGCCGCGCAGGACGTGCGTAATCGGCTCGGAGATCGCAGCGAGACAACCACCGCCGAGATTCGCGAGACGATCATCCAGACGCTCCAGGACATGTATGGCCAGGAGCTGCCGGCGTCGCTGCATGCTCGCAAGAGACTGACACCCCGGCTGCATGTCATCTATCACGGCCACCGTCAGCCGTTTTCAAGGGGCCTGCTGGCGCGCAGTATGCACGCGGCGGGAGTGGACCTCGACCGCGCCTACGATCTGGTGACGTCCCTCGAGCTGGGCCTCGTGGCCGACGCCCTCACGGTGGTCTCCAGCGCCGAGATCGCCCGTCGTGCAGACGCCGTGCTCGAGGCCGAGGTGAGCTCGCAATCAGCGCAGCGGTATCGACTGATGCGGCGCATTCGCAGCCTACCGCGCCCTTTGGTCATCTACGTCGGCGGCGCCAGCGGCACCGGTAAGTCGACGCTTTCGCTCGAGCTCGCGCCGCTGCTGCGTATCTATCGCATCAGCGCGACCGACACGATCCGCCAGGTCATGCGCATGGTGTTCACCCCCAACATCATGCCGGCGATGCACAGCTCGAGCTTCGAGGCCATCGACGGATACGACGGAGCCGCCGACGAGTCTCTCGGTTCTCCGCTGGATCCCTTTCGATCCGAACGGGTGGTGTCGTCGTTCGAGGAACAGGCTCGGCGGGTCTGCGTCGGCGTGAGGGCCGTCGTCGAGAGAGCCATCTCGGAGAACATGAGCATCGTCGTCGAAGGGGTCCATCTGGTGCCCGGGTTGGTGCCGTTCCCCGATCTCGAGGGAGCCGTCTATCAGGTCCCGCTGGTGCTGGCCACGCTCGACGAAGAAGCGCACCGCTCGCGCTTTCTCGCGCGCTCGCGCCTTGGCGGGCGACGAGCGGAGAGGTATCTGGAGAACTTCGACAACATCCGCACCGTTCACGATTACATCCTGCAGCAATCGGAAGCATATGACGTCCAGGAGCTCGAGACGTCGCACGGTGACGTCCCCGTGGTGCGGACACTGCAGATCGTGACCGGCATGCTCGAGCGCCGCTTACCCTCGATATCTTCCGGTGTGTCTCTCTCCGGAGCAGAGTCGCCGCCCACTCTCCTGCTCATCATCGACGGGTTGCCGGACCGCCCGGTGCGCGAGCTCGGCAACCGGACTCCCCTGCAAGCAGCGCAAACACCGACGCTCGATCGTCTCGCGGCCGAAGGTCAATGTGGCCTCGCCGACCCGGTCGCGCCCGGAGTGGTCCCCGACACGGCTGCCGGAAGCTTGGCACTGTTCGGCCAGTCGCCGCTGGCGTTGAAGCGCGGTCCCGTGGAAGCGCTCGGAGCAGGACTCATGCTGTCGCCGAGCGACGTCGCGTTGCGCGGCAACTTCGCCACCATCGACGGCAACGGCCAGGTGATCGATCGTCGCGCCGGCCGCATCCGCGACGAAGCCGCGGAGTTGGCGGCAGCCCTCGATCGGCTGCCGTTGCCCAAGGACATCGCCAGCGACGTGGACGTTCGCGTCAAGGTGGGCACCGAGCACCGCCTGGCGGTGGCGCTGCGAGGAGAGGGGTTGTCGGCGGAAATCCAGGGAAGCGACCCGGGCGAAGGCACCATGCCCTCGGCCGCATTGACGCCCAGCCCCAACGATCCGCACAACGAGCGTGCGGTTTACACCGCGAGAGCGTTGGCGCTATTCGAGAAGGCGGCGCGCGACGCACTCACCAAGCACCCGATCAACGCGTTGCGCCAAGCCCAGGGGTTGCCGCCCGCCAACGCGATCCTTACCCGCGGTGCCGGTCGGATCCACCGCCTGATCCCGCTCGAGGAGGCCGGGCTGCCGATGCGGCTGGTCTGCATCGGCGGCGATCGCACGATCCTCGGCCTGGCATCGTGGCTCGGGGCCCAGACCATATCGTCGCCGGAAATGACCGCCAACCTCGATACCGATCTGCGCGCCAAGTTCGACGCGGCGGCGGAGGCCCTCACCCAAAACGACCTCGTTACGCTTCACGTGAAGGGCGCGGACATCGCGGCCCACGATCGCCGACCGGAGCTCAAGGCGGAGTTCCTTCACAAGGTTGACCGAGAGCTCGGTCGCCTCATCGACGCGTACCCCGGCGAGCTTCGGGTTGCCGTCGCATCCGATCACGCGACACTGTCCGAGAGCGGGCAGCACGGCGCCGATCCTCTTCCGGTGCTCATCTGGGGCCCGGGTATCGAGAGCGACTCGGTGCAACACTTCGACGAGCAATCGACCGCCGGCGGTGCGCTCGGGAGATTTCCTCTGCAGCTCCTGCTCAGCCGCATGTTCGACCTGTCGTAGCTCTGCGTCGCGGAGTACCAGCGCTGCAAATGCCTCCGTGCTTCTCGTGACTCAAACGCAGCAAAAGTTAGAGTTGCCTACTTACGCCTTTTTGTCATAACGTTAAGCCGCTATGCAGCCCTCTTCCGATCAAGCGTTGGTCAAGTTCCTCGCCGACCTCTTCCGCGAATGCGGCGAGGCGCACCGCCGGGCGTTCCGGGACAAAGACGGTGAAGATCCCGAATGGCCCCTGTGGTACGCCGACTTCCTGATGGATCGACTAAGTAAGCGGCTCAAGGCTAGGTTCAGCAAGAGCGAGCTCGTGTATCTGCTGGTAGCCGCCAATCGCGAGCAGGAATTCCGCGCTCCGGGGGCGGATTTACCGGGCTACTACGCCAAGTTCTTCTACGACCGGTACCTCTAGCCCGACGCCCCGCGAGCCACGCGCTCGCGGTCGATCCGATCAGTCTCGTCGCAGCGCGATCATTGGGTCGACACGTGCGGCCCGGCGAGCCGGCACGTAATTGGCCAACAGAGCGACCGCGCCGAGCACCGCCAGAACACCGACAAAGGTCACCGGGTCGAGCGGGCTGACACCCATCAGAAAGGCCGCCAGCAAGCGGCTGACGGCCAACGAGAGAGCCAGGCCGACAGCCATTCCCGCCAGCGGCGCGACCATGCCCTCCCGCACCACCATGCGCACGAGCCCGGCGTGCTCCGCGCCGAGCGCCTTCCGGAGGCCGATCTCGCGCACCCGTTGACTCACCGCGTATGCGGTCACGCCATAGATGCCGACGGCGCCTAGCAGCAAGCCGACGAAGCCGAGGATCCCCGCGACAGAACCGGCCACTCGTTGGGGCAAGAATCCGACCTCGACGTACTCCCGCAGTCCGATCACCTCGAGGAACGGAAGGTCAGGATCCAGCCGATCGATCGCCGCGCGGATCGCCCCCAGAGGGGGCGACCCGGCATCCGTCAGCCTTACCTGAAGCGACATCTGCGATCGGTATGTTTGCTGCACCGGCATGTAGGTGAAAAACGGCGTCTCGGCACCCAGGCTCTGGTACTTGGAGTCACGCGCGACGCCAACGACTCGCCAGCTCGTGCCTGCGTCGAAGCTACCGGTCACGAACGTCTGCCCGACCGCGTCTCCCTGCGGCCAAAAATGATCGGCCATGGTCTCGTTGACGATCGCAACCCGCGGCGCCAGGGCATTGTCGCGCTCGACGAAGTCGCGCCCCTGCAGCAGCGGGATCTGCAGCGTCTCGAAATAGCCCGGTGAGACGATGTTGAGGCTGCCGTTCCAGGAGCTGCTGCCGGCGGGCGGCTCGAAGCCCTCCACGTTGACGCCGCCGAAGCTGATGTTCGCGGGCAACCCGAGCGGCAGGAGCGCCGCGACACTCGAAGTCTGCACGCCGGGCGTAGCCGCGAGCTCCTCGCGAAGGTCGCGAAAGAACCTCTTCCCCTCGTCGATTCCGTAGCCGTGCAGGTCGAGGTCGAGCGACATGGTGATGACGCCGTCGGGATTGAATCCCGGATCGATGGTGCGAGCGCTGACCAGCGCCCGCAGGAAGAGGCCGGAAGCAACAAGCAACAGGACCGTCATCGCCACCTGGCTTGCGACCAGCAGACCACGCAGCCGGGTGCGCCGGCGCCCGCTGCCGGTGGCGTCCTTCAGCGCGCCCACCAGGTCCGGGCGTGTCGTCCGCAGCGCCGGACCCAGGCCGAAGAGCAACCCGGTCAGCAGCGTCAGCACGAGCGAGAACCCCAGCACCCGCGCGTCCAGCCCGGGATCGAAGGTGAACTCGAAGGGAGGCGGCGTCGGCGGGTTCATCGCGCTCAACAGGCGCGTAGTCCAGACGGCACCGAGCACACCGAGGCTACCGCCGCAGGCGAACAGCAGGAGGCTCTCGGTGAGGAGCTGCCGCACGACCCTTCCCCTGCCGGCGCCGACCGCCAGCCGGACCGCGATCTCGCGCTGCCGGAGCACCCCGCGGCCGAGCAGCATGCCGGCGACGTTGATGCAGGCGATCATCAGCACCAGGCCGACAACCACCATCAGCACGCTGAGAAACAGCGTGGCGATGAACTGCACGAACGCGGGCAACGAGCCCAGCGGCGCGATCCCCACGTCGGTCCCCTCGAGCCGTGGAAACTCGCGCACCACGTTGGCCATTGCCGCCGAGCCCGCCGCCTGCGCGCTCTCGAGGGACACCCCGGGTGCGAGACGGCCAATGCCCAACAAGAAGCTGTTGAACCTCCCCGACAGGGTCTCCCGGTCGGGCAATCCCGAAGCTCTCATGCCGAGCGGTACCCAGACATCGCCCCCGATCACGGACAGATGGCCGCTGAAGCCCTCGGGAGCTACGCCGATGACCGTGGCGGGAGTGCCGTTGACACGAACCGTGGAGCCGACGACCCCGTCGGCTCCAGCGAAGCGACGTTGCCAGAGACCGTGACTGATCACCGCGAGCGACTCCGCCGCCTCGATGCGACCCTCCTGCTCGGTGAAAAAACGGCCCGCCGCGGGACGCAGGCCGAGCACCGAAAAATAGCTCGGCGTCACCGAATAGCCGAGCGCCACCTCCGGATCGCCCTCGCCGCTCAACGAAACCGGGGAGAACGTCCAGAGGCCGATCTCGACACTGCCGCGTGTGCCCTCGATGACGTCACGCCAGGTCGGATACGACAGCGTGTCCATGGGATCTTCATCGGGATGCATGCGCCCCATCTCCACCAGGCCGGTGGCGTCGCCGACACCCGGAATCGGCCGCAGCAGGACGGCATCGACGACGCTGAAGATCGTGGTGTTCGCACCGACGCCGATGGCAATGCAGACGACGGCCGCGAGTGATACCGCCTTGGATCGGGTGAGCTGGCGGAAGCCGTAGCGGAGGTCTTGAAGGAGTGTGTCCATGGGTCTGTCGTTCCGGTGGCCGGGGTTGTCGCGCAGGCTCTCCGCTCGGTTGTCGACGAGAACATGTTCGGGCAGAGTAGCCGTTCTGCCGTAAAGAACGTCGGGAGCTCCTTGATAGTTTCCCGGCAATTTCCCCGCAGCTCACGGAGAATGGCCGATGCTCACCGCAGCAGCCGCGGCGCTGGTGATTTCCTGCCTGTTGTCGGGACCCCTACCGGCGATGACGGAGCCGCAGCGCTCGCTGCTGCTCGATCCGGAGCACGCCGAATGGAAGACGCCGGCGCCGGAGAGCTTTCGCGCCCGCTTCGAAACGAGCGCGGGCGATTTCACCGTCGAAGTGCATCGGGCCTGGGCTTCGATCGGCGCGGATCGGTTCTTCAACCTCGTTCGTCTCGGGTTCTATGACGACACGCGCGTCTATCGGATCCGCGACGGCGTTTTCGTTCAGTTCGGGCTGTCCGGAGACCCGGCGGTCAACGCCGTCTGGTACGAGCGCACTCTCCCGGACGATCCGCCCGACGGGCGTCACGTTCGCGGTCGAGTCTTTTTTGCCATGCGCGGACCCGACGACCGAACCACCCAGGCGGTGATCAACCTGCGCGACAATCCCGACTACTACGAGCAGGGCTTCGTGCCCTTCGGCGAAGTAGTCGCGGGTATGGAGGTCGTCGACGCTCTCTATGCGGGCTACGGGGAAAGCGCCGGCGGCGGGATGCGCGCCGGTAACCAGGGTCGCATCGTCGCCGAGGGCAACGCTCATCTCGACGCGGATTTCCCGCTGCTCGACCGGATCTACCGCGCGGTTATCGAGTAGCCGGCGCAGATTCCCGGACGATGATTGCCGCCAGGCATCGCGCCGCCGGCTCTGTCCCTTCGCCGACCGCGATGGTCAGCGGAAGAGCTCCTTGGGGATCATCGCGTGAACGCCGACCTTCTGGTCGACGAGCTGGGTGATCCGCAGATCCACCGCGAGACTCATGAGCCGGTACGCCTCCGCGCGCGGCAGGTCGAAGCGATCGGCGAGAAAGGAGATGGTCTGCTCGATGGTGATGCGGGTCGCCTCGGTGAGGTCTTCGTCCGAGCCCATCGTAATCCAGTGGGTCGGCGTCTCGGCGACGGGCCATTCGAGGCTCATGTCGCGGCGCACGGTCAGGCGAAGACGCCCGCGCAGCGACGTCTCGATCGCGGTCTGATCGACCTCCCCGTCGCCCTGGGCGGCGTGCCCGTCGCCGATCTCGAACAGCGCCCCCTGGACCCACACGGGGATGTACAGGGTGGTGCCTGCGACGAGCTCCTTGTTGTCGATGTTGCCGGCGTGGATCCATGGCGGCACGCTGCTCCAACGCCCGGCATCAGGCGGCGGAGCGACGCCCATGCTGCCGAAAAAGGGCGCCAGCGGAATGACGATCCCGGGAGCGAACTCGGCCGTCATCGCCTCGCGGTCGAGCCGGAACAGGCGCGACCTTTCCGCTCGATCCTCGGGGCAATTCTCGCGGGCGAACCCGCTGCAGCCGTTGTAGCCGTAGGGGATGGGCAGGTCGACCTCGAGGATGTCCACCTGCAACACGTCGCCCGGCCGAGCGCCTTCGACGAACACCGGGCCGGTGAGAATGTGCCCGCCGGGTCCTCGCTCCTCCTGCGCCACCTGGTCGTAGATGTCGCGCAGCGATTGTTGCACCTGATCGGGCGACACTCCCATCGCTTCGAGCCGCGGCGGACTCGAGGTCAGCATGGTGTCGACGTCGATGACGTCGCCTGAGGCTATCCGCAGCACCGGCTCCGCCTCCGACCAGTAGTAGCCGAAGGCGACCGTGTCCGGGCCGGCTTCGAGACGATGCGTCTGCTGGGCACCGTCGGCCGGCCTCGGCGCGATGATGCAGACGGTAAACGCCGCGATCGCAGCGAGCCGGGCGGCGGCCGTCAAGGGCGCCCCGACGGTTCGAAGCACGCCGTGGGTAGGGCGAAGACCAACTCCAGAAGCAACGGGATTGCCGGGCGTCCTTCTCATCGGGCAACGGTATATCTTTGGCGTCGATCAACCAACGGAGGAACCACCATGCTGTGGCGGGCACTCATCGCGACGATCCTCGCGTTCTGGACGGCGCCTCATGCCGGCGGGTTCGGCGAGCCCGGGGCAACCCCGACGACCCCGCCGCACGCCGAGAGCTCCCCGGCTTCGGGGGCCCAGCAGGTCGAGACACTTTTCTATCTACGCAACGACGACGATGCCATCCGCAGCTTCGCCGACAACGCGGAGCACATCTCGATCATCGGCCCGCAAACCTTCAACGTCGACGCGAGCGGCGCCCTTCGGGGCCGCGTCGACGAACGCATCCTCGATATCGCCGGCACACACGGGGTGCACGTGATGCCGTTGTTTCTCAACCCTGGATTCGACCAGGAAACGGCGCACGCGCTCCTGGACGATGCCGCGGCGCGTGCTCGCACGGTGCGCACGCTCGTCGACCTCGCCGTCGAGAACGACTTCTGGGGCTGGCAGTTCGACATGGAGAACATCCACGTCTCTTATCGCGATCGGCTCACCGACTTCTATCGCGAAGCAGCGGTGGCATTGCACGCCGCCGGCAAGACCATCTCGATCGCGGTGGTGCCGAGCGACGGCTCCGTCGGCAACGACGACTTCTCGGTCTACATGCAGGAGAACTGGCGCAGCAGCTTCGACGTCGTCGCCCTGGCGGAGATCGGCGATTTCATCTCCTGGATGACCTATGCCCAGCACGCCGGCGGCACCACACCGGGGCCCGTGGCCGGACTCCCGTGGATGCGCGAGATGACCGAGTGGGTCCTGGAACAGGGCGTACCGCCGGAGAAGCTCTCACTGGGCATACCGAGCTACTCGGACTACTGGCTGCCCACCTACGACGACGCCGGCGCCCGAGTCCGCGGCCGCGACATCTCGTTCGCCCGCGCCCGCCGGCTCGCCGCCGACGCCGGTGCCACATGGAATTGGCTGCCCGACCAGGGCGTCCACTACGCCTTCTGGCAACGAAACGTCACCTTCGACTGGCTGTTCCTCGAAGATGCACGTTCGTTCGGCCTCAAGCTCGACCTGCTGCAGGAGTATCCCGGGCTGCGCGGAATCTCCGTGTGGGTTCTCGGCAGCGAGGACCCGGCCATCTGGGGGGTGCTGGCGGAGCGACGCTGACCTGGTGTGGGGAGGTTCACGGGAGGGGCGAGATCTCGATGCTGCCCTTCGCGTGAAGTGCGGGTTCTTGAGCGGCTTCGCCGCGCTTGCGGATCGCAAACACACGCGAGAGGACAGCATCGAGAACACGCCCCTCCCTCAGATCTGATCCGCCAAGTCGCAACTGCCACGTCCCGCATCCGCCCGGCCGAGACGACTCCCCGTGCCAACGATGGAACGTTGGCGGCGACTCGAAGAGAGAATTCTCCGGCGCCCGTAGGCGGCCGAGCGCGAGTGCATGAAGCAAGGCAGGACCGATGCAGACACGCTGAACGCGCGGGCACCGGAGAATTCTCCCCCGAGCCGGAAGACGGCGGAGCCGGCTTTCGGGGGATTCCGAGGCCTCGACATCGTCTCGCTGCCTGTCTCTGAGCGGTTACTCCTTGCCTGTTCGGCCGGGCGGAGGTGTCGGTGGGCAGCGGGCGTTCAGCGGGTCACAGAAGTGGCTGTCTGGTGCCAGGCACTCGCGCTCGGCCGCCTATGCTGCCCGCCGATACCTCCGGTCGACGGCGGTCGGTGGCACGTCCATCTCAGGGCATCAGGATCGTTGGCGCTGGTGCGTTTGGGCGGGGGAGCCTCGTCTTGATGGAACCGATGCAGAGGGAACGCGTAGGGCAGCGATGCCCTTCTCGCGTGTACTGCGCGCCATGAGAATCCGGCGAAGCCGCTCCCTTTCCCCGCGCACCTCACGCGAAAGGGTATCGCTGCCCCTAGCGTGCCCGCCCAGCAACTACGTTCCAATCTACCCAAGCTGACCCCACAAGCCACGTGCCTGGAATCAACACCTAGCGACCCCGGGTCTGCGCCAACGCTTGCGGAAAGCCGGCGAACGCGTGCCTGGAATCAGCGGCTAGTCCGCGACCATGTCCAGCGTCGTCGTGATATCGATCGCGCGACAGATCGATCGGTATACGGGGCAGTGGGCGCGGTGCATCTCGTGAACGCGCTCGACGGTCTCGCGATGATCGCCCGTGGTGCGCAGCTCGTACGCCACGCGGATTCTCTTGAGCACCAGGACGCCGTCGTCCAATTCCACCTCGCCGATGACCTCGCCGGTCAGACGTCCCTCGCCCGCATCGACATGACGCGCCTCCAGCGCGCCTCCGAAGGTGCCGAGCAGTCAGCCACCCGCGGCGGCGATCACGTAGTCGATCGTCGTGGCGTGCGGCCGGGAGACCGCGGGATCGACGCCATAGTGCTCGGCGATGGCGCCGTGCACACCGAACGCCACCGGTTCTTCTTCCGCGGGCATGTACGCAAGGCGTAATGGCCCCTCCACCCGCTCGATGCGAACACGACCTTCATAGACGATCTCGGACACCTGTCCTCCTTGCTCATGGAGCCCGGCGACGCCGTACTGCCGGTTCCGCGAGGCCTGGTAGAATTCCTCTTCTTCCGGGGCTGTCGGCTCGTCGGCGTGGCCCCTGCCCTCTTCCGACCCCGCCCGATGAGTAGCCGATCCGAAGTTCTCGACGCCAACCTGCGAGCCCTCCTCGCCGCTCAGGTTCCGAGGTCCGCGCCCGCCGACCCCGCGCTTCCCGTGGTTCCCGGCGCGCGTCTCAGCGGGCGACGCTTTCTGTCCCTGCTCGAGGTGATGTACGTGGCGCGCCAACTCGACCTGGAGGCCCGCGCGCTCAAGCGTAGCGACGAAGGCTACTACACAATCGCCAGCTCCGGTCATGAAGTCAACGCCGCCGTAGCGGCGGCCTTACACCCCACCGACCCGGCCTTTCTACACTATCGGTCGGCGGGCTTTTTCATCGAGCGTGCGCGACAGGTGCCCGGCCAGACGCCGATCTTCGACGTCTTGCTGTCGCTTACGGCCGCCGCCGACGAGCCCATCGCCGGCGGGCGCCACAAGGTGTTCGGCAGCGTGCCGCTGTGGATCTATCCGCAAACGAGCACCATCGCGTCGCACTTGCCCAAGGCGGTCGGGCACGCGGTCTCGATCGATCGCGCCCAACACCTCGGCCTGCCGCTGCCGTTCCCACACGACGCCATTGTCGTCTGCAGCCTCGGCGATGCC
>CAYSHI010000318.1:0-4634 GCA_964430745.1 uncultured Acidobacteriota bacterium | reverse complement strand
CCGTAGGGCTCGTTCTGCTCATCGCCTGCTCCAACGTCGCCAACCTGCTGCTGTCCAAGGCGGCGCGCCGCGAGCAGGAGTTCGCCATGCGCAAGGCCCTCGGAGCGAGCCACGGGCGGATCGCGCGCCAGCTCCTCACCGAGAGCATCGTGCTCGCCGGGCTGGGCGGACTGCTCGGCGTCATCGTGTCGCGGTACGGGACCAGGGCGCTGGTCGCGCTGGCGCCCAGCAATCTGCCGGGCGCCGAGACCGCAACCCTCGATCTCCGCGTGTTGGGCTTTGCTCTCGTATCCGTCGTCGGTGCGGCGATCCTGTTCGGCATGGCGCCGGCGGTCGGGCTCGTCGGCCAGGACCTGCAGAGCGCCATACGCGAGGGGGCCGGCGGTGTGGGGTCGGTACGGCGCCATCGCCGGCTCGGCAAGGCGCTCATCGTTGCCGAAGTGGCGCTGTCGCTGCTGCTGGTGGTCGGGGCCGGGCTCATGGGCCGCACGTTCTTGACCCTCACGGCTGTCGACCCGGGTTTCGATCCGGACGACACTCTGGTCGCCCACGTGGCGCTGCCCGACTCCCGATACGCCGAGGACCATCAAGTCTCTGCATTCTTCGACCAGGTCGTCGGCACCCTGCGAGCCCATCCCGGAGTCGAGTCGGCGGGGTCCGTGCTGACGCTGCCCATGGGCTGGAACATACGCGGCACGTTGAGGGTCAGTATCGACGACCGCCGCGTGAGCGACGCCGACGACAAGCCCCTCGCCGGAGTGCAGCTCGTGACCCCCGGCTACTTCCGCACCCTTCGCATCCCGTTGCTGCGGGGCCGGCTCCTGAGCGACTCCGACACCGATGACGCGCCTTCGGTGGCGTTGATCAACGAAACGTTCGCCGAGACCTACTTTCCACAGGACGACCCGCTCGGCAAGCGCCTCACCTGGAACAACCCCGACAACGACGAGGCCGACTGGTTCACCATTGTCGGGATTGTCGCCGACACACATCTCGAAGGACTCGATGCGGAGGCCGTGCCGGAGACCTATCAGACGTATTCGCAGTCCGCGCTCGGTTTCACGACCTTCGTCGTGCGCAGCACCATGGACCCTGACGAGCTGGCGACCATCGTCCGAGAGGCCGTCCTCGAGGTCGACCCCGAGCAGCCCGTTTCCGGGATCTCTTCGATGAACGATGTTCTGGCCGCTTCTCTCGGCGACCGGCGCTTCAACATGGTCCTGCTGGGCTCCTTCGCGCTCGCCGCCCTGCTGATGGCGGCGATCGGCCTGTACGGCGTGCTGAGCTTCTCCGTTGCCCAGCGCACCCGGGAAATCGGCCTGCGCCGGGCGCTCGGAGCGCAGCGCCGCGGCGTCGTCGGGCTCGTGGTCGGCGAGGGCGTCCGTCTCGTGGTGGCCGGCATGCTGCTCGGCTCGGGCGCCGCCGTCCTTCTCGGTCGCTTCATCGCCAGCCAGGTGTACGGCGTCAGCACGACCGATCCGATCAGCTTCACCGTCGGCGCGTTGCTGGTGGTCGCCGTGGCTTTGGTCGCGTGTTGGGTCCCCGCGCAGCGGGCGGCCGGCACGGATCCGATGGTGGCGCTGCGACGGGGCTGATTTCCACCGCCACGGCGCGCTCCGCTTCGGCTTTGCGACGGGGCTTAGCGGCAACCCACCGCGGTGCAGGCGTTCACGCGACCTTTTCCGGTTGCGGCGTCCGCGCCCTTCTTGCCGATGTCGTCGGCCGATTGCTGCAGCCTCGTCTTGAGCTGGCCGGACCTCAGCCCACCGTTCGATTGGGCGTCGATGAGCGCCGCCACACCTGCGGCGTGCGGCGTCGCCATGCTCGTGCCCTCAGCGAACAAATAGGAGATGCCTCCGGCGCAGTTGAAAAAGACGCTGAAGCTGCTGCACGGGGAGATCACCATCCCGGTGAAGGGGTTGCCCGTCACATCGATGTCACCACCGGGACCGGCCACGTCGACGGCCGATGTGCCGAAATTCGAGTAGCCGGCCAGGGCGTCGGTCGGACCGGTTGCGGAAACGCAGATGCCCGCGCCGTTCTCGCACGGAGTAAACGCCACATTGCCGGAATGCTGCATGTCGAGGCCGTCGTTGCCGGCGGCGGAAATGACCAGGACCCCCGCGCGATTGGCATAGTTGACGGCACGGTTGATCGCCGCCATCAACGGGCCCGCGCCGGGAAGATTCTTCGGAATCCCGCCGGGGACACCCAGGCTCATGTTGATGATGTCCGCGCCGTTGTCGGCCGCATGCATGATGCCCGCGGTGATATTGGCGAAGGAACCGCCTCCGTTCACGTTGAGAACCTTCACGGCCATCAGCCGCGTGTGGGGCGCGACGCCGGAGGTACCGATTCCGTTGGTCACGATGGAGCCGGCAACATGGGTCCCATGGAAACGATCGTCGACCCATTCCGGGGAGCCGACGACCGAGGGGACGAAGGCTACGCTGGTGCCGAAGTCGACGAGCCCGGCGAGATCCTGATGATACGGATCGATGCCGGAGTCCAGAACGGCGACCACCACGTTCGAGTTCCCCGAGTATCCGGCGTTCCACGCGTCATCCGCGTCGATGATCTGCATGTCCCACTGAAACGGGAAGAAGGCCGCGGTCGTCGGATCGTGGCCGTTTCCGCGCAACTCGCCCGTCGACTGCACCGACCCCTGCATCTGCTCCAGTGTGGGAATCCACTGCAATTCGACGTCGGCCGCGACCTGCCCCCCGGCTGCGACAACCGCGGCTCCCGTGTCCGACAAACCGGATGCGACGGCGACGCCGATTGCTGGATGCGTGCGCACCACCCGGCCGCCGTTCGAGGCGACCCGACCGGCGAAGTCGGCTGGAATGTTGCCGAACGAGAACACGTGCTCGCCCGTCGGTACCGGGCCGCCCGCTTGTTGGGCTCCGGCCGGGGCGACGGCGCTCGACGAAACCACCAGGACCAGGACGGAAACCAGTGTGAGAAAACGGAAGGTGGGTCGCATATCGGGGTCCTCCGGTCGCAGGGAACGAACGCGGCGGGGCGGTTGCCCGTGGGACAGCGTGCCCACCGCTGACGAACTCGGACGCTTTTAGCACGCAACGCGATCAACGACAACGGGTTGATCGTCCCCGCACCGATCACGTGACAGAAACCGAGGCACGCCTGATCGGCAAGCGCACCTGGGGAGGTCGGGTCAAATCATCGGTGCACTACGCGCCCGCCGGGGAGCCGCCGAAATCAGTCGCCGGCGATCTCGCGGATACGGATGTTGCGAAACTCGACCTTCGAGCCGTGGCCGAGGAATCCGATGTGCCCTCGTCGCCGGGCGAGGCCGGGGTGGTCTCGGCCGTCCGGCGTTGCGGGAGTGCTGGCCAGATCGATATCCGCGTCCACGATCACCGTACCGTTGAGGATCACGATGACGCGGCGACCGAGCGCGATCACCTCCTGGCGGTTCCACTCGCCGGGAGGTTGCTGGAAGCCGCGCTTGGCGGCGAAGGTGCCGTAGATCGAGCCGTGATACTGGTACGGCTGAAGGTTCGCGTATTGCTCGGCACGGTTGTCGAGGACCTGCAATTCCATGCCGACGTAGGCGGCGTCACCCTCTAGTGGCGCGCGGATACCGAGGCCGTTATTGGCCCCCGGTGTCAGGCGAAACTCGAAGCGCAGCACGAAGTCGGCGTATTGCTCGTCGGTGTAGAGGTTCCCTCCGCCGCCCTCGATCTCCGGGTGGATGACGATCATGCCGTCCTCGGCGATGTAGCTCGCCGTGTCGCCTTGCCAGCCGGTGAGGTCGGTGCCATTGAACAGCGTCGTGAAGCCCGCGTCCGCCGTGCCGGCGCCCGCGCCGGCTGCAGCCGAAGCCCGCCGGGCGGTTGCCAGGCTCGCGTCCGGGGCAATGCCGAGGCTTTCGGCCGCGACCGCCCAGGCTGCCTTGGCGTTCTCCAGCCGCACCGACGAGTCCTCGATGCTTCGCTCCCACAACGTCGAGCGGATCTGTTCGTACAGGTCGCCGTCGGCGGTCTGCAGCTTGCCGAGCAAGGCATCGGTCGGCGCCGGCCCGGGCATCTTGGCAACCATTCTCAGTACGGCGCCGCTGAGCTCCTCGTCCCCGAGATCCAGCGCCGCCGTCAGGTCCGCGAGCGCCCCGTCGCCGAGCATTTCCACGAGAGTGTTGAGGGCGGCGATCCGTGAGCTGCGTTCCTCCGGCGCCGTTCGCGTGGCAATCAGTTCTCGGCAAATCTGAATGCCCCGCTCCGTCTCCCCCGCCTCGATCAATCGGCGCGCGTACAGGAGCAGGTTCGCGGTCGCCTGCGATCTCCGATACGCAGAACCTGTAGCGGTGGCGTCGGCGAGCAGGTCACCACTGGTCACGGGGCCGATATTGGCGAGCGCGAAGAGAGCGGCCTGCCGAAGGCCCTCGTCCTCGCTCATGGCGTACTTCATCACCTCGTAGGCCGCCGCCTTCGTGCGCAGCTCGCCGAGCGCTTTCACCAGCGGCGTGCGGCTCGAGGCCGGTGCATCGACCAACGCCGCCAGCAAGGCTGCTTGCGCCCCGGTGGTTCCGATGGCTACCAGCGCCTGCGTGGCCGGATCGCCGAGATCCGCATCCGTCAGGTAACGAGCGATCCCGGCCACGGATTCGTCAC
>CAYSHI010000317.1:0-11570 GCA_964430745.1 uncultured Acidobacteriota bacterium | reverse complement strand
ATCGCACGTTGCGCTTCGATCGGAGCTCTACACCCACGGTGTTGAGCTTCGACTACCGCGTGCTGGCTCGGCTCCGCCCGGGTGTCGACGAACAGGCGGCCGTGCTCGATCTGCGGCGGCTGCTCCCCGTGAGCGTCGAGCGCTACGGGTGGGTTCCGCAGACACAGCTCGACGAGTGGGGCCTGGATATCAACGTCATGCCGTTGAAGGACGCGGTTGTGGGCAATGTCGGCAGCGTTCTGTGGATGCTGTTCGGCACCGTTGGCCTGGTGTTGTTGATCGCCTGTGCCAACGTCGCCAACCTGCTACTGGTGCGGGTCGAGGGGCGTCGTCGGGAGATCGCCATGCGCACCGCGCTCGGCGCCTCGTGGGGTCGCGTCGCGCGGCAGTTTGTCGTCGAGAGCGCCGTCGTCAGTCTGGTCGGGGCGGCCGCGGGGCTGTTTCTCGCCCGGGCGGCGGTTCCTGTCCTCATCCGCATGGCGCCCACCGTGTTGCCCCGAGTGGGGGAGATCGCCGTCGGCGGCCGCGTGTTGCTGTTCACGTTGCTGCTTTCGCTGGCCGCCAGCGTCGTGTTCGGGCTGTTTCCTCTTCTGCAACGAAGCGACATCCACCTGCGCGCGGCCCTGGCCGATGGCGGCCGGGGCGCCGGCCGGGGGCGGTCGAGCCACCGCGTCCGCAACGGGCTGGCGATTGTCGAGGTCGCCCTCGCGGTGGTGTTGCTGATCGGCGCCGGTCTGATGGTGCGAAGCTCTCGGGCGCTGCGTTCCGTCGATCCCGGGTTCAGCGACCCGCGCAGCGCGCTCACCTTCCGCCTCTCTCTTCCGCCCGCCGAAGCACCCGACGACGACCAGGCGATCGCGGTCTACGAGCGGGTGGTCGGGCAGATTGCGCAGATACCCGGCGTGACCGCGGTCGGCGCCATCTCCGGTCTGACCATGGAGGGGCGGAGCAATCAAAACTCGTTTCTTGCCGAAGGTGTGGCCGTCGACCCGACGGATGGCGCGCTGCGAGGCGCCTACAAGGCGATTGCCGGCGACTACTTCGCGGCGGCCGGAATTCCCGTCGTTGCCGGGCGCTCGATCGATTGGCGTGACATCCGCGAGCGACGCCCTGTCGGGGTCGTGACGGAAACGTTGGCGCGTGAGTTCTGGGGTAGCGCCGGCGCGGCGATCGGCAAGCGCATCCGCCATGCCGGCAATGATCCCTGGCGCGAGATCGTCGGTGTGGTGGGCGACGTGCGCGACGGCGGCCTGCGTGGGGCGCCGCGCCCCGTAGCCTTCTGGCCGGTGCTGGTGGAGGACTTCCTGGGCTTTGATTCCTGGCTGCGGCGAGACATGGCGTTCGTCGTGCGCGCCCGGCGCGTCGACCCTCTCGCTCTCGTCGGTCAGGTTCGCGAGGCCGTGTGGGCAGTCAATCCCAACCTGCCGCTCGCCGATGTCGGTACGCTCGACCGGCTCGTCGAGCGTGACCTGGCGGGCACCAGCTTCACCCTGTCCATGTTGCTGACGGCCGCCGTCGTCGCGGTTGCGTTGGGCACGATCGGCATCTACGGCGTCATCTCGTACGTCTTCGAGCAGCGCACCCGGGAGATCGGTGTGCGGGTTGCCCTCGGGGCCAGGCACGCCGACGTGCTGGCGATGGTGCTGCGACAGGGGGTCGCCATCGGCACCGTGGGTGTCGGGATCGGCGTCCTCGCGGCGGCGGGGCTGAGCCGGTTTCTCGCATCGCAGCTCTTCGGCATCGAGGCCCTCGATCCGTCGACCTACGTCCTTGCCGGCGCGGCCGTATTGGCCCTGGTCGTGCTGGCGAGCGCCGTACCGGCCCGCCGCGCCGCCCGCGCCGATCCGCTGGTATCACTGCGTCGCTAGCGTCCCGTGCGGGAAATAGGTTCCCCCGGCCGGAGCCGGGCTCCTCGGCCGTACCCGGCCGAAACGCGGACTGTTCGGCCGCCTGAAGAGCGGACACGCCCCGTCCCCCCGAACCTCCGGCTAGCGACTCGTGGGGACGATGAAGTACCCTTGCTTCAGCGGGAGCCGGTGCGGCTGTTCGCGACCGATCTTGTCATCCAAGGAGTGCCTCAATGAGTTCCACCGCCGAGACGCAGACGCCGGAAGCTGCGCCCGCGCCCGAGCTTTCGCCCACGCAGTTGATCATTTTCACCCCCGCCGCCGTGCGCAAGGTGATCGGTTTCTCCCAGACGAACCCCGAGGCCGAGGGCAAGTTGCTGCGCCTGTACGTGCAGGGAGGCGGCTGCTCGGGCTTCGAGTACGGCTTCAAGTTCGACGAGAAGAAGGACGGCGATTACGTCATTCCGCAGGGGCACGGCGAAGAGAGCATCGAGGTTCTCGTCGATCCCTTCAGCCTTCCGTTTTTGCAGAGCTCGACGGTCGACTACTACGAGGACTTTGCCGGCAGCGGGTTCAAAGTGAGCAATCCCAACGCCAGCGGCACCTGCGGTTGCGGGCACTCGTTCTCCGCCTGAGCCACCGCGTTTCGCCTTCCGCCGCACTTCGCCGCAGTAGTCATCGGATCGTCGGATACGCGCAGGGCCCGACGATGCGGCGGGCTCGGAGCCGGTCGATTCAGACCTTCACCTGGACGGTGTCGCCCTCGACGCGCACCTCGTAGGTGGCCACGGATTCGCCCGGCATGTTGGCGCACTGGCCCGTGGCGATGTCGAACTGCCATCCGTGCCACGGGCACGTCACCGTGGTTCCGTGGCAGATGCCGTCGCCGAGCGGTCCGCCGCGGTGGATGCAGGTGTTGTCGAGGGCGCGAAACTCGCCCCCGAGATTGAAAAGAGCGATCTGTATCCCCCCGGCGTCGAACACACGACCTTCGCCGGTGGGTACGTCGGAGACTTTGGCAACGTTGATAAGATCTGACATTCGACGTTCCTTCGCTTGCGCTGATTTTCGAGCAAAGCGCGGATTCTTCCATGGGTAATGCGAGCGGTCAAAAAGCGGTTCCGTCGATCGCCCCGGATCGGGTGGCCGACAACGGCGGATCGTTCACCGGCGCCGTGCGCAGCATGTTCGACGGGCTGGCACCGCGCTACGACGCCTTCAACCACTGGGCCTCGATGGGCCTGGACTACGGCTGGCGAAGGGCGACCGTGCGTTCTCTGCGGCTTGGTGAGCGCGACGTCGTGCTCGATATCGCTACCGGCACGGGGGACCTCGCATTCGCCACCGCCAAGGCCGCCGGTCACACGGTGGGGTGCGACTTCGCCGCCGAGATGATTCGTCGCGCCCGCGAAAAAGGCGACTCGAATGCCCGCGCCCATTTTCATGTCGCCCGCGCGGAGCAACTTCCGTATCCGAGCGGCTCGTTCCAGGGCGCCACCTCGGCGTTCGCGATGCGCAATGTCAAACCCATGCTGCCGGCGGTGCTCGCCGAAGCTTGTCGTGTCCTGGCTCCGGGCGGACGCGTCGGTATCCTGGAGTTCAGCCGGCCGCAAGTTGCTCCGGTGCGATGGGGCCATGGTCTCTACACGCGGGTGCTGATGCCGCGGGTCGGACGCCTGCTGACGGGGACGTCCGAGCCTTTCGAGTACCTCTATCGCAGTATCCAGGAGTGGTACACGCCCGAGGAGTTCGCCGATTTCCTGTGCACCGCCGGTTTCGTGGAGGTGTCGTATCGGATGATGGGATTGGGCACGGTCGCCCTCCACACCGGCGTCAAGCCGACGGGCGCGGAGTGATAGATTACTTGCGGGCCTCCTCGTGACCCTGATCCGATGATCCGACAACCTCGCGGTGGATGCTTTTTGCATCCGGTGGACCTCATGACTCGACGAATACACATCGCCATCGTTCTTGCCGTCGTCGCCTTCACGGCCTCTCCGGTCTCTTCGCCGGCAGCGCCCGTGGAGCACGACGGCGTGGTCTCGCAGCTTCTGCGAAACACGCAGCGCGCTACGATCACCCGCGCCGTGACCGGATATGAGCCCATGGCCCGCGACGGCGCGGTGCGGCTGGCGGTCGAGGTCGAGATGCTCCCGGGCATGCACGTCAACGCCAACCCGCCGACACACGACTGGATGATCCCGGTGGAGGTGTCGGTGCAAGGGGTCGAAGGCGTGAGCGTCATCGAGGCCTTCTACCCGGAGGCCGAGTCGCGCAAGTTCCCCTACGATGACGAGCCCTACAGGGTGTACGAAGGCACGTTCGTCATCGGCCTGACGCTCGCGGTGGCGGCCGATATTCCGGCGGGCGGCAGGGATCTCGAGGTGGTCTTGAACTACCAGGCCTGCAACGACGAGGCTTGCTTTGCGCCCACCGACACCTCGATGAATCTCCCCATCATGATCGTCGCCGACCCGGCCCAGGCCGTAGAGGTCACCTCCGACCTCCTGGACCGAGCCCCCTTCCCGGGCTAGGGCGGGCGCGCAGGCGGGCGATTACTGCGTTGCGCTTGTTCCGCGTGCTCGACGTACCTGAAGGTACGCCTCCGCGCTCGGAAGCTGCGCGCGCCTTGTACTCGCCCGCCTGCGCGCCCGCCTGAGTGGGCGCCTGCCGGCCCGCGTGGCGGCGCTTTCAGTGAGCGTCTTCTTCGCGCTTTGCCTTCAAGTCCGCGACGACCTTGTCGGCGATGTGGGCCGGTACGTCGTCGTAGTGCGAGAACTCGATGGTGTAGGAGCCGCGGCCGCCGGTGAGCGAGTTCAGGTCCGGGGCGTAGGTGAGGATCTCGGCCAGGGGGATCTGCGCCTTGATCATCTGTTGATCGCCCATGGGCTCCATCCCCTGCACGCGTCCGCGGCGGCTGTTGAGGTCGCCCATGACGTCGCCCATGTTGTCGTCCGGAACGGTGATCTCGACATCCATGACGGGTTCGAGAAGCACGGCCCGGGCGTGCGCCGCGGCTTCCTTGAAGGCCATCGAGCCGGCGATCTTGAAGGCGATCTCAGACGAGTCGACGGCGTGGAACTTGCCGTCGAGCAGCGTGCACTTGAAGTCGACGATCGGGAACCCGGCAACGACACCTCGGTGCGCGGCCTCGACGACGCCCTTCTCCACCGCCGGTCGAAACTGCTGTGGGATCGAGCCGCCGAAGATCTTGTCCTCGAACTCGAAACCATCACCGGAGGTGAGCGGGCTGATCTCGATCGTGCAGACGCCGAACTGCCCGCGCCCGCCGCTCTGTTTCTTGTGACGCCCTTCCGCCTGCGCGGTGCCGCGAATCGTCTCGTGATAGGGCACGGTCGGTGGCTTGAGCGTCGTCTTCACGTGGAAGCGCTTGTCGAGCTTTGCGACCGTGACCTCGACGTGGAGCTGTCCGAGGCCCGAGACGAGCAATTCGTGGGTTTCCGGGTCGCGGCGCACGGCGATGGTGGGGTCTTCTTCGAGCAGCCGAGCGAGCGCCTCGCTGATCTTTTCCTCGTCGGCCTGGCTTTCGGGCTCCAGCGCGAACGAAATCGCGGCCTTGGGGAACTCGACCGGGGCGATGATGATCGGCTGCGCCTTGTCGCACAGGGTGTTGCCGGTGTGTACGTCCTTCAGCTTGGCGACGGCACAGAGTTGGCCGGCGACCACGTGCGGCGTGGCGTCGTAACTCTTGCCCTGAACGAGGGCCAGATTGGCGAGCTTCTCCGTGCTGCCGGTGGTCACGTTGAGCATCGGCGCGTCCGCGTCGGCGTTGCCCGAGAATACCTTCAGCAGTGAGATGCGCCCCGCGTACGGATCGGCAACCGTCTTGAAGACGAGCGCGGAGAAGGGTTCCGAGTCGCTGACGCTACGGGTGATCTCGCTGTCGTCCTTGGGGTTCTTGCCGGAGAAGTCGGGGCGCTGATCGGGCGAAGGAAGGTAATGAGCGATGGCGTGCAGCACGCGATCGGTGCCGACGCCGTGCAGTGCCGCGGTGCACAGCACGGGAAACAACATGCGCTTGCCCACCGCGGTTCGCAATCCCTGCTCGAGCTGCTCGGAGGTCAGGTCGCCCTCCTCGAAGAAGGTCTCCATGAGCTGCTCGTCGCCCTCGGCGACCATCTCCACCAGGGCTTCCCGCTGGCTCTCCGCTTCGGCCTGCATGTCTTCCGGGATGTCTTCGGCGCGCGCCTTGCCGTCGCCGTCGCGCTTGTACTTGAAGGCTTTCATCGCGACGAGGTCGACGACTCCTTCGAAATCGTGTTCCTTGCCGATGGGCAGCTGCAGCGGCACCGCTTCGCGGCCGAACCGCTCCTGGATCGCGGTCAGGGCACGTTGGTAGGACGAGTGATCGCGGTCGAGGCGGTTGATGACGATGAGGCCGGGAACCTCGTACTCACGAGCGTACTGCCAGGACTTGTCGGTCATGACCTGGGGGCCCGACACCGCGTCGATCATCAGGGCGAAGCTGTCGGCCACGCGCATCGAGGCCTTCGTGTCCGGGCGGAACACCGCGTACCCGGGAGTGTCGATGAAGGTCACGTGCTTGCCGTTCGTCTCGCAGTGGGCGAGGGCGGCCTGGATCGAGATGCCGCGGTCGATCTCTTCGGAGTCGTAATCGGTGGTGGCGGTGCCCTGATCGACCAGACCCATGCGATTGACCATGCCCGACGTGAACAGGCACGCGGACACAAGGGTCGTTTTTCCTGTATCTCCGTGGCCGACTACCGCGACGTTGCGCAGATCGGCAGTGACGACGTTGGCCATGGCCTCCCTTTCCTAGCAGAATAAACGTGCCTGAGGGCGACGCCTCGGGCCCGCCCGTCGCGGGCGACCGCCACGAGCTGGGCGCGCCGGGGGACGCCTCCCGATCTCGGTTTTCAAGAACTGAGCGAGGGTCGCATCGTCGCAGGCTGCGGCCCTTTATCGGCGACGCGACCCATGAAAAACGGAGTCTAACATGGTTCGTCGCGGGCGCCGCGCAACGCCGCCAGCAGCGTCTCGAGGTCGGCGGGCAGGGGGGCGACGAACTCCACTCGCTCGCCCGTCCGGGGGTGATCGAGCCGGAGCCGATGGGCGTGGAGGGCCGGTCGGTCGAAGTCGCGAACCAATGCACGGCGATGAGGTTCCTTCTCGTTTTTCCACCGTGCTCCGGCGTAGCGCGTATCGCCCACGCACGGATGGTGTTCGAACGCGAGATGCACGCGCACCTGGTGCATGCGGCCGGTCTGCGGCCACACTCGCAGCAGAGCGAAGCCGCCGAGATCCTCGGCGCGTTGCCATCGGGTGACGGCGTCGCGGGGGCGATCGGTATGGGCCGATACCTTGGTGCGATCCGATCGGTCCCGTCCGATCGGTACTTCGATGCGACCTTCGTCCTGGGCGGGGGAGCCGTAGACGATCGCCGCGTATTCCTTCTCGACACTCCGCGCAGCGAACTGCTCGCCGAGGGCGTCGTGCGCCGCGTCGTTGCGCGCCACGGCGATGACGCCGGAGGTTCCCTTGTCGAGCCGATGCACGATACCGGGGCGCTCATCGCCGCCTCCATGTGAGAGCGCATCGCCGTAGCGAAACAACAGGCCGTTTACCAGGGTGGCTCCGTGGTACCCGGCGCCTGCGTGCACCACCAGTCCGGCTGGTTTGTTGATGACCGCGAGGTCGTCGTCTTCGTGCACGATTTCGAGATCGAGGTCCTGCGGGTGGGGCTCGTCGCTCGGTGGGGCCTCGGGCAGCCATACGGTGATCGTGGCTCCGGCCTCGGCCGCGGTGCTCGATTTGACCACCGGCTTGCCGCCGATTTGAACGTCTCCCGCGGCGATGAGGCGCTGGATCGTGGACCGCCCCAGCTCCGGCAGGAGAGCGGCGAGTGCGCGGTCGATACGCTGGCCGGACAGCTCCTCAGGGATCGAGACCTGCGAGCTCTTACGACTCAGGAGGCGCTCTCGGCCGGCTCCACCGGCGGCTGGCCGGCCTTGAGTCGCGCCAGCATTCCGAGCGCCACGGTGGCGCCGATGATGGCGATGAACTGCGAGGTCGACAGCGCGTCTCCGAACAGCGAGCCGCGCGGGTCGGCGCGCAGGAACTCATGCAGGAAACGCATCACCGCATAGACCAGCACGTACATCCAGAAGACTTGCCCGTCGAATTGCTTGCGACGGTGAAACCAGATCAGGAAGACGCCCAGGAGCAGGTTGGTGGCGGCCTCGTAGAGCTGCGTCGGATGGAGCGGGATATTCAGCGGCACGCCGACGAGCGTGCCCGAGTAGGTGTTCGAGTAGACGACGCCCCAGGGCAGGTCGGTCGAGATGCCGTAGCAGCAGCCGGCGGCGAAGCAGCCGAGCCGGCCGATTCCGTGTCCGATGGCGACCGCGGGCGCTCCGATGTCGGCGACCTTCCACAGCGAAAGATTGTGGCGGCGCACATACCAGATCGTCGCCAGGATGGCGGCAATGAAGCCTCCATAAAAGACCCCGCCGGCCTGCAGCAGGCTCATCGACATGCGGGCGAGGGCGCCTAGAATGGCTCCGAATCCCCCGAGGAAGCCGAGCGCTTCGCCCACCTTGCCGCCGCCCTCCGATACCAGAGCGCGGAACTGTCGCGAGTAGATCTCCCAGTCGACTGCCAGTAGCAGGAACTTGGCCCCGATCAGCGCCGCCAGGATGATGTACACACCCATGTCGACGACCATGTCGGGTTCGATGCCTTCGCTGGCCGCGAGGCGGCGGGCAACGAAGATGGCGATCAGGAAGGACGCCACGAGCAACACACCATACGTGTGAATGGTGATCGGCCCGACGACGGGGAGGGGTAACTCGAACAGGGTTGGGAACATCGATTCGTGCCCTCGCGTGGCGTCGTTAGTTTCCTGAGGAGTCAGAAGTTCGTTGCATTGTAGAGGCGTGAGCGTGGGACAGGATACTAGTGTCCTGTCCCAGGAGTTCGTTGCATTGTAGAGGCGTGAGCGTGAGACAGGACACTAACTCGGTCCTGCCGTATCCTCGGCCGGCCGGTCTTGGGCCGACGTTTCAGGCGCCGAGAAGCGGCCGAGCGTCTCGCCCGCGGCCGCCGCTGCGAACGGCGTGGGCTCATCGACTGGGCCTTGCTTCGCCATTGAAACGAACAGCGTCAGCGCCCCCATCGTGATCGCCGTGTCGGCGACGTTGAACGAGGGCCAATGATATTGCCCCCAGGAGACGTCGATGAAATCGACGACGTGGTGCAGCCGCACGCGGTCTGCCAGGTTGCCGATTGCGCCGCCCAGGATCAGGCCGAAGGCCGCTACCGTGCGTGGCTCGTGCCATCCTTCGCGCGCGTACGTCCATATCAGGACGACCGCGAGAACCGAGACGATGACCAAGCCGATGCGCACCGGGCCCGGCGGCGCTTCGGCGAAAAGGCCGAACGCCGCGCCGCGGTTTTGCACGTGGTTGAGTGCCAGATAGCCGTCGATGAGGGGAATCCTGCCCCCCAGCGGGATCATGCTGCTCGCCACCACCTTCGTGACCTGGTCGGCCAACACGACGGCCGAGGCTATGAGCAGAACCCACATTCGGTCACGCATGATCCCTGTCGTCCCTACGAGTAGCTCCGGTCAGGAAGCTATTCGATTTCCATCAAGACGACGCGATACTGCGTGGCCGACTCGGCAGTGGTTACCGCGATGTTGCTGGTCTGCTCGACGGACGTGCGGTCCATCGGCGTCAACATCACGTCCGCGCTGTCCTGGCTAACGACGTCGCCGGCGGCATTGAGCATCTCGATCGTGACGCGCACGTTGAGCTCGCGGCCGCTGGGATTGTCGATCGTTGCCGACCAGCGATAGTTGGCGTTGTCGCCCGACTTACCGGTCCACGCAAAGCTGCGGTTCTGCACCGAAACCTCGATTTGAGCGATGGCCTCGACAGCAAACACGGCACCCATTGCGACAACCAACATGACGGCGAGAATCGAACGAGTCTTCATTACTTCCTCCTGTGACTATTACTGTATCGCTTTTTCGAGCGGGTCCAAGGCGACGACCCGCAGCCCCTGTCCTTGCGTCGCGATGAGCGCAAGGCCGGGAGCCTGGGCGCTGACGCGAAGTTTCCAGGCCCTCGCAAGGCCCGGGTCGGAATCCAAAATCAGCCAATGGCGGCCTGCATCGTGGCCGCGATAGAGGGCGCCGCCGAAATCCAGCGCCAAAACCTGGTCGGGATGTGCGGGATCTACCTCGACGGCTCGCAGGTCGGCGGCGGCCCAGGGTAGCTCGAGTCGCGTCCAGCTCGTGGCGTCGTCGTCGGTGCGGTACACGCTGTGTCCGCCGACCGCGTACGCGCGGCCGGGTTGCGCCGGGTCGAGCGCGACCGCGGCGATGTTGTCGGGCAAGCCGCGCGCGTCGGACGAAGTCGCGCCGGTACCGTTGTCCATCGGATGCAGGTCGCCCTTCACCGCGCGACCGGGCCCGACGGCGAGATAGCGACTGCCCTCGACAGACAACGTCGTGAGCTCGCCGCCCTCCCAGAGCGGCGTCCACGTGCGGGGCACTGCGTCGCCGAACGGCAACGACGCCCGGTCGGTGTCTCCCAGGCTCTCGGCGGCAGCCACGTACAACCCGGTTGAGGTGGCCGCGATGACCTCGCCTCCCGA
The DNA here is from genome assembly GCA_964430745.1 of uncultured Acidobacteriota bacterium. Classification (GTDB taxonomy): domain Bacteria; phylum Acidobacteriota; class UBA890; order UBA890; family UBA890; genus CBDCGW01. The sequence goes on along the minus strand of CAYSHI010000317.1, from coordinate 1,080 downwards.
GCCGTGAGCGATTTCCATGTCGTGAATCTGGCCGGGAGCGGGATCGGCCGGGGCCCAGCTACCACCGGGAGTCACGCTGTACCAACCCCGCTCGGCAACCACCAGGACCCGATTCACCGGCGTGAGCTGCGCGCGGATCAACGCCACGCGGCCCAGCGGCGGTCCGAACCCGAGCTCCTTCCATGTCGTGCCGATGTCGGTCGAGTAGTAGACGGTATTCGCGGTCGGCCCCTCGGAGCGTGCGGCGAACAGTACGCGCGGGGCCCCCGGAAGAGCGTCGAAGGCAACGACGCGGCTGGCGTCGAGACCGTCGTTGTGCTCCTCGAAGATCATGCCGTCGCGGGTCACCAGAACGCCGCGCTCCTCGGTGCCGACGTACACCGGCAGGCCGAACGGCGACACCTGTATGGAGCTGACCGAAACGCCCGCCAGCGCGATGCTGAAGCTCTTGCCGCCGTCCTCGGAGCGGTACAACGCGCCGCGGGTTCCGGCATACAGAACGTTGAGATTGGCCGGGTCGTGCGCCACGAGGTGAACGCGGTTGTGATCCTTGGCCAGCCCCTTGCGCAGCTCCACCCAGTCGTCGCCACCGGTCGCCGAGGTGTAGATGAAATTGCAGGTGCCCGCGAGCAGCGCGTCCGGGTTGCGCGGATCGATGGTCACCGAGAAGACGTCGCGATCGATGTGCATGCCGTTGTGCATACGGTGCCAGCTCGCTCCGCCGTCGGTCGTCCGGTACGCCTGACGCCAGGTGCCGGCATACACGCGATCGGGATCACGCGGGTCGACGGCGAGCGATTCGACGAATTCGAACGGCTTGCGGCTGTCGCCCACGTCGCGCCAGGAATCGCCGCCGTTGTCGGATCGCCAGATGCCGCCGAGCCCCCCGACGTAGATGATGTTCGGATCGGAGGGCGAGAGCGCCATCGCGCGTAGAGAGGGATTGCCCGGCACCGGCAGGGTGGTCCAGTTGTCGCCGCCGTCCGTCGAGCGGACCAGCCCGCCGCTGCCGTCGCCGCGGTAGTAGGCCGCGAACACCGTATCGTCGTCGTTCGGGTGCACGACCAGATTGTCGATGAC
>CAYSHI010000316.1:0-17146 GCA_964430745.1 uncultured Acidobacteriota bacterium | reverse complement strand
CTCGCGTGTGTTTGCGATCCGCAAGCGCGGCGAAGCCGCTCGAATACCCGCACTTCACGCGAAGGGCAGTATCGAGATCACGCCCCTCCCGTGAACCTCCCCAAGCCCGCCACGACCGCGCCCAGTTGACGAGCGAAACCGCGGTGCTCTCGGCCACAAGGTCGGGTCAGGCAAGCTCGCCTGCAGTGCCGAGGACCTGCTGGTGTTGCAGGCGGTAGAGGCAGGCGTAGATGCCGTCGTTGGCGATCAGCTCGCGGTGCGTGCCGACCTCTCGGATTTCCCCGTGATGGAGGACGATGATGCGGTCGGCGTCGCGAACGGTCGACAGGCGGTGGGCGATGACGATAGCCGTTCGATCGGCGATGAGCCGGTCCAGGGCCCGTTGGATCTGCGCTTCGGTCTCCGAGTCGACGCTGGAGGTCGCCTCGTCGAGGACCAATACCTGCGGGTCGACCGCGAGCGCGCGGGCGAAGGCCAGTAGCTGGCGCTCACCGAACGAGAGGTTGGCGCCGCGCTCGCCGAGCCGCGTGTCGTAGCCCTGCGGCAGGGCGGCGATGAATCGATCAGCCTCGACCACCCGCGCCGCCGCTTCGACTCTGTTCCGCGGGATGACGCCGAGCCCGATGTTGTCGGAGATGGTGCCCGTAAAAAGAAAGACGTCCTGCGGAACGGTGCCGAATGCCTGCCGCAACGAGTGCTGTTCCAGCTCGCGGACGTCAGTCCCGTCGACGGTGATCGCCCCTTGCTGTACATCATACTGGCGCAGGAGCAGCTTGATAACGGTCGATTTCCCGGACCCGGTGGCGCCGACGATGGCGATCTTCTCGCCCTTGCGCACCTGCAGGTCGAAATCCACCAGAACAGGCGGCGCCGTGCCCACCACCGCCGCCGCGTCGTCTTCGAAGGCAGCCTTGGCGGCTTCCGAGCTCGACGGATAGGCGAAGGTCACGTTGTCGAAGCGGAACGCCTCCTCGAAATCCGTCATCCGCCGCGGCCGATCGACGTCGCGCACCTCCGGCTCGACGTCGAGCAGCCCGAAGATCTTGGTGCTTGCCGCCGCCGCCCTCTGCAGGGTGTCGTACTTGTCGGAGAGGTCCTCGAGCGGTTGATAAAAGCGCCGCAGGTATTCCATGAACTGCACCAAGACGCCGATGGTGACGGTGCCGCCGATGATTCCGAAGCCCCCGTAGACCAGAACCAACGCGGTCGACACCGTGGTGGCAGCCTGCACCGACGCCGACAGCCACGACGACAAACGGACGCTGCGCAACTCGACCCCGAGGATGTCGCCCCTGACCGCCTCGAAGTCGGCCCGGTTGCGCTCTTCCTGCACGAATGCCTGGACGATCTCGACGCCCGAGATCGTCTCCTGGAGGAAGGAATTCTGTCGGGCCACCAGCGTCCGTACGCGGTCGTAAGTGGCACGCAGGCGCGTGCGCAGGAAGGCGAGGATGCCCAACAGAGGCGGGATGACCACGAACGAGGCCAGCGTGAGCCGCCAATCGATCCACGTCATGACGACGACGATGCCGACGACGGTGGTCAGGTCGCGCGCCATCGAAACGATGCCCTGCGACACCAGATCGTTGAGGGTCTCCACATCGCTGGTCACCCGCGTCATCGTCTGCCCCACCGGATTACGGTCAAAGAACGACATCGACAACGACTGCACGTGCCGGAATATGGCTCTCCTCAGATCGTGCATGATCCGCTGACCGGCAAGCTGCATGAGGTAGATCTGCGCGAACCGCACGGCCAACTCGACCAGCAGCAGCCCCACGAACACGGCCACCAGCGTGGTGAAGCCCGAGAGCGCGTTCGGAGCCCCTTGCGCGGCAGGCGTCAGAAAATCGTCGATGGCGATACGGATCAGGTACGGCTGCAGTAACTGCACGCCCGCCAGCATCGGCAGCAGGACCGACGACGCGGCTACCAGGCGCAGATGCGCACGGATGAACGGCACCAGCCGCCGCAATACCGAGAGATCCCGCTGCCCGGCCATCAGAGCTGCTCCAGCTCGGCGCTCAAGCGCTGCTGCTCGAACATGTTGGCGTACAGACCGGGGCGCGCCACGAGCTCATCGTGAACGCCCCCGTCAACGATGCGCCCTTCGTCCATCACGTAGATGCGGTCGGCGTCCTGAACGGCGCCGATGCGATTGCTGGCGACGATCAACGTCGGTCCGCGGGTGCCCGCGCGCGGCTCGCGCAGACCGTCGAGAATGGCACGCTCGGTCTCGGCGTCGACATTCGAAAGGGCGTTGTCGAGCACCAGGATCGCCGGATCGATCATGATCGCCCGCGCCACGGCGACTCGTTGACGCTGCCCGCCGGACAGCGTCGCCCCGCGCTCGCCGACGACGGTCGCCAACCCATCGGGAAAACCCTGCAGATCGGCGGAGAGACCGGCGGACCGGGCGGCTTCTTCGACCCGGGTCGAAGGGGCCGCCGGATTGCCGAAGGCGATGTTGTCGAATACCGAAGTGGAGAAGAGAAAATCGTCCTGCGGAACGTAGCCGACGCGACGCCTGAGCTCATCGAGGCCCAGCTCGCTGACGTCGATGCCACCGACGCGGACCGTCCCTTCGGGTACTTCGACGAGGTGCTGGGCCACCTTCAGCAGCGTGCTCTTCCCGGACCCGACCCTGCCGACGATGGCGACGTAGTCTCCGGCCTCGGCGATGAAGTCGATGTCCTTCAGGGCGTGTCGCCGGCCGCTGTCGACCCGCTCGGGGTCGACCTTGAGTATGCCTCCGTAGTGCCCGAGGCTGTCGTCGTAGCGAAAGCTCAGGCCATCGACCTGCAACGGGAGCGGGCCGTCGGGAAGGACGGTCGGATTCTCGGGGTCGGCGATCGTGATCGGGGCCCTGAGGACATCATCGAGGCGCTCGAGCGCTGCGGCGCCTCGCTGCAGCAGGCTCAGAATCCAGCCGAGCGAGACGGTGGGCATCACCATGACGCTGACGTAGCTGAAGAACGCCACCAGGTCGCCGATCGAGAGCGTGCCTGCGGCCACCATCCGGCCGCCGAACCCGAGCACCGCCACCGAAGCGATGCCGCCGCCGAGTCCGACGACGGGAATCATCTGCGCTCGCGCCCAGGCCTCCCGAAGGCTGTAGTCCATGTAGGTGCGCGAATGCTCCTCGAAGCGAGCAATCTGCGCCTCCTCGAGCCCGAACGATTTGACCACCAACACGCCCGAGAGGTTCTCCTGCACCATGGTGTTCAGATCGCTGAGCGCCACTCTCGCGGCGGTCACGTAGGCGCGCACCCGGTGCACGAGCACGCGGACGAACAGGGCGATGATCGGCAGCGGCAGAAACACCGCCAAGGTCAACCGCCAACTTATCGACAGCATGTAGCCGAGCCCCAGCGTGTACATGAAGACGGCGTTGAAGAAATACAGCGCCCCGGGTCCACCGAGCGCGCGCACCAACATGACGTCGTTGGTCATTCGCGACATGAGATCGCCGGTGTTCGTGGCTCCGAAAAACGAGGGCGCCAGCCGCAGGAGGCGATCGTGCAGCATCCCTTTGATTTCGAAGTCGATCCTTCGCGACACGCTGAGCACGAAGATTCGGGAGCCGGCGCGCATGAGCGTCTGCACGACCGCCATTCCGATGATGACGGCGGCGTACGTGAGCATGAGACGCTGGGTCGCCCCGGAATCGAGAGCGTCGACGGCCCAGCCGAAAACCCGGGGAATCCCCAGGGCGATGGCGTTGGTGGCGAACAGAAAGGCACCGCCCGTCAGGTAGGCACGGTGGTGCTGGATGTAGAGAAAGAGGTATCGCTTCAGGATGTCCATTTTTCCGCAGGGTGCTATTGCTTCGTGCCGTCGCCGAAGCTCTCGGCGACCGACGAAGCTCTTTGCTACGGGTCAGCGCTGCAGCAGGAAGGCCCGCAGGTTGTACAAGTATCCCCGCCAGGCCTCCATGTGACTCTCCATCTCCAAGCCACCCTGGAACCCGCCGTGCTCCAGCACGATGCGGGTGGCGCCTTCGAGCTCCTCGAAGGTGAGCGCGACGACCGTCTCGTAGGCGCCATCGGGAAACACCTCGGCGGGCGGTTGCCAGGTAAACACCAACCGCTCCGGCCGGATGACCTCGACGTAGGTGCCCACCCACTGCTGATCCCAGCCGTCCCACCCGAACCGGTACTCGCCGCCCTCGGTAACCGTCATCTGCGCCGACCCGGGAAACCACTGCACGAGCTGGTCAGCGGTCGTCCAGGCGTCGTAAACCACTTCGCGATCGACCGGGATCTCCATCGCCAGACGCACGACCAGTTCGCCCTCGACGAATGCGCCTTGCTGCTGCGCGGCCGCCGGCGAACCGGTGCAAACGACCGCGGCTATCAGCGTCGCGAGCACTACCCGTATGCGCACGTCCATCCTCCGTTTCGCTTCAGATCACACCGGCGGCGCGCCAGTTGGCGATTTCCTCCTGAGTATGACCCATCGCGGTGAGAACCGCCTCCGTGTGCTCCCCCAGCCCGGGGGGCCGTCCGCGCACCCGTCCGGGGGACGCCGACAACTTGACGGGCACCCCGAGAAGCTCCACACCGTCGACGTCGACCACCATCTCGCGGTCCGCGTCCCGCTCGTCATCGAGCACCTGATTGAGCGCGCGGACCCTGCCGCAGGGAACTTCGGCGGCGTCCAGGCGTTGCTCCCAATGGGCAACCGGATGCAGCCGGAACATCACTTCCAGCTCCTTTCGCAACACGTCGCGGTTCTCCACCCGCCGAGCGTTGCCGGCGAACGCTTCCCGGCGAAGCAGGTGATCTGCCCCGACCGCTTGGCAGAAGCGCTCCCAAATGACCTCGTTGGCAACACCGACGACGAAGACCCCGTCCGCTGCCTCGAAAGTCTCGTACGGAACGATGCTTGGATGACGATTTCCCATTCGTCGCGGCGACACGCCGGCGCTCAAGTATCCCTGCGCCTGGAAGGTGAACATTGAAAGCATCGCGTCGTGCAGGGCGACCTCGACGAGCTGCCCGCATCCGGTGCGCTGCCTCTCCAGAAGGGCCAGGAGGATACCTTGTACCAGGTACAGGCCGGCGATCTCGTCGGCAATCGAGACGCCCAGCTTCGTCGGCGGCCCCGTGGGCGAGCCGGTCAGGTCCATGAGGCCGGACTCGGCCTGAATGATGAGATCGTACGAGGGTTTCGTGGATCGCTCGCCGGCCGAACCGTAGCCGTTGATGACACCGTAGATACACGCCGGGGCGCGCTCGGCGACACGTTCGAACGAGAAACCGAGAGCGTCGATCACGCCGACACGGAAGTTCGATACCAGAATGTCGGCCGACTCGATCAGCTCCCAGAGGATGTCCTTGCCCTGTTGCGACTTGAGGTCGAGGGTCACGCCGCGCTTGTTGCGGTTGACGGACAGATAGTAGGTGCTAACGCCGTCGACGAACGGAGGCCCCCAGGCGCGGGTGTCGTCACCGGTCCCGGGGCGCTCCACCTTGAGAACCTCCGCGCCCATGTCAGCAAGCATCATGGTGGCGAACGGGCCGGCCAGAATTCGGGTCAGATCGACGATGCGAATGCCGGTAAGAGGCATCAGGTCAAGCTCCTGTTGATCACCGAAAAACACTATCGGGCAATTCTACCCAACCACGCTCTAACGCCTTTGGCCGGGGGATAGATTTGCCAAAAGCCTCTGATACACTAGGGCCCTCGCCAACCGGAGGGAGGCCTGGATGGCAGACAATTCGTCTGGCTTTATGCGCGGGGCATTCGCCCCTTTCAAGCTGTTCGACGGCAAAGACCGGGACAATGAGGCGTGTCGTAGCCTCTGGGTAGCCGTCATTCAGAAGGCCATCAAAGACATGGCCTACTCGTCTCAGAAGCGCGACCAGCGCTCTCTGACGCCCAGCGAGCGCGAGAAGCTGCATCGCATCTACGAGCTCGAGGCGCCGGAAAATTTCTTCAATAGCCCCTGGTTCGAGGAGATTTGTCTTTTTCTCGAACTCTGCCCGTCGCGCATTCGCGGCGCGGTGTTCGACCGTTACGAAGACAGCAACGGTCTCCGTCACCCACTCATCTAGAGTCCTCTGGCCGGCTCGCTGAACGATCACCACCTGATGAAGAAGTGTGCCTGTCGTCGTCCGCCGAGCTCGGGCCCGAGACCGGGCGATACCCTTCGTCGTAACGGCGCACACGGTAAGGCAGCGCAACGTCGCGGACGATGCCGTCGGCAATCCGACCCGCGAACAGCGGCGACATCTGAAACGTGAGGGAGTCGTCGAATCGATCGGCTTCGCCGTCCGCGAGCCGCGTCACGCATCCGAGCACCGCGGCGGTTCGGTGGCGGAGCGCTTCGATGTCGAAGCCCTCGAACTGCGCCGGGGCCTCGCTCAGGTAGTCCAGCGCCGTGCTCAGCAACCGCCGCGCGCCGCGCCAGTTGCTTCGCTCGATGTGCACGAACGCGGCGGCAAGCTGAATCATCCCCTTGTAAGGATCGCGGCGATCGCCCTGCCAGTGCTCTTCCAGCTCCTCGTGCGCGAGCCAGTACTCCTGCCGGTCAAAGCGCGCCACGTAGCGGCACACCTGCAGCGGCCATCTCCCGGCGTCGTCCACCGACGCCCGCTCAGGGCCTGCGCCCGAGCGCCTCGCGCGAACCGTGTCGCATTACCATGATGCGCACCTCTCGGAAGGGCTGAAACAAGGTCTCCACCTCGCGGGTCAGGACCGCCCGCGGAGCATCTCGGCCCTCGACGGGGCCGAAGCCCAGCGTCTTGGAGTCGATGATGCGGTAACGCTGCGCGACGGGAGGCTTGCGGCCGTCACCGTCGAACACGGCGAACATCCAGCCGTTCGGCCGCAACACCCGACCGATCTCCCGCACCAGCTGACGCGCGTGTGCCGGCTCGATGTGCGAGAGAGCCGTCCAGCCGAGTACGCCTCCGAAGGTCGCATCGGCGTACTCGAGGCGAACTTCCTCTTCTTCGTCGATCGAGTGCGCCATGATGTCGAAGGCGCTGACGGAATGGCCGTCGCGCACCCAGTACATCACGTTGCCCGTGGTGCTGGGGCCCAGGTCCAGCAATGGCAACGGATCCTCGAAGGCCCGGATCTTGTCGCAAAACTGACCGAACAATGCCGAGGCATAGTCCGCCCCGTCGGGGCTGGCCCCTACTCCCGCTTTCGTTGATCGCCTCGCCATCCCGGACTATTCCGATCCCCGATTCGGGCGCTCAGCTCTGTCCCGTCTTGTGCGTCGCGGGACTTCTCTCGGCGGGCGCACCCGGTGGCATCTTCGACTTTTCATCCGCCTTGGCGGAGGGAGCGGGGTCGGGCTTCGCTTCGCCGACGGATGCCTTGGCCTGCGGTTTGGAAGCCGTGGCCGTGGGCGGAGCCGTCTTCATGTCGACGCTGCCCTTGAAGTGCGCACCCTCGACTATTTCGAGTGTGGGGGTTTGGATGTTTCCGGTCAAGTAACCGGTCGGCCCGATGACGACGAGCTCCGCTCCCTGCACGTCACCATCGACTTTGCCGTGCACGACCACGCGCTGACCGTCGATCTTGGCGTCAACATCCGCCTCGCTGGCGATCACGAGCGTGCCTTTGGCGCGAATCGTCCCATCGACCTTTCCGATGATCGTCAGGTCCTCGTCGCAAATGATGGTGCCATCAATGTGGATTCGAGGTCCCAACGTCGACCCGGACGTATTCCCCGACGTCGACGGCGTCGGCGACGTCGCCGGCGTCGACGAAGCCCTGGGGGCGGCGGCGCGCGGGGGACCGGGCTGCGGCGCAGAGCCGGCCGGCCTGTTCTCTCCGTCTTGTTCGTTGTCGAACCAACCCATCTCGACTCTCCTTATCAGTGACAACGGAGCCTCGACGCTGACCACCGTCAGCGTCTAAATAGTTACCGCTAGGCATTCGCGGTTAATCATGCCTAAACAGCGGCCGTGAAGTCCAACAATAGCGCGCCGAGCCGACCACTGATAGCCCCTGACCGAACGCCAAGAAGCCATCGCATGGCAGGAAGAACCCATGAAAGCACAATCAAACGTAGCAAAACGTTCTATAAATTTTTTACCAACATCTCTTGACATGAATACACATTAGGGTTATTTATAGTCACGTATTCTCAGTTATCCGATATGGGAGGTAAGTAATGATCACTTCTGCACAAACCGACGAGCGTCACCTCAACGCGCAATCGGAAGCAGATGACGGCCGTCAGACTCAATTCGTCCCCGCCATGGGATCGCCCGAAGCCGACCTCTGGGGAGAGGTGCTCTTGCGCGCGATCGAGGACTTCAAGACCTACATGGCCTACCGCAAGGACCCCGAGGAGCACCCGCTATCGGCGAAGATGGTGCGGTCGATCGTCGCCGACGGCTGTGATCCCGAGTACTGGATCTTCGCGAAGGACACCGGATTCGGCGCGGTTTGCATGGTGCTCAACGTCGAGCCTGACTGCATCCGCCGCTTCTTGCGCAACTGGTTGCACGAAACACTCGACATGGAGCCGAGCTACTGATCGGTGCGTGACAAGCGGCGGCTCAGCGCGATGCCGGCGATTACGGCGGCGCCGCCGAGGAACTGACGCGACGACAGCCGCTCACCCAGCCACGCCCAGGCGGTGGCCGTCGCGACGACAGGGATGAGGTTCACGTACATGGATGTGCGCGTCGAACCGATCTCCTGTACTCCCCGCGACCACGCTACATAGCCGAACACCAGCGCCATCAGAGCAGAGTAGAGCAATCCGGCCCAGCTCGTCGGGTGCACTTCCGTTACTCTGATCCTCGCGATCTGAGGAACGGCGACCACCAGCAAGGGAATCGCACCGGCAGCCATCGTTGCCGAGGTCAATGCCAGAGGCCGTAGCCGCCCGAGGAGCGGCTGAGAATACACGGTATATATGGCCCAGCTGGCTGAAGCGCCGAGCAACAACATGTTGCCGATGCCGTAACCGCTCCCTGCCCCGCTTCCGTAGAAGCTCTCCCACAGCAGCAGGGTGACGCCGATGGTCCCCAGCAGCAGGCCGGCCACGACGCGGCCGTTGAGGGCGTCGTGCCCGGTCAGCCCGGCAAACAGCAGCACCCACAGCGGCGTCGTCGAGGTGAACAAGCTCGCCTGAGACGCTTGCGTGCCGGCCAGCCCGTAGATGAACAGCATCTGGTAGCAGAGGTTTCCCACCAATCCGATCGCCAGCACCTGGGGAAGGACCGGCCGCAACACGCCCAGGCCCTCCGCTCTCCACTGCAGCCACAGGAGAATCGCCGCGGCGATGGAGAAACGGATCCCGTTGAAGGCGAGAGGATCGAAGTCGGCGAGCGCCGACTTGACGACAACGAAGTTGGTCCCCCAAATCACGCACGCCGTCGCGAGCAACACGTCGGCCGACGAGAATCGGCCCTTCAAGGTGTCAACGAGCGAATAGCCATTCGATCGAATCTCCCTCGACCGTGTTCATGCGCGCGGCCGAGATCAACCCCGCCTCTTCGTTCACGTAGTAGAGCCAGTAGCGACCCTCTACGCCGCCGTCGACGCCGTTGATGCTCGTCACCAACAACTCGTCGCCGCGTCCTTCCGTCTGCACGGAATCGGCATGCTCCCCCAAGAGGTCGAGAACCGTCTTGCCGTCTTCGCCGCGGTACTCCACGCGATACTCCGGCGGCAACCCTTCACGCGCAGTCTCGATGTCGGGCGGTCCGGCGTACCCACCGCAACCGGCCGCGACAAAGCCCAGCACCAGTGCGGCCACCGCCATGCTCGTCGGCTGTGGGGCCGACCGGCGGGGCCATGACGACCGGCAGATCATTTGGAGCATCGCTATACTCTCCTTCGATGTTTCGTTTCCGTGCCGACGTAGGAGACCCACCGCAGGTTGCCCGAGTCTGCCAGAGCAGAGGACTACAATGCGAATCAGCATTCAATACTGCGCCGCTTGAAACTACGAGCCCCAGGCCGTCAGTTTGGCGGACCATCTCGTAAAGCAATTCAAGCAGCAGATCGATGAACTGGCGTTGTTGCCATCCGACGGCGGCCGTTTCGAGATCAAGGTCAACGACGAGTTGATCTATTCGAAGCTTCAGACGGGACAGTTCCCGGGTAACGGCGATATCGAGCAGTCAATACGTCAACACGGGTAGCGCTACCTCGGCAGACGGTCGGTCAGACGATGCCGAGCGCCTGGACAGCGATACCCAGACCGTAGAGCACGCCGACAAGCCCCGCGGTGATCTGCAGACGCGCGTACCAGACCGGTTGGAGCGTCCGGCTTCCAGCGAAGGGAATGGCCAGGCACGCCGTCACCACCAACATGCCGCCGACCGTTCCCAACGCGCTGGCCGCCAGCGCGGCGTACCGCTCCGCCGGCCCGGCCAGCGTCAACGCCAACAGGATGACCAACGGTCCCGTTCCCGCAAGGCCGTGCACGGCTCCCACGGCGACGGCACGGAGCCTCCCGGGTCGCCGGTGCTCATGCTCGTGATCGCGCCGCTCGTGACCCGCCTTCGGCGCACGGGCGGCGCGGCGATGGTGGTGGAAATGAGCGTGAACCGCGCCCTTGTGGTCGTGCTCGTGCCAGTGCACCGCGCCGCGCGCGTGTCGCAGCAACAAACCGGCTCCCAACACGAAGACCATCGCGCCCACGCTTGCCTCGATGGCGCCCTGCCACCCGGCGGGAAAGCTGAAGCCGGTGAGTAGGACGAGGGATCCGACGATCATCAGGCTCACCCCGTGCCCTACACCCCACCACAAACCGATCCCGATGGCCGACCGAATTCGCCCGCCGTCGCTCAGCATGCTGGTGACGGCTACGACGTGGTCGGCATCGAGGGCATGACGGAGTCCCAGCCCGAGGCCGATGTACACAGCCGTTGTCATGTCCATGGACTTCCCACGCCCATCGTCTTTCGGCTTTTCGGGTCAGTGTTGGCAACCGCAACAATAATAGGTTGAACGCCCTCCCTGCACGATACGTCGGACGGCCAAACCACAGCGGCTGCATTGGCTTCCTTCGCGTCCGTAGACGGCGAGCTCGACCTGGAAGTATCCGGGGTCCCCGGAGGCGCTCCGAAAATCGTTGAGCGTCGTGCCGCCGCTGGCCACCGCGCGCCGCAGCACGTCGCGCACGGCCCCCGTCAGACGTAGCCAGCGTCGGTGCGAGATCCGACCGGCCCGGGTCTTGGGATTGACCCCGGCTTGCCACAGGGATTCGCTCGCATAGATGTTCCCGACGCCGACGACGAAGCGGCCGTCCATCAGCACATCCTTGATCGTTCGCCGGGACCCGCGCGCGGCGGCGAGCGCGTACTCCGCGGTGAAGGTCTCGCCGAGCGGTTCGGGACCGAGGTGACGAAACAACGGATCGGCGCGCAGGTCACCGGCGCCGCGCGCAGCAACGAGACCGAATCGTCGCGGATCCCGGAAGCGCAATTCGCGCTCGCCGGCGGCGCCTTCGAGACGCCAGCTGACGTGATCATGCGGGCCCACGGGAGTGCCCGGCGCAACCATGAAGAGACGACCGCTCATCCCCAGATGGATCACGAGCCCGCCTCCCTCCGACATGGGCAGCAGCAGGTACTTCGCCCGGCGGCCGGCGCGCAACAACCTGCGACCGACCAACCGCTGGAGCGCGCCGGGACTCACGCGACGACGCAGGCGCACGTCCCGCACCTCGACGCCCCGCAGGACGGAGCCTTCCAGAACCACCAGGCCGCTCCGTATGGTCTCTACTTCAGGGAGCTCGGGCACGCCTCTCCTGTAACGTCCATGACGAACGCAACGTGAACAAACGCGCTCATCTCTTTTGCTCCAAAGCGCCGTGGGCCATGATGGCCCGATGAAACCCGAATCCTACCTTGAAGCCACGGTGGACTTTTATCGACGTGCGGCGCTCGAGCCGCAGGAGCAGCTCTGCTGCACCACCACTCCCGTGTGGAAGCTGCCGGATCTCGAAGTGCCGAACGCCATGATCGAGATGAACTACGGCTGCGGCAGTACCGTAAATCTACAGGACCTCGATGGCGGCCTGCGCGTCTTGTACGTCGGCGTCGGTGCCGGGCTGGAAGCGCTGCAGTTCGCCTACTTCACCCGCGCCGTCGGGAGCGTGATCGCGATCGACCGGGTGCCCGAGATGTTGGAGCTGGCGCGACGGAATTTCGAGGAAGCCGCCGTGCTGAACCCGTGGTTCGACCCTTCGTTCATCGAGCTTCGACCGGGCGACGCACTCGACCTGCCCGTCGACGACGGCACCATCGACGTTGCGGCACAGAACTGCCTTTTCAACATCTTCGCGGAGGACGAGCTGCTGGCGGCGTTGCGCGAGATGCGGCGCGTGCTCAAGCCGTTCGGGAAGTTGGTCCTCTCGGACCCGATCTCGCCGGAGCCGTTGCCGGCTCACCTGCAGGACGACGACCGACTGCGAGCGATGTGTCTGTCGGGAGCACAAACTTACGATCGATATCTCGAGCTCATTGTCGAAGCCGGTTTCGGCACGATCGAGATTCGAATGCGCCAGCCGTATCGCGTCCTCGACCGTGAGCGCTATGGCCTCGAGCGCGACATTGTCCTGGAGAGTATCGAAGCCGCGGCCATCGCCGACCCCTTACCGGAGGACGGCGCGTGCATCTTCACCGGACGAACGGCGACCTGGGTCGGGCCCGACGATTCCTTCGACGACGGCGCGGGGCACGTCCTGCTGCGCGACATGCCCATGCCCGTCTGCGACAAGACCGCCGAGAATCTCGCTGCCCTGAAGCTGCCCGAGATCATCGTCACCGCATCGACGTTCCACTACCGCGGCGGCGGTTGCTGCTGAGGCAACGCGGCGGCGGATGAGCCGCCGGCGACGGCCACCGGGACACCCGGGTTGTTAATGAGGCACCGGCGAACGCCGCTGGGGCACCAGGCTTGCCGCTGAGCTCCCGACGACCGCCGCTGAGACACTGCGGTCAGTGCGAGCCCATAGAAAAAGGAGCGGCGATAACCGCCGCTCCCCTTCCGTTCGCGTATTCGGCCCGAGGGCCTCTGTCGCGTTTCAGCGCTTCTTCTTGCGACGAGCCTTTATCTTCGCGGCCTCTTTCTTGATTGCGCTGCGCAACCGGCCCGGCGCCTTCTTCTTGGCGGCCTTCTTCTTGGCGGCCTTCTTCTTGGTCGCCTTCTTCTTGGTCGCCTTCTTCTTCGTGGCCTTCTTCTTGGCGGCCTTCTTCTTCGTGGCCTTCTTCTTGGCGGCCTTCTTCTTGGTTGCCTTCTTCTTGGTTGCCTTCTTCTTGGTTGCCTTCTTCTTCACGGCAGCCTTTCTCTTCGTGGCCTTTTTCTTCGTGGCCTTCTTCTTGGTCGCCTTCTTCTTGGTCTCCTTCTTCTTGGCTACCTTTTTCTTGGCGGCCTTCTTCTTTGTCGCCTTCTTCTTTCCACCCCGTTTTGCCACCCTGTCACCCCCTTGTGGAAGGAAACTATGCAAGCTTTGTTTATGGACGGGATCGAAAGGAATTATGGAGATGCGATTTCTATATGTAAAGAAGTAAGTGCACTTTCTCTCCTTGAAGTTGCATCACGAGCAGGTCACGTTTTCTCGATGCAAAGTCGCGAAGCGAAACGCGACACACCGCACATCGGGATTCGCTCTACTCGCGACCGCCGAACAACAGCTCTTCGAGGAGCGCGACGACGCGCGGGTCGCCGCTCTGTCCGAGCCAGAAGAGGGCGGCCTTCACGACCTCGCGGTTGTCGTGCGTGCGCACGATTTTGACGAGCGCATCGATGGCCGCCTCGTCATCGCTTTGACTCAAAGCGAACACCGCACTTGTTCGGACTTCGGTGTCGGGGTCGTCCTCGGCGATGTCGGCAAGGTGCGCGGTGGCGCGCTCCCCGGCAACCTGCCCGAGCCAGAAGATCGATTGCTTGCGGACCTCCGAAGACCGGTCGTTGCGGGCCACATCGAGCAGACGTTCGAGCCCCTCGTCGCCACCGACCTGCGAAGTCCAGAACACGGCGGACTCGCGTAACTCTTCTGGTTGCGACGGATTCAGGCTTGCCAAGACGACTTCAGTCGCCGCGTCGCCGGCGTGTACGGCGACGGCCGAGAGCAACCGCTCGCGAACCTTGTCCGATGATGTGCCGATCGCCCCGCTACCTCCATCGCCCCGCAAGACGGCGGAACGCAGGAAGGCCACGCTCTCCGGTGACGAATACTCACCCGCCCAAACGACCGCGATGTCGAGACCGTCTTCGGCACGCTCGAGCGTCAGCATGCGGGCCTCCACGACTTCCGACGCGTTGCCGTCAAAGCGAAGAAAAACCCCGAAGTCGTCGTCGCACACGCGCGCCTCGTCATCGTCCGTGTCGAAGTGAAGGCGCAGTCCATCGGAGCCGAAGCTCATGGTGCGACCGTCGCGATCGTCGCACCCCACGCGCACACCTTCGCGCAGCGGAAACACGTAGCCCACCCAGAAGTTGCTCGCCTCCGCCGCGCGTTGCGCAGTCGTCGGCAGCTCGTCGAGAGCAACATTGCGATCGCTCACGTCGATCCACGACGAAGGAACGCCGGCCGATTGGGCAGCGACACTCGCGCCGAAGGAACTGATCAACACTACGAATGTCGCCGCCGCCGCCATCATGCTCCGCGCCACGCCGCTCATCGTTCTGCCTCCGCGTTACCGATGATCTCGAGGATGGCGGCCTTGGCCTTCGGATGCTCCGACTGGCTCAGCCAGAAGACCGCCTGCTTGCGAAGCTCCGGATCTTCTTCAGCATCAGTCGCCACCGCGACGAGATGATCGACCGCCTGATCCGACTCGGTTTGCGCGAGCGCGAACAGCAACTGGTTGCGCATCTCCACATCGCTGACGTCGTCCCACAAGCTCAGGAGCACGTCGACGGCGCGCTCGTCACTGCGCTGCCCGAGGAAGAAGATGGCGTTGCTTCGCACCTCGAGGGGGGCGTCCGAGCGAGCGATCTGGAGCAGGAAGTCGTTCGCTTCCGGCGAGTCGATCTGCGAGATACCGAACAGTGCCTGCCCGCGCAGCTCGGGGTCGGCATCATTCAGCGCGATGTCGCGTAGCAATTCCAGACCCGAGCCCTGCTGTCCGAGCCAGAAGAGCGCCTGCCCGCGAAGCTCGGTATCTCTCGTCGCGTCGCGCGCCAGCGACTCGAGCGCCTGCTGCGCGCGCGGATCGCTCGACTGGCCGAGGCCGACCAAGGCCTGCCCCACGCTCTCTTCATCGGCGCCGCTGTTGATCATTTCGATGAGCAGCTCGAGCGCCTGGTCCGAGTGTCCGGCACTCTGCCCGACCCAGAACATGGCGTTCGATCGCACCTCCGGGTCGGGGTCGGAGCGGGCCATCTGCACGAGCAGATCGAAGGCCTCGTCGGAGTCGATCTGGCTGAGCAACCACACCGCTCGGCCGCGAATCTCCGGCGCCTCCGACTCGCTGACGATGCGCTGGAGAATGGGCCACGCCGCCTCGCCGTCCATTCCGATAAGGGCGTCGAGCGCCATGATGCGCAACTCATCGTCGATGTCGACAGGCTGCGGTGCGGGCGGCGGAGCCTGCCCACCCGCTGGAGCCTGCGGCGCCCGCGGCGGCGGCCCGGCTTCCTCGCGGAGGTAACGTTCGTAGTCCGCGTTGCCCTGTCGTACGAGGGCCTCCGCGGCGTCGATGCGGACGACGCGTACGTCCCGCAGAAGCTGCGAATCGGGATACGCCTCGATGAACGCGCTGGCTCGATCGACGGCTTCCTCGTAGCGCCCCAGTTGCTCCAGGCTCTTGGCGGTCCAGTATTCCGCGTCGTCGGCGAGCTCTCCGTCCGGGAAACTCGCGAGCACTTTGCGGAAGTGAACGAGCGCCTCTTCCCAGCGGCTGTTGATCGCCGCGTTACGGCCCGCCGCCAGCTCCTCGGAACCCGGCTGACGCTGCTCATGCGGCTCTCCGAAGCGAGCGTCGGCAACGTCGGCCGTCGGCGCGAGTGTCTGTGCCGTTACCTCCGCCGGGAACCACGCGATGGCCATGGCGACACAAAGCGCTGTCGCGGACGCGCGCCATCTCAATCGGGCAGCGGCTTTGGTTTCTTCCAGTCGAAACATCGAACAACCTCCTCGGGGATTCTGCATCAGGAACCTGTGGTCACGGCACGCGGCCGCGGGGCTCGGGGAACACTCGATCGCACCTCGCGTAGGTCACCGAGGACATCGCTCTCGTCGATGAACCGGCGCAGGGCGTCGATGACTTCCTGTTCTTGCCCATCCGGCGCCGTCGCCAGCGCGAGCAAGATGATCTCCATGCGCGACAGAAGCTCCGACAGGGCGGGGTCGCCCTTGCGCTCGGCGAGGCGCTGGTACATGCGATTGTCGTTGAGCAGCTCACGACTGACTTCGCGAGCCGCGGGGGCAACGTCCGCGTTGGCCGACGAGTCACCCTTGCTCACGCCCAGCAAGAGCGCCTCGAGCCGGCTGCCGTAATCACCGCCCGCCAGCCATGTCCGGTCCGGTGCTCCGTCCGCCTCTGTCGAGACGGAAGCCGGTTCGGCGTGCTCCGCGCCCGGCAGCCATCCTTGTCGGGCTGCAATCCACGCGGCGCCGAAACCGAGAACGACCAGCGCGGCAACCCGGGCCATCTGCCATGACCAAGCGGGCGCAGCCGGGAAAAGCTGATCGAGCCAGCCGGCCACGCGGCCACCCGTCGCCGGCAGTGCCGCGGATTCCCGCAGCTCTTCCTCCTCAATGTGCTCGACGATGGCGCTCCATGTCTGCTCGACCTGGTCGCGGCTCGCCGGCGAAAACTCGGGAGGAATCGATATGCGGCTCATGAGCTCGTCGTCTTCGAACAGATCCTTGTCATCGTCGGCACCTCTGGTATCAGTGGCGTCTTCGGTCATGATGTGGCTCCGGTGCTCGGCGACAGATCGGCGAGCTCGATTCGTAGAGTCCGCGCGGCGCGAAATAGGTGGCTCTTTACCGTGCCTTCGGCGGCACCGAGCAGTTCGGCGATCTCGCGGATGCTCATTCCTTCCCAGTGCCGCAACACGAACGCCAGGCGCTGTGTCGGTGAGAGCTCCTCGAGGGCCTCGCTCACACGGCTCTGGATCGATCGCCGTTCCGCGAAAAGCTCAGGGTCGGCGTCGAACTGACGAGAGGCCATGGCCGGCCTGCGCGAGAAGCCGGAACGGACCTCGG
>CAYSHI010000315.1:0-5198 GCA_964430745.1 uncultured Acidobacteriota bacterium | reverse complement strand
CATTATGCCCCGGATCCCAGCCTCAGGCCGCGCGGCACGAGCCACCGCTCGGCGAGCTCGAACGCGCCTTGGGCCGCGAGCGCGAGCAGAGCGGCCGGCACCGCACCTTCCATGATCAACCCGTTGTCGGCGAGCCGGATGCCGGTGAGGATCGGCTGACCGAATCCTTCGGCGCCGATCAGGGCCGCCAATGTCGCCGTGCCGACGTTGATTACCGCGGACGTCTTGATGCCGGCGAGAATCGCCACCGAAGCCATCGGCAACTCCACCAGCCTCAATCGGGCGAACGAAGAGAGCCCCAACGCCGCCGCCGATTCGATGTAGGGAACCGGGATGGAGGTCAACCCGGCGTGCGTGTTGCGGACGATCGGCAGCAGGCTGTAGAGGAAAAGGGCGGCGATCGCCGGGGCCGCTCCGATACCCAGGAGCGGGATCATGAAGACGAAGAGCGCAAGAGACGGGATGGTCTGCACCACACCGACAATCGCGAGAATGACCTGGCCGAGCCGCGGCGACCGAGCCGCCGCCACCCCCAGGGGAACGGCGACGGCAATGGCTGCCAGCAGCGAAATCGAGACGAGTCGGAGGTGACCACGGAGATTGCGCAACAGGCGATCGGCGGCCGACACCGTGCGAACGTCGACGCTGACTCCCATACGCTCGGCAAGGAAGTCGGCAGCAACGCGGCTCTCGGGCTCGAGGTCGAGCTTGGCGCGAGCGTTCATCGCGATCATCACATCCTCATCGATGATTCCCTCGAGTCGGAGCATCTGCCCGACGGCAGCGGGCGCCCGGGCAACCAGGTCATCGCGGTACAGCAAGACGGCCTGGTACTCGGGAAAGTGACGGAGGTCGTCATCGAGAGCCCGCAGTCCGTAGAACTCGATCTCGGCGTCGGTCGAATACAGGTCGATGACGTCGATGCTGCCGGATTCGATGCCGCGATAGGCGAGGTCGTGATCGAGCCCTCGCACGTCGTCATGAGGCAGCTGATAACGGTCGCGCAGACTCGGCCAACCGTCGCCACGGTCCATGAACTCGTTGCCGAAGCCCAGGCGAAGCTCGGGGTGGCCGCGCAGATCGGACACCGTGCGCACGCCGAGGCGCTGGGCCACGTCGTTCCGCATACCGATGACGTAGGTGTTGTTGAAGCCGAGGTCTCCGCTCATCCGAATGCCCCGGCGTTCCAGCTCCCGCCGCAACTGCTCCTCGCCGGAAACCGCGGTCCCGCCGAGGATCTCTTCCACGATCGTGCCCGTGTACTCCGGGTAGACGTCGATCTCGCCGGATTGCAGACCCTCCCAGAGGATCCGCGTACCCCCCAGCTGCCGGCGATGCTCCGCGGTTTCGCCGGAAGCCGCGGCGAGTCCGGCGACGATCTCGCCGAGCACGACAGATTCGGTAAACGCTTTCGAGCCGACCACCACCGTTGCCCGGCCGCCACCGGCCGACGGCCCGCACGCGGACGCCGATAACGCAACGAGCGCGATGAGCACATGGAGACCGAGTAGACCCCGGCTCCCCGCAGGCTCTCGGGTCAACCGTCGGCCGTTCACGAGCCGGCTCCCAAGACGTCAGCGGCTGCGCGCTGGGCGTTGACGAAGCGGCTGACGAACTCGTCCGACGGCGATTCGACCAGGTCGCGCAGAGAGCCACGTTGCACCACCCGGCCTTCGCGCAACAGCACCAAGGCGTCGCCCAGGTGGCCCGCCTCTCCCATGTCGTGCGTCACCAGAACCACGGTCTTGCCGAGAGCTCGGAAGATCTCCTTGAGGTCGGCCTGTAGCTCCGCACGAATCATGGGATCGAGGGCCCCGAGCGGCTCATCAAGCAGTAGGACCTCGGGGTCGAGCATGAGCGCGCGCATCAGGCCGACGCGT
Organism: uncultured Acidobacteriota bacterium; assembly: GCA_964430745.1. GTDB lineage: Bacteria > Acidobacteriota > UBA890 > UBA890 > UBA890 > CBDCGW01. The sequence continues at coordinate 3,318 of CAYSHI010000315.1, read as the reverse complement.
TGTCGCTGTCCACCGGAGAGCTGCACCGGATAGCGATCGAGCCCCTCCGACGGGAAGTGCGTGAGCTCGCAAAGCTCCCGAAGGCGGGCGTCGATCTCGTCGCGGTGCCAGCCGATGTGCCGGGCCATCAGGACAGCGTTGCCCCGAGCGGTGAGATGCGGGAACAGCCCGCCCTCCTGGATCACGTAGCCCATGCGCCGGCGCACGGCCGGCAAGGTGTCGGCGGCGAGCGCCCGCCCGTCGAAGACCACCTCCCCCGTGTCGGGCCACAACAACCCGATCATCAGCCTCAGAAGCGTCGACTTTCCGCAGCCGCTCGGCCCGATCAGCACGGTCGTCGAGGCCACCGTAGCGGACAGGTCGGTGGGAGCGACTGCGAGATGGGTGCCGAAGCTCTTGGAAACGCCGCGCAGTTCGAGCATGGAGCGGCAGTCTACCGCAGGCAAAAGAGAATCCGGGCACGGCCTGCGACTGGCTGCCAGTACGCCCCCGACGACGTCCTGCCTAGTTGTCGCTCGACCGCACCCGGAATCCGTTGTCTTCGACCACGCGCAACAGGTCGAAGGAACTCAGAATGCCGACCACCTCGTCCTGCGAGGTGACCAGCAGGTGATGCAGCTTGTTGTCGCGCATCATCCGCGCCGCGACAGCCACCGTGTCCTCCTGAGGAACGGTGAAGACGTCCGGCGACATGATGTCGGCGACGATCATCTCGTCGTGAGGAGCATCGATGAGATCGGTGGCCGTAACGATGCCGATGGGGCGATCTTCTTCATCGAAGACCGGCACGGCGTGGATGCCTCGACCCTTCATGACCCCACGGACGTAGGCCACCTTATCGTCCGGCGTGACCACGAAGACACGCGGCACCATGACCTCGGCCACGGTGACCTCCATCAACACCCTCCAAGCAGCGCTCGATTTATCAAGACCGAACGGTCTTATTTTATACCCTGGCAACCCACACGTAAAACCGCACAAGGGACAAAAGTAGAGAGAACAACGTGCGGTCACGCCGACGACGACCGCGACGTTATCGAGGTCGAGTTGCCTTCGATTCGATCCGGTCGGTCCGGCGAAACTGCGGTTTCGAAGGGCTCAGTGGGCCCGCGGCTGCCGCGGCTCCTGCTCTCGTCGCACCCACTCGAACGTCGTCTTGCAGCTTCTGCAGTAGTACTGCGACGTCATCAGGAGCGACCCGAATGTGGCCAGCGGAGTGGTCTCGTCGCTGCCGCAGAAGGGGCAGTCGACCGCTCGCGGCAACCCCACGGTGTACGGCGAGCGGGCCGTGGCCATGTCAGGCGGAGTCCGACACGCCCATGGCGCGCGTCCTCGCCCCGGTGATCATGGCGAAGCTGTCGTCGTCGAACGCCGGGATCCCGTGGCGCCGGCTCGCCGAGCTCCACCCCTGCCAATCGATGGCGCCAACGGGGCCGAGTTGCAACGACGTGTCTTCGAACATGGGCTCGACGGTGTCGATATAGCGTTGCCGCAGCCCGGCGGCGCTGTCGGCCAGAACTCCCGCGGCGTGGAGCTCGTCGAGACCGTTGCCGGTCTCCGGGCCGAACCAACCCAGGCACTCCGCCCACACGGCTTCGACGACCTCGGCGAGGCGCTCGGACACGGGTGCCGGGGCCGTCGCCAGCCGGCCGATCCAGGCGGAGGCGTGCACCGCGTGATACTCCTCCTCCGCCAGCACCTTGCGCAGCCTCTGGGTCAGCGGTCGGAACCCACCCTCGAGGCAGGAGTGGAGGTTGGCGGTCAACATCGTGTCGATCAGCGCGTTGCTCACGACCAGCTCGGTCCAATCAACGAACGGCCGGTCGAGCGCCGCGGCGCTATACCAGGCAGCCGGATCCGTGTCCCGCGACTCTCCTCGCGGATCTTCGGGCAGGTCGGAGAGCACGCCGCGAAGCACCCGCGCATGGCCGAGCTCGAACTGCGCCATGGCGGAAGCGGCAATGTCGGCCTCGAGCTCGGGAGCTCCGGTGCACCACTCTGCGTAACGCAGGCCGAGAAGATGCTTGGTGTCGGACATCGCCATCAGCCAGTCGGCGAGGCAGCGTCGCTCGTCGCCGCCGAGGTCGTCGGGGCCGGCCAGGTCGGTCATGATTCGACCTCCTCCATCTGAACGAGCGGCTCCAGCTCGATCACCGAAACCAGCGCCGCCCGCAACACCACGACCATCTCGACCCAGTTCTCCTCGTCGTAGGTACTGCGCGCGTAGACGCGGGCGAAGTCGTCGCTGGTGGCGTTGACCGTGCCGACGTGCTCGAGCGGGTCCACCCGTGTCTTGCGGGCGAATACCTCGTAAAGATCACCTATAGCCATCGTCTGCTCCACTCCGCAGCCCTGTCACAGGGAAATGCCGAAACCCGCGAGCTGCCGGCGCCCGGTCTCGCTGATGCGGTCGGGCGTCCAGGGCGGCTCCCAGACTATGTTCGTGCTCACCGATTCGACGCCCGGCTCGGACAGGAGCCGCTCGCGAATGTCCTCCTGGATGAAACCCATCGCGGGGCACGCCGTGGCGGTAAACGAGATATCGACCTCCACCGCGCCGTCGGCGCGTCGAACGTCATAGATCAGCCCGAGGTCCACCAGGCTCACGGGAACCTCCGGGTCCATGACCTCCTCGAGCGCGGCCCAGAGGCGTTCCGTGGCGGCGTCGCGATCGTGCACGACCTGCACATCAGCGGGCATCGGGGCGCCTCAAAGGTCCTTGAACATCCAGGAAAAATCCCCCGCGGAGCGCTGAATCTCCGCGACCATTTCCTCGTTGCGAGGCCCGCGCGCCTTCCACCGGGCAACGACGGCGTCCCACGAGATGTGGTCGTCGAAATCCCAGCGCTTCTCGGTCTCGTCGAACGAAACCGGGAGGTCGTATTCCAGCTCCCACGCGGTGTCCTCGCCGTTGCGATGCACGGGGACGTCGAGGCCGAGCTCCGCGCAAAACGGCATGACGCTGTCCATCCAGTACTGACGGAGCTGGTCGTTGGTGAGCCCTTTCATCTTGTAGTCGAGCTGGCTGCTGTGCGTCTTGAGGTTGTCGGGCAGACCGAACCACTCGACCGTCATCGGGAACATCCACGACACCGCCTCCTGCACGAGGGCGCGGCCATCATCCCCGCTCTTCACCAGCCGCTGCATCCACCGACGACCGTGCAGCAAGTGGAAGTTCTCCTCCTTGCCGACCTTCACCAGGCCGCGCTTCCACGGCCCGTACGAAGTGTTCTCGTGCACGTCCGATAACAGGCAAAATCCGGCCTGGTCGTACAGCGCGTTGGCGACGCACAGCTCGACCCACGAATCGAGCGGAAC
>CAYSHI010000314.1:0-7665 GCA_964430745.1 uncultured Acidobacteriota bacterium | reverse complement strand
CAATCGGCGCAAGTTTCGTTGCCCGGCGCCGCCAGATTCACTCGGTTGGGCGTACCATGCGGCGAATGACAGTCCGAACAGGTCATCAAGCCCTGGTTGACCGGATGTCGCTCCGGTAGTGCAAACGAGCCGCGCTGATCGCCGTGGCAGTCGTAGCAAACCTGCGGTTCGGGCTTATCGAGCATCGATACGGACGCGGCGCTCGCGTGCCCGCTGTGACAGTCCGCGCATTGCACGTCGAAGCTCTGATGCGAGCTGCCGAAGAAATCGTTTTGGGCGGGATTGTCCTGGTGGCAGGTGAGGCACTGAGCCGAACCGACGTCCGCGGGTTCCTTGCCGAACGAGATGATGGCCTCGCGAAAGCCCTCCTCCTCTGATCCGGCAAGGATGACGTGCTCCATGCCGGGGCCATGACAGGCCTCACACGTGATGTCGACGCCCTCTTCGATCTCGTAGGGCCAATCGATCGCGTTCCAGTCGATCCCCGAGTGGAGGTTCGACATGAACTTCTCCGACTGGTCCGTGTGACACTCCTGGCAGAGGTCCGAGCCGACGTACTCGGGTTCCTCGGCTTGTTGGTACGCGGGCGTCGGAATCGGCGCCGACGGCGCTTCGCCGGCAAAACCCAGGAAAATCGTGACGGCCGCCACAACCGTGGCGGCGGCTATCGGCACCGAGGGACGTATCAGTCTCGGCATGGCCGCCTCCATCGAATATTTCGCGGTTACCCGGGCCGTGACAACCCCCGCCGGGCGCGCCGCCGGTTCGAGAACAGATGCATGCTGACGCTACTGCATGCGGAAAGCCAATTCAAGACAAGCACATCCTAAATAAACCGGCCATGCTCATTCCCGGCGTCGACGAGATGTCACCGGTCACCAGACTCAGTCGGCCCGCTCAGCGATACCGTCGAAGCCCAACGGCTAGCCGCCGAAACCCAACGCCCCATCGTGGCATTCGTGGCAAAGGATGGCCTCGTCCATGACCTCGAGGTCGCCGGGATGCACGAACGGCGGCCCGGGGCCGTCGCTCGGCAATGGGTCGTTCTCGAATCCCTGGCTCAGAATGACGTGGCAGCTATTGCAATCCGTGGAGATGACGCGCCCATCGGGGCTCTGCAGATTCCCGGCGTGACAACGGAAGCATCCTGCGGTGTCCCAATGACCGATGAAGTTCGGGTAGGTGTCCCATCGCACCTTCATATCCGGAAAGGAGTTCTCGTTGAAGATCCGTCTCAGCACCACAGCGGTCTCGTCGACCTGGCGGCGGTTGCTCTCGTAGTAGTCCGGAAAATCGCTGGCATAGGCATTGCGCAGGCCGTCCGTGATCACGTCTCCGGCGCTCTCCGTCGACTCGTAGTCTGCAGCCAAGAGCTCCAGTGCGAAGAACTTGATGTCGGGCATCGACGAGTCGATATTGCCGAGCAGCAGCTCGCGATTCACGAGATCCACCGGACTCCGGTAGATGTGCGACGGTCGGTTGTGGCAATCGATGCAGTCCATCGGGCGCATCTCGCCGGCGACCTCACGCTCCTCGAGCTCCTCGGGTGTGAGCGGGTTGTCGACATCCTGGTAGATGGTGGTGTTGCCGAGCTCATCGACAATGCGGACCCAGGGGATCTCCTGGCGCTGCGGGTCGCGGGCGACGTAATCGACACGATTGGCGATGTTCATATGCCAATGGATGCCCCGTGTGTAGCCCTTGTCCGGGTCACCGCCGCCGATGTTGATCAGCATGTCGATGATCCACGGTTCTTCACTTCCGTCGGTGAGGTAATGCGTGAACTGCTTGCGGCGGTCACCGAAGAAGTAGCGCGGCCAATGACACTGCTCGCACGTCTCCTGAGCCGGGCGCAGGTTGTGCACAGGCGTCGGGATGGGCTTGGGATAGATATTTCTGAGCACCGCGTAAACCTGATACAGGCCCGAAAGCTTGGATTGCACGTAGTAGCTGGCCCCTTCGCCGACGTGGCAATCGACACAAGAGACGCGCGCGTGCGGAGAGCCCTGGTAGGCGATCATCTCCGGGTGCATGACCGAGTGGCAAACGTCGCCGCAAAACTCGGTCGACTCGGTAAACTCGTAGGCGCGATAACCGCCCGCCGCCAGGGTGAAGATCAGAAAAGCGGACATGCCCCCGGCAGTGAGCAGCAGCCGCTGCTGTACGCGGGTGCGCCTGATATCGAGAGGAGCCCAGATCTCGCCGGTGGCCAGGGCGATGCGCTTGCGACGCCGCTCGATCCAAGACCCGATTCCCATCAGGATGAGGCCGAGCACGGTAATCGGTGGCAGCACGAGGAAGTGAAACAGGCCGAGATACGGATGCACCTCGCCGGCAATCAGCTCGACGAGGAAGAAGAACAGGAAGGTCACGAACGCGGTGACGAACATCACCGTGCCCAGGAGGCCGACCCAGTTGCGCATCAAGCGGAAGAAAGTCTCCGAACGGGCGGCAAAAAAATCCTGCGCCGCGCCCTGCTTCACCACCAGCGCCTCCAGCTCGCGGACCTCAGTTTCGCGATCGCCGCCTTCGGGGCTCTCGTCCGCGGCCCCTTCATGCTCCGTATCGTGGCGCGCCTCGCCGGCCGTGAAGTCCGCGTCGTCGCCGATGGACCCCAGGCTTACGCCGGCGCGGCCTTCGTCGCCGATTGATCCCAGGCCGACGGGGGCGCTCGCCACTCGTTCGTCCGCCGGCACCTCGTCCTCGGACGATTCGGGTTCTTCGCCGAGAGCGGATGGGCCGTGCTCGATCGGTTCCTCGGGCGCTTCGTCTTCGACATCGCCCGGGACAACTTGACCCTCCGGTGACGCACCCTCGCCGTCGTCCGCAACCAGCTCGCCTTCAGGCGATGTGCCCTCGCCGTCGTCCGCAACCGGCTGTTCTTCAGGCGATGTGCCCACGCTGTCGTCCGGAACCGGCTGCTTTTGGGGCGACTCGCCCTCTCCGTCGTCCGGAATCACGTCTTTCTTGTCGCTCATCGTTGTTCCCCTATGCCGACGCGGCGCACACCAATCGGGTGGCGCTCGGGGTGTCGCTCATCCCAGGAAAGAGTCCGCCTGCCCACGCCACATGGTGCCGCGACGATGGCCCATGCGCAATTTCGACCGCAAAAAACGAACGATCGCGTTTGCTTGTACGCGATCGAGAGCACTAAAATAGGACGTGGGCAACCTATTTGCAAGCGTTGTATGCTCGCGCTGTCGGTAAGCCAGACGGAGGAACACAGGTGAGAAAACAGGCAATTGTCGCACTCGCGCTTTTCGTACCGGTAGTCATCGGCGGCGCGGCGCTTTGGGTCAACGCAGAGCCGGCAACCGCGGCGGACGAGATTCCGGAAGCCGAGCTCGCCGCCGACTTCCATACCTGGACCGAGCAGGACCCGGCCTACGAGGGTGGCCGTTCCGGCTGTCGCCGCTGCCATCTACAGAATTACCGCGCCTGGGAGCGCACGCCGCACGCGAGCGCCTTGGAGACCCTCCCCGAAGAGTCGCGCGGAGACGCCAACTGCCTGAAGTGCCACACGACGGGGCTCGGTGAGCCCGGCGGCTTCACCAGCGCCGCGGACACTCCCAATCTTGGGGGTGTCGGCTGTGAGAGCTGCCACGGGCCGGGAAGTCTCTACAAGGACAAGGAAATCATGGAGTCGCGTGAGGCCTCGGTTGCCGCCGGCCTCAAGATTCCGGACGAGCAGACCTGTCTCGGTTGCCACAACTCGGAGAGCCCGACGTTTCCGGGAAGCTTCAACTTCGAGGAGATGAAAGAGACCGGCGTCCACCCGATCGGCTAACCGCTTACGAACTCTGAGCAGGGCCACGGTACCGCCGCCCCGCGGCCACCGTGGCCCGTTCACGAGGTTACCGACATGAAGCGCCCACCGGCGATTGCCGGGTGTGGATTGCTCATCATTTGTGGCGTCGCTGCGGGCTTCGCGGCGACGCCTCCCTATTTCGGGATGGAGCTCACCGGCCCTTCGCCCGCGCCCCCGGGAGCCCGGTCCGCTCCGCGCGCGCAGGATTGGACCAACGAGGAGTGCCTCCTTTGCCACGCCGAGCAGGACGTGGTGGACATGGCGGAGGCTGACCCACGGCCCGAGCTCGTCGTCGACGTCGAGGCGCTGTCCGGCAGCGTGCACGGTGATTTCGACTGCGTCTACTGCCACGAGGGCATCGACGACATCCCGCATGCCGCCAGCCTTGCGCCCGCCGACCCCCTGACCTGCTCGGTTTGCCATGACGACGTCTACGAGGCCTACGCGCCGAGCGCGCACGGCGTGGCCAACGATAGCGGCGATATCGACGCCGCCACCTGCTCGAGCTGCCACGGCGCTCACGACGTTCTCCCGACCGCCGACGAGGACTCGCGCGTATACCCGCTGACCCTGCCGGAGACGTGCGGACAGTGCCACGGCGACGAGATCCTGGCGCAGGAGCACGCGATCCCCGTGCCGGATGCATATCAACGCTACGTCGAAAGCGTGCACGGACGAGGCCTGTTGCGGGCGGGGCTCCTGGTGTCGGCAACGTGCACCGACTGCCACGCCGCCCATGATGTGTTCCCCCACACCGATGAGCGTTCGCCGCTGTTCCGAAGCAGAGTCCCCGAAACCTGCGGCTCCTGCCATCAGGGGATCCTGCGCGAGTTTCGCGAAAGCGTCCACGGTATGCTGCTCGAGGCCGGTGACGTCGAGGCGCCGACCTGTACGACCTGCCACTCCACGCACGCGATCCCGCAGGCCTACGAGGTCGGATTTCGCGCCGCCGCGGTCGCCGAGTGCGGCAACTGCCACGCCGACAAGCTCGACACGTATCGAGGGACGCTCCACGGCAAGGCCAACGAGCTCGGCTACGGCGAGATCGCAGCCTGCGCGTCGTGCCACACGCCGCATCACAACCTGCCGGCTTCGGACCCCATGTCGAGCATCGCGCCGAGCAACCTCGGCGCCACATGCGCGCGCTGTCACGTCGGAGCATCGGAGAGCTTCGCGTCGTATATCGTCCACGCCGACCCCACCGATGGGGACAGCTATCCGATGCTGTTCTTCATCTACTACGGGATGCTCAGCCTGCTGTCGGCAACCATGGTCGGCGCGACGGCGCATACGTTTCTGTGGTACCGGCGGCTGCGCCGCGATCAACGTGAATCCGGGAAGAGCTATCGGCGCGACGAATACTGGACGCCCTCGGGAGCGCGCGAGTACGTGCGCTTCAACCTGTTCAACCGGGTGCTGCACATACTCGTCATGAGCAGCTTCATCATTCTCGTGGCGACCGGCATTCCGCTGCATTTTTCCGGCACTCCGTGGGCGTCGGGGTTGGTGCGCGTGTTCGGCGGCTTCCGAGCGGCCGGTTACATACACCGTCTCGGCGCGGTGATCATGATCGTGTACGTCTTCATGCACCTCGGGTATCTCGCCTACCTTCGCGTGGGCAAGAAGCAGAAGGGGCTGATCTTCGGCCCCGCCTCGCTCATGCCCCGGCCCAAGGACGTGACCGATTTCGTGGGGCAGATCAAGTGGTTCCTCGGCAAGGGGCCGCAGCCGCAGTTCGGGCGCTGGACCTACTGGGAAAAATTCGATTACCTCGCCGACGCCTGGGGCGTGATCGTGTTCGGGACGACCGGACTGATCCTCTGGTTTCCCGTCTTCTTCACCCAGTGGATTCCGGGATGGGCGATCAACATCGCCATCATCGTGCACGGTATCGAGGCCCTGTTGGCGCTGAGCTTCATCTTTACGGTGCATTTCTTCAATGCCCATCTGCGGCCGGGCAAGTTCCCCATCGATCCCGTCTTCCTGACCGGTCGAATCACCGTCGAAGAGCTCGAAGAGGAACGGCCGCTCGAGTACCGGAAGCTCGTCGCCGAAAACCGTCTCGAGCAGCAGCTCGTGGAACCGAGCTCTCCGCTCACTCACCACTACGCACGCGTGATCGGCTACACCGCGGTCACCATCGGGCTGGCGCTCGTGGGCATCATCGCTCTTTCATTGGTGATCGGGTGGTTCAATTGAGTTTCGCTCCTGTGGGGCAACCCGGACCGGTATCATGCCGGCCATGAAGCACCATGCCCAGATCGTCCCCGACCGACTGGCGCTGTCGACCGACCTGTATGAGCTCACGATGGCGGCGGGGTATTTCGCCGAAGGAGCCCATGACCGCGTCGCGACCTTCGAACTGGGTGTTCGCAACCTCCCCGCGAGCCGAGGATTTCTCGTCGTGGCGGGGCTCGAGCAGGCGCTCGCGTACCTTCAGGACCTGCGCTTCAATCGCGAGTCGATCGAGTATCTCGAACGCACCTCGCACTTTCAGCCCGCGTTCCTCGAGTACCTCTCCGAGTTGCGCTTCAGCGGCGACATCGACGCGATGCCGGAAGGGACGGTGGCGTTCCCGCCGGCGCCGTTTCTACGCGTCACGGCACCGATCATCGAGGCGCAGATCGCCGAGACCTTCCTGCTCACGACGCTGACCTTCCAGACGATGATCGCCAGTAAGGCCGCGCGTGTGGTACTCGCCGCCGACGGGCGCCGGGTCGTCGACTTTTCCGCGCGGCGCGATCATGGCCCGCAAGCCGGCCTGCTGGCGGCTCGGGCGTCCTTCATCGGCGGCTGTGTCGGCACCTCCAACGTGCTCGCGGGAGCGCGCTTCGGGCTACCGACCTACGGCACGATGGCGCACTCCTTCGTCATGTTTCACCGAACCGAAGAAGAGGCCTTCGACGCTTTCATCGACGCCTACCCGGGCGACCCCACACTGTTGATCGATACCTACGACACCATCGAAGGGGCCCGCAAGGCGGTCCACGTCGCCAAGCGTCTCGCCACACAGGGCCGCCGACTCGCCGCGGTGCGTCTGGACAGCGGCGACCTGGTGTCCTTGAGCCAGTGTGTGCGCCGCATCCTCGACAGCGCCGGCCTCGTGGACACCAAGATCTTCGCCAGCGGCGGTCTGGACGAGTACGAGATCGCCCGCCTGCTCGAGGCGGGAGCGCAGCTCGACGCCTTCGGGGTAGGAACCGAGCTGGGCACGAGCGGCGACGCACCGTCGCTGGACAGCACCTACAAGCTCACCGCCTGCCGCGACGCGGAGGGCGCCCAGGTCCCGGTCATCAAGTTGAGCACCGGCAAAGCGACACTCCCGGGTCGCAAGCAGGTATGGCGCTACCACCAAGACGGGCGCTTCGTCGGCGACATGATCGGGCTCGAAGACGAGCATCCTGCGCCGCCCGCATCAGCACCCGATGCAGTTCTCGTAGGGCCGCTCATGCAGACGGCGATGCGCGCCGGCGCGGTGGTCGGCGAAACGCCATCGCTCAAGCAGCTTCAACAGCGAGCCGCCGCGCAGACCGCGGCCCTCTCGCCGGGTATCAAGCGCCTGACGAGGCCCGACGCCTATCCGATCGAGATCAGCCCCGCGCTCGAAAGCCTGCTGGTAGCTCTGCGGCCCGGCTAGGTGTTCTTCACGCGGCACCCGGTACGTGTGGGCGATGGAGGTAGACGGGAGGGCGGGGAGATCGATACTGCCCTTCGCGTGAGGTGCGGGTACTTGAGCGGCTGGCGCCGCGTCTGAGGTAGACGGGAGGGGCGTGATCTCGATGCTGCCCTTCGCGTGAAGTGCGGGTATTCGAGCGGCTTCGCCGCGCTTGCGGATCGCAAACACACGCGAGAGGACA
>CAYSHI010000313.1:0-7202 GCA_964430745.1 uncultured Acidobacteriota bacterium | reverse complement strand
TTCCGGCTCGGGGGTGAATTCTCCGGTGCCCGCGCGTTCAGCGTGTCTCCCCGGGGTGCTGCCTTGCTTCATGCACTCGCGCTCGGCCGCCCACGGGCGCCGGAGAATTTTCCCTTCGAGTCGCCGCCAACGTTCCATGGTTGGCACGGGGAGTCGTCTTGATGGGCGGCGGCGGGACGTGGCAGGTCCAACCCGGCGCATCAGATCCGAGGGAGGGGTGAGATCTCGATGCTGTCCTCTCGCGTGTGTTTGCGATCCCCAAGCGCGGCGAAGCCGCTCGAAAACCCGCACTTCACGCGAAGGGCAGTATCGTGATCTCGCCCCTCCCGTGAACCTCAGACGCGGCGCCAGACTCGACCGCTCCCCACCCCGAGTGGTCCTCTGTCGCCACGTAGGTGTGAACAACGTGCTGAGAATTCACACCTAGCGAACCATGGGCACGAACGCCACCGGGATCACCGTGCGCGTTCGCACCTCGCCGTCGCTCGATTTTTCCAGCAGCATGAGCTGCTGCACCGCCCCCTGCGGCCCGACGGGCACGACCATCCTGCCGCCCGGACGAAGCTGTTCCACCAACGCCGCGGGAACTTGCTCGGGCGCCGCGGTCACGATGACCTTGTCGAACGGCGCCTCCTCGGGCCAACCGAGATAACCATCGCCCTGACGGACATTCACCCGGCCATAGCCCAGCTCGGTGAGGGTCGTCGACGCTGTATCGGCGAGCGGCGGGATGATCTCGATGGTGTACACGTCGGTGTCGAGCTCCGTGAGAACCGCCGCCTGGTACCCGGACCCCGTGCCGATCTCCAGCACCCGATCTCCGGGCTCGAGCTGCAGGAGCTCCGTCATGAGAGCCACGATGTAGGGCTGTGAAATTGTCTGACCGTGCCCGATCGGTAACGGGTGGTTTCCGTATGCGAAGCGTTGCTGATCGGCGGAGACGAAGCGCTCACGCGGAACCCGGCCCACCGCGGCAAGGACTGCTTCGGACTCGATGCCCTGCCGGCGGAGCTCTTCGATCATCTCGGCACGCGATTCGCCGAAGGACGCTCGCGCCTGGCGAGGGGTCTCGTCAGCGGCCCCGGCGACCGTTGCCGGGGCGTTGCCGGGCGGGACGTCCTCTTCGGCCGCGCGCGGACCGGCGCACGCCGGCAGCAGCGACAAGACGCCCCACGCGCAAAGCAGCGCGCCCACGAGCGACGCGGGCACCTGAGAGCAGAGTCGTCGTTTCGCTGACATCGGCTCATTTCCGACCGTGTATCGGGGCCGGGCGAGCACCGTGGGCGGCGCCGCCCTTCACCGTGAGTGTATGCCACCGCTCCGCAGACCCGCACGGACGAAGGGACCGACTCCGGCCACGAGCCCGACGGCGAACATGGTCGCGGGGAAGCTTTCCGGCACGGTCGCGGCCGCGACGGCGCGCCAGTTCCAGCAAAACGCCACGATGATGGTCAGGGCTCCGAGCCACGCGACCCCCCATTCGCCCACCGTCAGGCGAACCGCCAGGCCGTTCGCGTGCATGCGTTCGTGAACCACGAATCCGGCGATCAGAAACACGGAGACGATGACCGGATAGATCACCGGGCCGAGCCAGGGCACCGGAATCAGAAACAACACGTCCCAGGTCATCAACGACTCCGGCCAGCCGAGAAACACACGCAGGCCGACGTAATAAACGATGTCCCAGACCCCGAACAGGAAGGCAAAGATGAAGAACCGATCCATGCGGTCGCGACCGGCCACCATCGCCACGGCTACCAGCATCAGCAGGGTCATGAGCTCGCGGATGAGCTCCACGAGCGCGACCCGGTCGACAATGATGACGATGGGGAAATCGAAGCCCTGCGGGTAGTACAGCTCCCGCAGGTAGACAACCACCGCGGCCTCGAGCAGACCGAACGCGACCCCGAACAAGGTCAGCCAGGCGGTGCGGCGCGGCGCATCGCTCATGTCGGTATCGCCCTGACCGTCATCGTTCGTTCCAGCCGTCCGGCTCTCGTCTCAGCGGGACCTGCATCGGCACGCCGCCCACGGCTACCGCGGGCGACCTTCACCTCTTGATGATAACCGCCGGAACCCCAGCCCCCTCGAGTGCCTGGTTGAATTGCGCCAGATCGCCATCGACGACCTCGGCGATCGCGGCCATGTGGGGCGCGACCTCGGCGCGCAAGTCCTCGAGCCGCTGGTAGTCGCCTTGCGTGGGCCGGCCGTAGGCCGGATACACGTGGCTGTACAGATAGGCGAGCTGGTCGTCGAGGCGCGGCGGGAAATTCAGCAGATCCTGCCCGGTCTCGGCCCGATGCTGGATGAGCTCGTCCTCGATCGCCGTCAGCTTCTCGGCGATTGCTTCGGACTGTTCCGTCCAGTCGCCTTCGTACCCGGCCTCTTCGGCGCGCTCGGCGACAGCTTTTGCCTGTTCGCGTACCGATCGCAAGGTGCGGATGCCCTCGTGAACCTCATCGAGTGCGGCGACGATCTCGGCGAGCAGCTCATTTTGCGCTCGCAGATCGGCGTCCGTGACGTCCTCGAGTCGCGGATCCTTCATGACCTCGAATGTCTGCGTCGAGCTCCAATCCCCCATCGTCAGTCGCGCGCCGTACTCGCCGGGCAGGACGAAGTAATCCCCGGTATAGGCGAGTGAAAAGATCGCTCCATCGATGAGGTCGGGCCCCTCGCGTTTGAGGTCCCAGACGAACCGGTTCATGCCCTGCTCCGCGGGGATCTCCGGATCATCGTCGTCTCCATCTTCGTCGCCGGACGATGACATCGTGCCGCCCGCCTCGGCGCCTGAGCCTTCGGCCTCCTCGTCGGGATCCTCGCTGCGAAACGTGCGCAGGACTTCACCGCTCGGGTCGAGGATCTCGAGCTCGATGGACGCGTCCGGCTCCTCGGCGAGCCAGTAGTAGATCATCGCGCCGTTGTCCGGGTACTCGGGAGCTCGATCGCCGCGGAAGCGACCCATACCGTGCACTCGATAGGTATCGCGCGGCGCGTACAGCCACGCCGACGACGAGGCGACCTCGTCGGTAATCTGATGCAATGGCGTGAGGTCATCGAGGATCCAGAACGAGCGGCCCTGGGTAGCGACGACGAGATCCTGGCGATGCACCGTGATGTCGGTGACCGGCACCACGGGCAGGTTGAGCTGCAACGGTTGCCAGCGGACCCCATCGTCGAACGAAACGAACATGCCGTGCTCGGTACCGACGTAGATCAGCCCGCGACGATCGGGATCCTCCGCAACCGCGCGAACCGGATGGTTGTCCGGGATGCCGTTCGTTCCGTCGGTGAGCATCTCCCAGCTTTCGCCGTAGTCGTTCGTTCGCCACAGGTACGGACGCGGGTCATCCATGCGGTACCGATGCACCGCGGCGAACGCCCGTCCGGGTTGATGGGGCGAGATCGAGATCACGTTTACCGTGCTGTCGATCTCCATTTCGGGTGGCGTTACGTTGCTCCAGCTCGCGCCGTTGTCCCGCGACACGTGGATCAACCCATCGTCGGCGCCGGCCCACAGAACACCGGGCTCGTGCGCGGACTCTTCGAAGGCGAAGACCGTATTGAATACCTCGACGCCGGTGTGGTCGTGCTGTATCGGACCGCCGGGCAAGTCCTGTTTCTCCGGCTCGTTGCGCGTGAGCTCGGGGCTTATGGTCTCCCAGCTCATGCCGCCGTCGCGCGAGCGATGCACGAAATTCGACGTGTGGTAGATGACCTCCGGGTCGTTCGGCGAAAACCGGATCGGGGCGTTCCATTGGAACCGGTACCTGAGGTCGCGCGGAGCCGTGCCGTCCTGCATCTGCGGGTAGATGATGACGTCGCGGGCGAAGTCGGCAGTGCGGTCGAGACGATCTATCTGGCCGATGTAATTGCCCGCATAAATCAGATCCGGGTTGTCCGGGTGAACCGCGATATGCCCGCTCTCGCTGCCGCCGACATCGTACCAGAACTGCTCGGGCGTCAACCCACCCGAAGTCCACGACGGAATCGAGATCGTGCTGTTGTCCTGCTGAGCGCCGTACAGCCGATACGGAAACTGATTGTCGACCGCGACTCGATAGAACTCCGCGGTGGGTTGGTTGTGTTGTGACGACCAGGTCGTGCCGCCGTCGCGCGTGACGTTGGCGCCACCGTCATTGCTCTGAATAATGATGTCGGGATCGTTCGGGTTGATCCACATGGCGTGGTTGTCGCCGTGCGGGGTCGGGCGGCGCTCGAAGGTCCGCCCGCCATCGATCGACTTGAGGAAAGGTCCGTTGTTCACGTACACGGTGTTGTCGTCCCGCGGGTCGGCGTGCACGTGGGTGTAGTACCAGCCGCGCGTTGTGAGGTCGTGGTCGTCGCTCACACGCGTCCACGAATCGCCGCCGTCCTCGGAGCGATAGAGGCCGGCCTTCGACTCCTCCGCGGCGATCAATGCCCACACACGGTCGGGGTTGGACGCCGAGATGCTCACACCGATGCGCCCGAGCACGCCGCTCGGCAGACCATTGTCCTCGTCGACGTCGGTGAGGAGCTTCCACGTGTCGCCGCCGTCCGTTGACTTGTAGAGCCCGCTTTCCTCTCCGCCGTCGATCATCGTCCACGGCTTGCGCTCCGCTCGCCAGATGGCGGCGTACAGCTCACGCGGGTTGCTCGGATTCATCGCCAGATCGACCGCTCCCGCCGTGCGCGAAACGAAAAGCACCTGCTCCCACGTTTCGCCGCCGTCCTCGCTGCGGTAGACACCGCGCTCGTCGTTGGGCCCGAAGATGTGGCCAAGGACCGCCACGTAGACGAGATCGGCATTATCGGGATGCACGCGAACGGCGCCGATTTGCCCCGCCTCGCGCAAACCGATGTGCTCGAAGGTGCGGCCGGCGTCCGTCGACCGGTACATCCCGTCGCCCACCGAGACATTGCCGCGTGCGCACGCCGAGCCGGGGCCGACATACACCACGTTGGGATCAGTGGTCGCGACGCTGATCGCTCCGATCGAGCCCACGCCGATGTGGCCGTCCGACACGTTCTCCCAGGCCTCGCCGGCGCTGGTTGTTTTCCACACGCCGCCGCCCGTAGCACCCATGTAGAACGTGTCCGGCTCGTCGACGACACCGGCCACCGCCGTCACGCGCCCCCCTCGGAAGGGACCCACCATGCGGTACTTCATGGCGGAGAACAGCTCGGGATCTACGGCCTCATTGGGGTCGTCCTCGATCTCGGCCTGTTCCTGCCGAGCGGCTGCCGGGGAGCCCAGTCCCGTCGCCGGCGCCAGCGTGACCCCCAGGACCAAGATACAGACGACAAACCACGCGGTGATACGGAGACGGCGAAATGTGGTCATTGAATGCTCCTCCGTCCGAAAAGGACTGGTTGCGCTTCAAACAGGACGCCAGGGTCGAGGATCCGACGCCGAAGCGTCTTCCGCAACCCGCGAGCCGGCCGACCGACATTGGGCGCGCGGCCTCTCGGCGCGGGCGGTGAGAGGCGCAATCGCCGGAAATAGGTATTCTTCGGCGAGTACGGATATTTAAAGATAGAGTCACGCACTAAAACGTGTTCAAGGTCGCCCACAAGCGACCAACGGAGCTTCTCGCTCGGCAGGGAGCCTCAGGTGAAGTTCGGTCGTTATGAAGTCCGCGAGCGCCTCGGTCAGGGGCAGATGGGCACGGTGTACCTGGCGGACGATCCCCTCATCGACCGACTCGTCGCCTTGAAGGTCCTGAGGGATCGGCCCGAGCTCGAGGGCGAAGAGGCCTCCGACTGGCGCGCCCGCTTCGAGCGGGAGGTCCGGGTAACCGGCAAGCTGTCGCACCCGCACATCGTCAGTGTGCTCGATGTCGGCGTCGAGGGCGACACTCCCTTCATCGTCATGGAGTACGTCGACGGAAACAGCGTCGAGGATCTCCTGCAGCGAGACAAGACCCTGCCGATCGCCCGCGTTCTGCAGATTTGCTCAGAGGTGGCGGCGGCGCTCGACTGCGCTCACGACCACGGCATCGTCCATCGTGACATCAAGCCGGGCAACATCCTGCTCTTGCGCAGCGGCCGTGCCAAGGTCGCTGATTTCGGCGTCGCCCACGTCGCCGACTCGCGCATGACGAGAACCGGCCTGACCTACGGGACTCCGGCATTCATGTCTCCGGAACAAGCCACCGCGGTGGAGATCGGCCCGCGGTCGGACCAGTTCTCTCTGGCGACCGTCGCCTACCTGCTACTTGTCGGCGAGGTGCCGTTCTCGGGAGCCTCGACCTCGGCCGTCCTGTATCGCCTGGTCAACGAGGACCCCGTGCCGCCGCAGTCCATCAACCCGGCGATTCCGGGAGAGCTCGGCGCCGCGCTTCTACGAGCGCTCGCCAAGAATCCGGCCAACCGCTACGCGAACTGCGTCGAAATGGTCGCGGCGCTTCGCTCGGTGGTCCCGTCCAAGGAGCCACTACCTCTGGCCTCTTCGGTTCGCCCCTCCACCGACGGCGAGATGAAGACGGCCACCGTCTTGACCGCCCCTCCGATAGCGTCACCGAACCCGGACGGGGAGGTCACGGATCACCTCGGCCACGACGGATTCAAGCTCTCTGCCTTCCCTCCGGCTGCGGTCCTCGCGGTGCCGACGCTGATCGCCGTTCTGTTGCTCGCATGGGCCTATGGTGGTTCGGGCACGGATCCGGCCGCGCTCCCACCCTCCGGTCCTGCTGGAGACACGCCGGCTGCGTCGGGCCCGCAGCCCGGGGCGGAGACCGAGTCGATCGCCAGCGGCGACGTTGAACGGCTCGAAGCTCGGTCTCCGTTGCCCGGCAAGCTCGCCGAGCGGGCCGACAACGCGCGCAACGTTCTCGACGAGGTCTTGGGCGTCGCGGAGGGAATCCCCCAACGCCTTCTCACGGAGTCCCGCTGCATCGCCGTTATTCCTGGGGTCATCAAGGTCGGCTTCGGCTTCGGAGGTCGCCACGGTAAAGGACTCGTGAGCTGTCGCACGGCCGCCGGATGGAGCACACCGTCATTCGTCGCCATCACCGGCGGCAGCTTCGGCCTGCAGCTCGGCGCCCAGTCTACCGACCTCGTGCTGATGTTCGTCGCACGCGGTGCGGCCGAACGACTGGGCGACAACAAGATCACTCTCGGCGGCGACGCATCGGTGTCGGCGGGTCCGGTCGGCCGCACCGCAGAGGCGGGCACGACCATCGAGCTCGAGGCCGAGATCTACTCCTATTCGCGCAGCAAGG
>CAYSHI010000312.1:0-21695 GCA_964430745.1 uncultured Acidobacteriota bacterium | reverse complement strand
CCGCCAGCCCGGCAGCCGCATCCGCGCGGCGCTCAACCTGGCGATCCCGTTCGGAATGCTGGGAATCTACGGCCCACTGACGGGACCGGAATGGATGCAAAGCGCTTTCGCCGTGATCCTGAGCTCGTTGATGACCGTCCTGCTCGTGGCCACGGTCATCCCCGACTCGTTCGCCGGCGAGAGGGAGCGCCACACGCTCGCCACGCTGCTGGCAACACCCCTCTCCGACCGGGCAATCCTCTTCGGCAAGCTGGGCGTCGCCGTGATGTACGGCTTCGGCGTCACCTCGGCCGGCTTGATCGCCGGCGTGGTAACCGCCAACATCGCCTATCGCGACAGTGGGTTCATCTTCTACTCGCCGGGTATCGCGGTTGCTTGCGTCGTCATGAGCCTGCTCGTAGCCGGCTTGATGGCATGTGGCGGGGCGCTCATTTCGCTGCGCGCGGCGACGGTTCAAGGGGCGACGCAGACGCTGATGGCGATCATGTTCACACCCTTGTTGATCCTTCAGGTGGGTGGCGTGCTCCTGCTGAGTCTCGCCCCGGACCGGCAGGTGATCCGCGAGGCGGCCTCGGCCGTCGACCCCATGTTGGTGTTCGCCTTCTGGGTGGCAATCCTGTTGTTTGTCGATCTGTTCCTTCTGGCTCTGGCGATCACCCGTTTCCAGCGCTCTCGACTCATTGCCGCGTGAACATCTGACATGCACTTTCAGGTCAACCCCGGGGCCGAGCTGCCGATCTACCGGCAGATCATGCACCAGATAACGGACGCCATCGTCGCCCGGCGCATCGCTCCCGGCGACAAGTTGGCATCCCATCGCGACCTCGCGGCGCAACTGGTGGTCGCCCCGTTGACCGTCAAGAAGGCTTACGACGAGCTCGAGAAGGAAGGCCTTCTGCACACCCGGCGAGGTCGAGGCACATTCGTGAGCGACACTCCCCCGGCCCCGGATTCGGCCGAGACGCGCCGGCAACTGCGCGAATCCGCTCAGCGCTTGCTCACCCAGGCGCGCCGCGGCGGGGTTCCCTACGGCGACATAGTCGATCTGATCGACGAGATCTGGAAGGAGATGGACTCGTGAGCGTGCTCGAATTCCGCGACATTCACCGCTCCTATCAGCGCGGCAGCGAAGTTCTCTCCGGCGTTACCTTCCATATCGACAAGGGGCAGGTGGTCGGGTTGCTGGGAAGAAACGGCGCCGGCAAGACCACGCTCATCAACATCGCCATGGGGATGATCCGCGCCCAGGAGGGCACGGCGCGCGTCTTCGGCCTCGACCCCCAGAGCAACCCGGTGGAGATCAAGCGCCGCATCGGTTTTGTTTCCGAACAACAGATCCTGCCGCCGCACATGCGTACCGAAGCGGTGATTCGCTACCATCGCGAGCTGTTTCCCGACTGGGATACGGAGCTCGAGAACACACTCCGGCAGCGCTTCGACGTGGACCCACGCGCGCGTGTGAAATCGTTGAGTCATGGAGAGGCGCGACAACTGGCTCTGCTGTGCGCGGTATCGCACCGACCGGAGCTCTTGATTCTCGACGAGCCGGCCGGCGGCCTCGACCCGGCCTCCCGTCGCGAGTTCCTCGAGACCGCCATCCAGCTACTCAGCGAATCCGGCTCGACGATCCTCTTCTCATCCCACCATATGAGCGACGTCGAGCGCATGGCCGACCGTATCGTGCTGCTTGATGACCGCGACGTTCTCATCGACGCGCCGCTCGACGACCTGCGCGAGAACTACCTCCTCGCCGTCTTGCCCCTCGACGGGGCGGTCGAAGCGGAACGCCTGGCTGCTATCGAAGGGTGCTTGCGGGTTCGCCGTCACCACAAGACGCTGCACGCCGTGTTCGCCGGAACCGCTGCCGAGATATCGCGCCGACTCGAGGCCGAGTTCGGAACGATGGACGCCAGTTGTCGGCACGTGCCCCTCGAAGACCTGTTCGTCGAGTTGCTGGGGGCAAGCTCGTGATCGTCTCGCTGTTGCGCCGCGACCCCGCCATGCGCGGATTGCCGTTGATGGTCGTGGCCTTTGCCGTTCTCGGTTCAATGGCCGGCCGCGCGCAGATGGAGGACGGCCCGGTCACCGGGCCGATGGACGCACAAGACCTGACGGTGACCCTCTTCATGATCGTCGCCTGGGCGCTGATCAACTACTTCGCCGTCGGCAAGATGCACGAGATCGCCTCGCCTTTCGAGATGGCGATGCCGATCGACGCGCGAACGTTGTGGGGCACGCGGCTCGCGACCATGACGTGCGCGGTTTGCGGCGGAGTGGTGGGTTTTTCGATCGGCTACGCGATCGCCTACCAGGCCCCACTCCGGTCCTTCCAGGTGGCATTCGCCTTCAACGTCGCGGCGTTCGTGGCTCTGCTCCCGTTCCTGTTCACCAGCATGAGCATTCGCTCCCCGAAATGGGGGATGCCGCTGCCGGTGTTTCTCCCCCTGGTGGCCGCCCTGACCTTCGGCTACGCGCGGACCGGGCTGGGCACCATGCTGCCGGGCGCCGTGGTGCTCGGTGTCGCCGTCGCTCTGGCGGCAACGACGTTCTCGAGGTTGCCCCGAGGTTTCGAGCTGCCCCCGGAGCGACGCTCGTTCGCGCCGGGCTTGTTCGAACGTCTGTCGTTCGAGGGACTCGTCGAGCTCCCCGGTGCCGGCCGTCTCGTCACCGAGAACCGGGTTCTGCGACCGCCCGCATGGTTCACCGAATCGCAGCGGCGCTTGCTCATCGGTCTCGTCCTGCTGCTGAATCTGTTCGCCCTCTCGCTGTCGCCGTTCGTCCTGGTACTCGTCCTCGTACTCGCCCAGTTCGCGTGGTTCGCACGCACGATGAACGGCGGCTCGCGCCTGGCCCCGCTGCCGGTCTCCCGCGACCGGGTGTTCTTGTTCGCGACCCTCCCCGGCTTGCTCCTCGGCGCGGCCGTCGTCGCCGCGCTCGTCGCCTACTTGCCGGACCTGGCCTGGACGCAGGTGGTTGCCAGCCGGCAGACGGCTCTCGGCTTCGCCCTCTATGCGTTTGTTTGGTGGTTCACCTTGTCGTTGCTCTACGACACCATGACAACCCCACCCGCCGGCGCGACCTCTCGATCTCGCCGCTTCCTGCGGGCGAAGTACGGGTGGGCGGCAGCCTTGGTGCTCGCCCTGGCGGCCATCTGGGCCGGCGAACGCATGCGCACCGGCGAGTCGCTCTACGTCTGGGAGCTTTCCCGCGGGCGTACGTTTCTGCAGATCCTCGCGGAAGCGGTCCCGGGAGGCACCGCTCTGCTCTGGATGCTCGCCGCGCTGTGCGGCGTCGCAGTGTTCGTGATGTTGCGGCGCGGATTCCACCGCATCGAGCTCGTTCCGGCGTCCGACTTCTGAGGAAGCTCCTGCTACCGCGAGTCGAAGAACACGGCACCCTCGCCCCGTGCCTGCACGAGGCCGTCGATGAATGCGACCATCAGATCGCGTCGCTCGAGCACCTTCGAGATTTCTCGCCCGCTGACCATTTCGCCGATCACCTCTTCCAGGAGGTCTTCATCGAGGGTCTGCAGACCTGACCAGAAGCTGCGATCGACGAAAATCACCTTGTCCAGGTCCTGCGGTTCGGCACGCAGATAGAAAGAGCGGGTGTGGTCGATCAACCACATCTTCCAGTCAGCGTCGATGAGTATGTTCTGTTGCGTCCGGTCGTCGTTGCCGATGAGCGCGTCAAATAAATACATGCCCTGCACCTGGCGCATCCAGCCGATGCGGTCGGGCGCTCTTTCCCCGCGCCCGAGACGCTCGCTTTCCATGACCGCGTTGTAGACCCAAAGCTGCAGGGTCCCGCGCCTGCGATGGACGGTACGTTCAACGGCAGGAGGTACGTTTTCCATCCCCAGCAACAGCGACAACTCATAGGCGGCCGGCTCAAAGAAGCAGCTATCCCGCAGATTCATCCGCAGGCGGCCGTCGCTCATCTTCACTCGATCATAGGTCGTGTCGACGTAGCGAAAGACCGCGTGCGCTGTCACATCACCCTGGCGCAAGGTCACACGGATCGGGTCGGTCACCCCGATGCCGATGTCTTCCGTTTCGATGATCTCCGCCGTGCGGAGAAACTCCCGCAGATCGTCGTCGTCCACGAAAGGCAGCGGCTCGCCGGCGGCGTCGAGCCAGTCCCGGGCCGGTCCCGGCGACTGGCGAGCATCCAGTGTCGCCGGACGGAAGCCGGGGGCGAATCCGCAGAGAGCGAGGACGGCCGCAAGCGTCATGGCCTCCGGAGACGTCCACCCGGAGCCCGCCCGAAGAGTCGAACGGCGAAGGGTGCCCATGGTGTTCCCTCCGTTACGTGCGCCACCGCAGGTGGGGCGCGACAAGTGGCGCCACTCTAGCCAAATCGGCGCAACAAGACCACGGGACCCCCCGGAGTGTCAGCAGCCGGACCGTCCGCGAGTAAGGCCGGACCGGTCCCGTGCGCAGAGCCGGACCTTTCGCCAGCAGGCCGGCCCCTCCGTCAGCAGCCGGACCCCTTCTTCTTCGGTTTCTTCGGGCCACCCGTCGGCAAGACCGGCGGAGCGGAGGACGACGGCTTGACCGCCGCACCGGAGAAGAAAGCGGCGATCTGGTTCTGCCGGGCACAGAAGTTGCGCTCTTCGAGGCTCACGCCCATGGCCTCGAGCGGGGTAAGAGCCTCCTCGCGCCAGGCTTCGAAGCCGCCGCGCAGAAAGCGATAGTCGGGGACCCGAGGCCACGCCGCCGGAACCTCGGAAAGGGTCCCCGTATCGTCGAAGACCACCACCGTGGCGGCTTCGTCCGCAAGCGCCAGGCTCGGTGGGATCTCCGCGGTGGAGGCCACCACCGCCGCGGGGATACCCGGTGCTCCCGTCGGGTTGTCGGCCCGCACATCGAGGATCAGCAGATTGGGATCCGCAGCAATGACGAGATCCGCCAGCTGCAACGGGTCGATCGACGTGATCCTGGCGGGCGCAGGTGCCGCGGGCGCCGGGCCGGCGAGGGTCGCCACCAAGACGATGACCGTGAAGGCGGCCGTCAGCCCGTACTTCCAGCGTCCGAGGGCGGGGGTCGCCGCCGGGGTCAACTCGACCGGGGCGCTCTTCCGTTGGAAACGACGCTCGACGGCCTCGGCACCGACGAGCGCGACGCCGGCCACGACGACGATCGCCAGCACGAGGCCTGTCGCCGGGACCCCGAGCACCTCGTGCAACAACGAGACTCCCATCGAGCCGCCGTTGTAGAGGCGTTCGAGCGACGGGAACCAGTCGACGGTAACCGCGAAGGTCAGCGTGCCCACGTAGATGCCGGCGATCGTCGCGACGCCGTCGAGACGACCGGACATCGCGGCCACGATCGACGTTCCGGGACACAGCCCGCTGATGATGAAGCCGACGCCCAGCAGGAAGCCACCGATGATCTGCGCCCAGACGAACGTCGGATTGATCCAGAGCATGGTCATGTCCACCGCGCCGAGGGCGACGAGCGAGTAGAGGCCGACCATTGCCACCAGGATGGCCGTGAACATGACTTTGAAGACCGTCATGTCATTGAGGTAGAACTGCGCCGCCAGCTTACGCGCGTTGCCGAAGCCGGCGCGCTCGAGGGCGAAGCCGAACAGAAAACCGAGGACGATCGCGCTCAACAAGCGTAGCTCCTCGGAGCCGAGGTCGAGGGGGAAGATCGAGGCGCTCATGTCCACTGCCTCCTCATCGTCCAGGCCAGCGAGTAGCCCCCGGCGAATACCATCATCATGAAGATCCAGCTCCCCGTTGCGAGGGTCGCACCGCCGCTGAGCGCCTGCCCGGAGGTGCATCCGCGTGCCAACGCGGCGGCGAATCCCATGACCACCCCACCTCCGGCCGCGTAGGCGAGGCGGGCGCGGGTCGAGATCCTCGGCCCCTTCTCGACCGCGGTTCGGAAACGGCCGGCGCTCAGAGCGCCGATAAAGGCGCCGAGACCGACGCCGATGACCTCGATCACCAACCAGTTCTTGAGCGGGTTGGCCCCGTCCGCAACGTAGCCGCCGATGGCCGGATTACGCGCCGTCCATTCAGGAGCGACCGTGTCGGCGGCCAGCGCCAACGTCCGTTTGGGAAAGGCCGTTGCACCCAGGCCGTTACCGGCAACGAGAAGCGCCGCCAGAAGCGTCAAGCCCAGCAGCACGCCGGCAACGTAAGGATTCCAGTAGGGACGTTCGTTCATGTTTCCGCTCCTCTAATGCGCTACCAGGTCGGTGACCCACGCCGCGTGCTGGCCGGCCGAGACCAGGATCCAGCGCAGCGAGAAGCCACCGATAAGAACGAATGCCGCGGTTGCCCTTCCGGGCACGAGCCCGTGCCGGTGCTCGATCCACTCGCCCGCGAGAGGGGCGATCAGTCCGAGCGCCACGACCATGGTCCAGAACGCCGCCGTGTAGGGTCCGCCGAGAAACAACGCCGCCGCGGCGCGAGCCGCGCTGCCGCCGGTGGCGAGGCCGATCAACCACATCGAAAGCAAGGCAAGCTCGACGGCAATCAGCCCCATGTCGAGCCGTCCGAGGAAGCGACGTTCGTCGTCGGCGAGACGATAGAGCAGCATGAAAGCGGCCGCGGTCGACACCCCGGAGGTCAGGAACAGCGGGCCGAGAATGGCCGAGTTCCACACCGGCCTCGCCGCCATGGTGCCCAGCAGCAAGCCCGTGTAGACGCCCAGCCCCACACCGAGGACGACGCTCGCCGCGGCGAGCGTTCGGAGGTGACGGATCGCCAGGCGCTCGACGTCGGCCAACCCGGGAACGAACGTCAGTCGCGAGAGCATCCGTTCCCTCACTGCCGCCGGCGTGCTCGCGATTGCCAACAGAATCGAGACCGGATATACCGCCACGAGGATCCAGGAACCCCAGGACATCGGCGACGTCGGGCGCAGGACGACGTAGAAACGGAGAGCGTTGAAGGGGTTTTCCAGGTCGAGGAACAGGGAGAACATCCCGACCGACAACAGGACCGGCGCCGCCCACGGCAGCAGCGCGAGCATCGGCGAGCTGCGCCCCGGCGAGCGGTACAGCATCCTGAGGCCGATCAACACCATGATCCCCGCGACCAGGCCCCCCAGGAATAGATAAACGGCCACCTCGCTACCCCAAACGTGCAGGTTCGGATCGATGAGGTGATTCGAACGCGTCGTCGTGATCTCGTTCATCGTCTGCGCCTCACGTCAGGTAGTAGTGCCGAGGCCTGGTTCCGGCATCCGGCGACAGCGCGTAATACACGCGCCGGCCGAGCTGCTGGCTGATGTCGCTGTCGGGGTCTTCGAGGTCGCCGAAGATGATGCTCTCCGTGGGGCAGACCTCCTGGCATGCCGTTGTCGGCACGCCGTTCTCGATTCGGTGGATACAGAATGTGCACTTCTCCGCGACGCCTGTCCGCGGGTCGATGAAGCGCGCGTCGTAGGGGCAGGCCGTGATGCACGCCTTGCAGCCCGTGCACTTGTCCGCATTCACCTGCACGGTGCTGCCCGGGCCGTAGTGCGAAGCCCCCGTGGGGCAGACCGACACGCATGGCGCATCGTCGCAGTGGTTGCAGCGCTCCGACTGGATCGTCATCTTCAGGTTCGGGAACGAGCCCGAGGTCTCCGTCACGATCCAGTCGCGGGAAAACCCCGAGGCGACGGCGTTCTCCGTCTTGCAGCCGATGACGCAGGCACTGCAGCCGACGCAGGTTCGAGTATCGACGGCCATGGCGTAGCGCTTTCCGCTCATGCCCCCACCTCCGTCATCGTGTCGGCTCGATGCGGCGCCGGCGACAAGCCCACGACTTCGCCCGCACCTGCCGGCGACGCTGGTGCCTCTTCCCCACCCTCGGCCGGGGTATCCGACGCCTCTTCCGCATCCGGCGGCAAATCCGCCGCCCGAATGAAGGTCACGAAGTTCACGTTCATCCCCGTTCCGCCCATGATCGGGTCGACCTTGTAGCGCGTGATCAGCTCCGCGTCATCGATCCCTCGTCCGTGTGCGAAACGCAGCTTCTTTTCCTTGTGCCCGTACCCGTGCACCACGTAGACGGCGTCGGGGCGGATGCGCTCTGTCACCTTCACCGGCGCGGTGAACGTCGACTGGGCGCCGTCCTGATTGCGCAGGTAGATGCGCTCGCCGTTCTCGAGGCCCCATTTCCGAGCCACGTCCGCGTTGACCCACACGGCGTTCTCGTCGTGCACCTCGGACAGCAATCGATTGTTGGTGGTGCGGCCGAAGGTGTGCGTCGGCGCACGACCGAACAGCAGTCGGTAGTAGCCGGGAGGCGGTTCCTCGAGCTCGTCGTCGTGGTAGGTGGGCATCGGGTCGAACCCGTGGGACGCCAGACGCCCTGAGTACAGCTCGATCTTGCCCGAGTCGGTGTAGAAATCGGGCGACGCGCCTTCTTCGTAGTAAAGGGGCTGGGGTTCGCCCAGAAGGATGCCGTCTTGCTGCAGCGTGTCGCAGGGCTGGCCGGCCTCGGTCAGCCGCCACTTGGCGTATTCCGTCGAGTCCTTCCACGGGAAGAAGTCCGTGAGTCCGAGCCGGTTGCCCAGCTCGCGCGCGATCCACCATCCGGGCTTGCTGTCGTACATCGGCGGAACGACCTCCTGCCGCACGGCAACGTAAGGTTGGCGATAGGCGGGCGTAAAAAGCTCGTCGCAGCGCTCCAGGTACGTAGCCTCCGGCAACACGACGTCCGACCAGCCGACGATCTCCGCGGGAAGCACGTCGACGGTGACGAGGAAGTCGAGCTCCTGGATGGCACGACGGGTCTGCTCGGGATCCGGCAGCGTCGTCGGCAGATTGGAGCCGTACACCATCCAACCGCGGATCGAGTCCGTGTCCGGCGTCCCCGGAATGGTGGCGTCGCACAGACCCTGTGCGAGGACCTGATCGGCCAGCGGGAAGCTGCTCGGCGCCGGGCGGTCGGCGGCCTCCGTGTGCGATTCGTACTCGGGATACGGGTATCCCGGCAGCTCCACCTGCGAGGGAATGAAAAAGCCGCCCTTTCGACCCCAGGAGCCCAACAACGCGTTGAGGATGGCGATCGCCCGCGACCGCTGGGTGTCGTTGCCGTACCAGGTGACATGGCGACCGGGGTGCACCAACGAGGCCGGCCGGTGCGACGCCATGACGCGCGCCGTGCGGCGAATGAGCTCGGGCTCGATCCCCGTGCGCGGATACGCCCATTCGGGGGTGTAGGCCGCCACGTGCTCCTGGAGTTGCTCGAAGCCGAAGGCGTAGGCGTCGAGGTATTCGCGGTCGTACCGACCCTCGGTGATGATGACGTTCATCCACGCGAGCAGCAGCGCCAGGTCGGTGCCGGGCTTGATCGGCAGCCAATACTTCGCCTTGGACGCGGCAACCGAGAAGCGGGGATCGACGACGATGATCTCGGCGTCGCGGCGGATGGCCTCGGCAAAGTCCTGCACCTGGGTGTTGTGCATGTTCTCGCCGAGGTGATTGCCGATGAGCACGAGGCAATCGCTGTTGCGCATGTCGGTACTCTCGGGCGAGCCGACGCCCCAACCGTACGTCAGGTCGAACGCCACGTCGCGCGGTCCGCGACACTGGGCGTACGAGGGCGCTGCGATGTTGGGCGAGCCATAGGCCTTGAAAAGGTGCTTCATCCAGCTGCCGCCGTATCCGTGCGAGAACAGGGCGAGCGCCTCCGCACCGTGCCGCGCCTTGATGCCCTCGAAGTTCTCGGCCACGACGTTGAGGGCGGCGTCCCAGGAAACTTCCTCGAACTGCTGGCCGCCGGCCGTCTCTCGGCGAATCATCGGCCGCTGCAAGCGGTCCGGATCGTAGAGCAAACCCGTGCCGCCCGCTCCGCGGGGGCAGAGGCGCCCGCGCGACAGCGGGTCCTTCGGGTTGCCCTTGATCTTCGTGACGCGACCGTCGCGAACGTGAGCCAGGATGCCGCACTTCCAGAAGCACAGCTCACAGAAAGAGGGAACGACCCGCGTGCCGTCCGTGAGCGGATTGGCGATGGGGTTGGCATAGAGGCCGAACCAATCGCTGCTGACGCCGCCTGCCACCGCCACGCCGGCCGTTCCGTAAGCACTCAGCTTGATGAAGTCCCTGCGCTTCACGATGCCTGCTCCTGCTCGAATTCCGATGGGTCGGTGTTGAACGCTTCGCCGGTCTCGGGGTGCACCCACTGGCAGACCGCGGCCATCAGCTCACGCGCCACCGGACCACTGAGCTTCAGCGTGATCTCCTGGCCTCGCCGCGTCGCTTCGATCAGCCCGATGTCGCGAAGCATCGCCAGATGTCGCGCCATGGTCGACTGGGGCCAGCCGAACTCCTCTACAAGCTCTTTTTGCGTGCACACCCGACCGTTGATCAGCTCGCAGGCGATGCGCAGCCGGGATGGGTGGGAGAGGGTCTTGAAGATGGCAGAGGCTCTGCGAAGATCGTTGGGGTCATGCTGCATCGGGGGACCTCCTCGTTCGGAACCGCTTGCGGCGCTCGTCCGGCAGATCGATATATCTGCATATCCGGATATAGCGATATATTATACAGGGATCCGATTACCGGCAACTCCGAATCGGCGGATTTTCGCGTCGTCGGTGGAGGACCCCCTGCCTGTCCGAATCGGCGGATTTTCGAGTCGGCGGCGGAGGACGCCCTGCCTTACCGCGCTGTGCGCAAACCCCGGGCGATATCGAACCCGAAGTAGGGTGTCGGCGGCGAAGACGGGGCGGCGCCGCCGGCGTGCACGCGGCCGTAGGCGTCGAGGACCAGCAAGGAAACACCGTCCTGGGCGAGAACCGCGCCCCGGACGATGTCGCTTCCGAAGTACGGGGTCGCGGGCACGATCGTTGCCGGATAACCGCCGCGATGGACACCACCGTGACCGTCGATGACGTAGTGGCGACCGCTCGACCCGACGAGCTCGATGTCCCGCGCGATATCGAACCCGAAATAGGGCGTGGCTGGAGTAATCATCGCTGCGGCGCCGGCCGCGTGCACACCGCCGAACCCGTCAAGCACATATACGGCACCGTCGTGCGCGGCAGCGATGTCGCGGGCGATGTCGAACCCGAAGTAGGGCGCGCCGGGGGTCGGCGCTGCGCCATTGCCCGTGTGCACGCCACCGAAGCCATCCACGACGTAGAACTTGTCGGTGCCGGGAACCATCGCGATCGCCTCGGCAACATCGAAGCCGAAGTACCCCACGGAAGCGAACGGCGTGGACTCGCCGCCAAAGGCGTGAACGCCGCCGAAGCCATCGAGAACCAGGCCCTTGCTCGCCCCCGTCAGTGCCAGATCGCGGGCGATGTCGAAGCCGAAATAGAACGGCAAGGGAGAGGGCGTCGGCGCGCCGCCTCCCGGATGCAGCCCACCGAAGCCGTCCAGAACGAAGTAGGGCACCGGTTGGCCCGACGGATAAGAATGCGCGGCAATCAACCGATCGTCCTGGGCGGTGAGCTGGCCGGGGGACGCCCCGCGTCCGGTGCAGCACTCCCCGTTCATGACCGCCTCGGTGAGACTCGTGTCCGGGTTTCCCGCGCCCGCGGAGTGCCCGAACCCGATGCCGTGCCCGAGCTCGTGAGCCCCGATCTCGGTGTAGTTGTCGACGTTCCAGAGGGCGCACCCACCCCAACCATCGGCGAAAACGACCTTCGACGACACGATCGTCCGATACGCCTCTCCTCGTGGGCCGGTGTGCCAACCCTGAGCGCAGTATCCCCCCACCGCGAGCATGCCGGCGCAGCTCGCGGGAGGACTGATCTCCCCGGCGGGATCTTCGTTGACGATCCTGTTGCCGCCACAGCCGCCGTACCCCAGCTGAATGTCGACGCTGTTTCCGGCGGCCAGGGAGATGTTGTTCGTCGAGTGCTCCCAGGACCACATAGCGTTCTGCAGCGCGGGGAGGTGTCCGGAGATGCCGGCGGGAGGCGTTGTATCGACGAAGTAGTCGAGGGTGTCGGGGAACACCTCCGTGCGCGAGCGAAAGCCGAGGTAGGTAAACGCCGGCGCCGGCGCGTTTTCGGTGGTCATTCGGTCCAGCTCGGGGGGGCGGGCGACGATCGGTCGGCGCAGCGGGGCGACGCCGGTGGCGAAGGTCGCGTCGCGGATGGTTGCCAGGAGCTCAACCAGAGGGCGACTGTCTGCGGTCGCGACGGACAGCTCGCCGGTGACGGGGTCGGCGAGTTGAACGCGATCCGGGTTGTCTCCCCAGTCGCGCACCGCTATCGGCTGCCCCGTGGAGACGTCGGTTTCAACACGGAACTTGCCCATGACGTGCTGGTACGTACGAAAAGTCCCGTCGCCGACCTGTTCGAGAAAAACGACGACACGCTCGCCCATGGAGAAGCGCGGCGTGCCGTACACGACCATTGCGGTATCGCCGACACGCCCACCGAGCTCCCGCAGGACGAGCTCATCGGGCATCGAGGAGGGGCCGCTCAGCTTACGGTCGGCGAGAAGCGTGGTGTAGGTGTAGACGCGGCCTTCACGCGTCATGCCGCTTTCGACCGAATGGACGGTGGCGAGCCAGGCGCCGTTCGATGCCGCGGCAAGCTGCGCGTCGCTCATCAGCACGAACGTCGAGCCCCACGACGGTGCCGCCGCGAAGACGACGAGGGTCGCGAGACAGACACGCACCGCTAACGAAAGAGCGAACGCCCCTTGCATGATCACTCCTGACATCTGATGGTCCCCGTCCACCAGCCACCATTACGACATTTTCCATGCCCTGTCCAAAGCCCAAATTCGGCAACCACGGCGACTCGGGGCGCCGCCTCGGCGCGTCACCCGCCGGTGCCGCCGAACGTGTCGCAGGCCGCGGGATCGCCGGAATCGAAGCCTCGGCGAAACCACTCGATGCGCTGGGCCGACGAGCCATGCGTGAACGCATCGGGATTCACCGTTTGCCCGCTCCCCTGCTGGATTCGGTCGTCGCCGATTGCCGCCGCCGCGTTCAGCCCTTCTTCGAGATCCCCCGGTTCGAGGAGACGGCGCCCCGCGGCGTCGTGACCCCAGACGCCGGCCAGACAGTCGGCCTGAAGCTCCATGCGTACCGATAGAGCGTTGGCATCGCCCGGGCCGGCACTCTGCCGACGGCGAACCTCGCGCTCGATACCCGTCAGGTTCTGCACGTGATGGCCGATCTCGTGAGCGATGACATACGCCTGGGCGAAGTCGCCCGGAGCCCCGAAGCGTCGCCGCAGCTCGTCGTAGAAACCCAGGTCGATATAGACGCTCTGGTCCGGCGGGCAATAGAACGGACCGGTGGCGGCTTGTCCGTACCCACAGGCAGTTCGCGTAACGTCACGAAAGACGACCAGCGTGGCCTCGCGATAGTTCTGACCCATCTGCGGAAAGAGCTTCGTCCACAGCTCTTGATTGTCGTCGAGCACGAACGAGACGAACTGCATGAGCTCTTCTTCGCCCGGGTCGCTTACCGCCGAACCGGTGCCCGAAGACATGGGCTGGCCGCCCAGCAACTGGCTGATGTCCCCGCCCGAGAACCAGAAGAAAGCGAAGAAAAGGACGATGGCAACGAGGCCCAGCTTCGTGCGGGCGAGCATGAACAGCACTTGCAACCCCGCCCCCGACATCGGACGGCCGGTACGTTGTCCGCGACGATCCTCGACGTTGCGGCTACGTCCTCCGCGGGTCCAGCGCATCTCCCCTCGGTCCCTCCGTCTTCAGAGCTGGGCGCTCGCCTCTGTTAACCGATGGGAACGAGTGTATCGCCTTCCGCGGCCTCGCCTTCTACGACGCGGCAAACGGACGACTGCCCCAGCACCTGCGTGACCTCGAGGACACCCACTCTCTCGGTGATGCGGTCGAGTACGTTGCCGGCGCCGTCCGTGATCTCGTCGACGACGCGCATGACTTCGTAGCGCTGCCCCACCGAGACGCCGAAGTTCTCGCCCTTGTCGATGTAGAAATTGGCGTCACGCGTTCCGACGATCGCCGCCGGCGACGGGGGCGGCTGAATGCTCGCCAGCGAATCGGCCTGGTCGGCGATCTTCTCGACGATCTCCTCGACGGCGGGGCGCAGCGCTTCCGCCGCCAGACCGGCGTCGTAGTCCTGATAGGCGCTGATACCGCCGACCCGGACGCCACCAAGGCGCTTCTGCCCCTCGCTCTCGTCGGCGAAGAGAATTTCCGCGGTGTTCACGTCGATGAGGCGCACGTCGAGCATGCTCTCGGCCTCCGAGTACCGCACGCCGATGCCACCGATACCGCCGCCCTTGGTATCGATCGAGAACTTGGTGATCGAGCCGGTGATCATCACCTGCACGCCGAGGATCCTGCCGATGTCCGCCGCCTGAGTGGGATTCACACGCCCGCTCTGGCCGAAATCCTGCTCGGCGAGAATGGCGTTGATCTGGCTGCGTTCGACGACGCTGAACTTACCGGTCTTGAAGAGCTGCGTGACCAACTCGTCGGCCGCGGCGTAGCCGAGGTTGTCCCCCCAGTAGTGCCAGGAGCTGTTGTTCTCGAAGCCGATCACCGCCACCCGCACCTTGTCCTGCGGCGGAGTCGGCGTGGGCGAAGCGACGGCCGCCGACGAGCTCACGCCGAGGGCGACGACAACCAGAAGGACGAATGCAGACGCGAAACGCGTGTTGCCCATTTGTACCTCACAGGAAAACAGTGTGGAACCTCGGGGGATCCGGCGTGTAGTCTCGCCTACGGTAACGAACGGGCGTCTCGAACTTCAACATCAAAGGTCAAGATGACGCTTCAAACAGACCTCACAGGGCGAACACTGGGCGGGTACCGCATTCTGCGCAAGCTCGGCCAGGGCGGCATGGCCGTGGTGTACAAGGCTCACGAGGAATCGCTCAACCGCGTGGTCGCACTCAAGGTCATCGCCCAGCACCTGTCCGGCAACGAGCAGTTCATCACCCGATTCAAGCGCGAGGCGCAAGCGGCGGCCCAACTCTCTCACCCCAACATCGTGCAGATCTACGCGATCGGCGAAAGCGACGGCGTTCACTTCTTCTCGATGGAGTACATCAAGGGGCGAAGCCTCGCCGAGATCATCGAAGAAGAAGGGTTCCTGACCGCCGGCCGCGCCGTGCCGATCATCGCCCAGGCCGCCGAGGCGCTCGCTGTCGCTCACGAGGCCGGCGTCGTGCACCGTGACATCAAGCCCGCCAACATCATGCTGGATGCCGCCGGACGCGCGAAGGTCGCGGACTTCGGCATCGCACAGATGGCCACCGAGACCCGCATGACGCAATCGGGGATGCTCGTCGGCACTCCGGAGTTCATATCGCCCGAACAGTGCCACAGCGAGAAGCTCGACGGCCGCAGCGACATCTACTCACTCGGGGTCACCTTCTATCAGCTCCTGAGCGGCCGCACTCCGTTCGAAGCCGATACGCCGGCGAGCCTGGTGCTGCAGATCGTGGAGGGCCCCATCCCGCCGGTGGGCGAGCTCAACCCGACCGTTCCCGCCGGTGTGCAATCGATCGTGGCAAAGATGATGCACATCGACAGGGACCGGAGGTTCCAGGGAGCCGAGGATCTGATCCACGCGCTCGGCTCGGTGGACACACGCCCGATCCCTACGGACACGAGAACACGTCCCGCCCCCGGTGTCGTGGGGGCGCTCGGCGAAGGTGCGGATCCGACCGAGGCTCTGCCGACGACCGAAGCTCTGCCGACGACCGAAGCACTGCCGGGGCCCGAAGCATCGCCCGCAGCCACGCCACTCCCCGCCACCGACGCACTCCCCGCGACCGAAGCACTGCCTGCGACCGAAGCGCCCGCGGTCACCGATGCGCGGCTTCCGGCAGATTCGCTCGCGTCGCCCGCGAGCACGGCGGTCACCGACTCAGCAGCCACGAGTGAGCGGCCGGCAACGACCGGGGCCTCAGGTACGAAGACGCCACCTTCCTCCACCCCCGCGGCCGAAGCCCGCGCCGGGACGGGTGGCAACCGGGGGGCCCTTCTGGGGCTCGCCGCCTTCGTTCTGATTGCCGTGACGGTAGCGCTGGTCGCGTGGCAATTCATGGGCGATTCGAGCGCATCGGAGGGATTCGACCCGATCACCGAGGCACGGCCGTTGGCGCTTCCGGGGCAGGCGGCTCGAGGCGCGCCCGACGAGCCTGAGCCCGCGGCCAACGACGAGGTCATATCAGCCGGCCCGAGCGCCAACCTCGAAGGCGGGACAGCCGGCCCGAGCGCCAACGACGAGGGTGTGACAGCCGGTCCGGGGGCGGACGAAGCATCGGGGGCGGCCTCTCCCGGCGCCGACGAGGCCGGCGAGCCGTCGACGATTTCGACTGCCTCGACCGGTGAGAGCGAGCCACAAACGCCCCGCAACTCCGAGAGCTCGCCCCCTCTTGTCGCAGCGGAAACGGTCGATACTCGGCAACAGCCTCCGCCAGTCCCTGCCGATCCCGCAAATGAGCCCGCGTTCACGCCGCCGCCCCTGAACTCGATCGTGGCCGAGACCTCGGGTGAGTACGAATACATGGACCAGGTTCACGCCTGGTTCGAACAGGCCTTCGGAGGCCAGAGCTTCGAGATCATCGACTTTCCGTCGTCGCCCTATAACAACCTGCAGGAGGCGGCGCGCTTTCACGTTTACACGACCGCCAAGCTTGTCGGCACGCAACAACTCGAGTACTACGGCAACACGCAGACTCAGTTCACCGTTTCGCTCATCTCTCGGGTCACCGACCTTGCGACCGGCGTCACCGTCGTCGGACCCGAAAGCAAGACAATCCAATACACGTCGGTCAACATGCAGCAGAACCTGGAGCGCGACGTGAGCGCGCTCGCGCGCAATATGGCGCGTCAGCTCAGCCAGGTTATTCGGGCTCCCTGAACCCCCTCGCGTGCCGATCCCGGCCGGCTTGAGACGGTCGAGGAGTGACCTATACTCCCCTTTTAGCAGTGAGCCGTCGCCACGGCGTTTCCTGTCCGTCCGGCTCGCGCGTTTCGTCCGCATCAACGACACGAGGCTCATCGATGTCGACCAAGAAGAAGCCTGTCCCCGCCAAACAGCCCATCGTGACGCGGCCGAACCAGGTCGTCACCATCGATCGCTACATCCTCGAGCAGCAATTGAGTCATCCGGAGGCCACCGGCGACCTGTCCGGCCTGCTCTATGACATCGCCTTGACCGCCAAGATGATCACGCGCGAGGTCAGCAAGGCGGGGCTCGTCGACATCATCGGCCAGACGGGCGCCGTGAACGTTCAGGGTGAGGCGGTTCAGAAGCTCGACGCTTACGCCAACGAGTGCTTCATCAAGAACTTCGACCACTCGGGTCGTCTCTGCGTCATGGCGAGCGAAGAGGAAGAAGGCCCGGTGCCGATTCCCGACAAGTTCGACTGCGGCAACTACGTGCTGCTCTTCGATCCGCTCGACGGCTCATCCAACATCGACACCAATATCTCGATCGGCTCGATTTTCGCGATCTACCGGCGCGTCAGCGAAGGCGGCGGCAAGGGCACGCTCGACGACTTGCTGCGAAAAGGCTGCGACCAGGTTGCAGCCGGCTACGTACTGTACGGCCCGAGCACGATGCTGATGTACACCACCGGACACGGGCAGGTCGACGGATTCACGCTCGACCCCAGTATCGGTGAGTTCCTGCTGTCTCACCCCGACATCCGCATCCCCGAGCAGGGCAAGATCTATAGCTGCAACGAGGGCTACCGCAACCTGCTCTCCGACGGCACCCGCAACCTCCTCGACTATCTGCAGGAAGACCACCAGGAAACGGGGCGTCCGTACTCGGCCCGCTACGTCGGCTCGATGGTCGCCGACGTGCACCGAACCCTGCTGTGTGGCGGCATCTTCATGTACCCGGGCACCCGCAAGGCGCCGGGGGGCAAGTTGCGCCTGCTGTACGAGGCCAACCCCATGGGAATGCTGATCGAGGAGGCCGGCGGTCTCGCGTCGACGGGGAAAAGCCCCCTTCTCGAGATCCAGGCCACCGAGCTGCACCAGCGGATACCACTCTGCATGGGCAGCAGGAAGGACGTGGAGCTAGCCGTGGAGTTCGAAACCGGCGAGCGCTGCAGCTAGTATCTTCCCGCGGCCGTCGATCGACGCCGCCCGACCCACATCGCAACAGCCCCGATTCAAACCGTATCCGGAGGAAGCACCGTGACCGATCGTGCCGCCCAAACGGCCGAGAACGCCCTCGCCATCGTCGCCCCCGGCAAGGGCGTACTCGCCGCCGACGAAAGCTCGCCCACCATCAAGAAACGCTTCGACACGATCGACGTCGAGTCCACCGAGGAGAGCCGCCGCGCATACCGCGACTTGCTCTTCACCGGTGAAGGCATCAACGAGTTCATCGGCGGAGTCATTCTCTTCGACGAGACGCTGCGCCAGGCGACCGCCGACGGCGTGCCGTTCGCCAAGGTGCTGACGGACGCGGGCATCGTGCCGGGGATCAAGGTCGACATGGGCGCCAAGCCGCTCGCCGGCGCCCCCGGAGAGACGGTTACCGAAGGCCTCGACGGCCTGCGCGGGCGGCTGGAAGAGTACTACGAGCTGGGCGCGCGATTCACCAAGTGGCGGGCGGTGATCGCCATCGGCGACGGGATTCCCTCCGACTACTGCATCCAGGCGAACGCCTGGGCGCTGGGCCGCTACGCCGCGCTTTCCGTGGAGCAGGGCTTCGTCCCCATCGTCGAGCCCGAGGTGCTGATGGACGGCGATCACGATATCGACCGCTGCTACGACGTCACAGAGCGCACGCTTCATTACCTCTATCGCGCGCTGTATGCGCAGCAGGTGCCGCTCGAGCAAACGTTGCTGAAGCCCAACATGGTGATCTCCGGCAAGGACTGTCCGACGCAGGCCGGCGCCCGTGAGATCGCCGAGAAGACCATCCGCTGCCTCAAGAACACGGTGCCGTCGACCGTGCCCGGAATCGTCTTCCTTTCCGGCGGGCAGAGCGAGATCGAAGCTACCGTGAACCTCAACGAGATGAACAAGATCGGCGGCTTCCCCTGGCAGCTCTCCTTCTCCTACGGTCGCGCGCTTCAGGCAGCGACCCTGCAGGCCTGGGGAGGCAAGGCGGAGAACGTGGACGCCGCGAAGAAGGCATTCCACCATCGGTCCCGCATGAACAGCCTCGCGCGCTACGGCACGTACGAGGAGTCCATGGAGGCGTAGGCCACCGTTTCGGCTTCGCGGCGCACGCCCGGGTTGCTACCTTGGAATCAGCATCAACCGTTGCCGGCAATGGCCCCCTCGAGCCGACCCGGCAGCCCTGACCAACGAGGGGTAGCGACGCAATGCGGGCCGTTGAACACGCCGATCATGGGCCGAGCACCGACGCTCTTCCGCGGCCGATCGCCCGCCCTCACCCAACGCCCGTTTACACGAGCCGAAGGCCCGCCCGGCGCGTGCCGGCAAGGTCTGTCGACGGATCGCTGCGCGGTTGGCCCGCCCAGCTCGCGCAGTGGGCGCTGGTGTTCGGTGCCCTGGGCCTGATCATCGTCGGCGCCAAATGGTGGGACCGCGAGGTCAACGGGGCGCGGCCGGCCCCACCGACGGTCGCAGCCGCGGAGCTCGACGCCGGCTGACCGGACCGGAACCGCCCGTCAGCCGGTCGCATCGCACCCTTCCGGCATCTCGGCTCAGGGTCGAGGGCGCGGCTATTCTTCTCGCAGAAGGGCGGCGTACTCGGTGCGAAACTTCGCCATCTTGGGGTCGATGACGACGCGACAGTAACCCTGTCGCGGGTTCTGAAGGTAGTAGTCCTGGTGATGACCCTCGGCCACCCAGAACTTCTCCAGGGGAAGCACCTGGGTGACGATCGGCGCGTCGAACAGGTCGCCCGATTCCAGCTCGGCGATGAGATCCTCGGCAACCTCACGCTGCTCCGGCGAATCGTAGAAGATCGCCGAGCGGTACTGCGTGCCGATATCGGCGCCTTGCTGGTCGGAGGTGGTCGGGTCGTGCGTGGCGAAGAAAACCTCGAGGATCTGTCGGAACGAGACGGCCCCGGGGTCGAAGTGCACCTGGACAGCTTCGGCGTGCCCGGTGTTCCCCATGCAGACGCGCTCATACGTGGGGTCATCCGTATCTCCGCCGGTGTATCCGGACTCCACGTGCTCGACACCCCGCAGCTCCTGGAATACCGCTTCGGTGCACCAGAAGCACCCGGCTCCCAAGGTGGCGATCTCGATGCCGCTGCCGTCGGTGTCTGCGCTCATGCGATCCTCTCGGTCGGAGGCACTCATCCTCCGCTGCCCGGGCCCGACGGTCGCGTCGGCCTCGTAGGTGTTTGTCCGGATGTTATCCATTGTGTCGGGGCGCGGGCCGAGCGGCAACTCCCGTTCGTCTGCCGTACAATGCCAGGCTGTGACCTGCGCTGCCCGGCCGTGTCGATCAGACACCGTGCGAGCCCACAGTGCAGGCCGGAAGCCGCTTCAGGAGCTCGCCACCCCATCACAAGTGAGGAAACCGTGTCGAAGAAGCAGTTGTTGTCCATCGTCCGTAGCACCTGCGTCGCCGCCGCCGTTCTGGCCGTGGCAACCCCCGCCCTCGCTCAGGATGATGAGCGCGAGCTCGGCTCGGCGAACTCTACGGAGCTCGGGCTGGTGCTGACCGCCGGCAACTCGAACACCGCGAATTTCAACGTTCGCAACCTCTACGCCTACAACTGGGAGAACGCCGATCTCGATTGGGAGTTCGGCATCCTCCGCGCCTCATCCGGCGACGACCGGTTCGCCGTGGGTAACGAGGACGATTTCGAGCTCATCGAACCCGACACGGAGCCGGACAACTCGCGGATCTTCACCAACATCCGCTACACCCGGAATATCAATTCACGTTTCTTCTGGTACGCGCGCGCCTTCGCCGAACGCGATGAGCCCGCCGACATCGACTACCGGGTGACGCCGTCCGTCGGTGCCGGTAATACCTGGATCGACAACGAGACCCATCGCTTTCGCACCGGTTACGGTGTCAGCTACACGGCCGAGGAGCTGAAGCTCGAAGGCGGTAGCAGCTTCGTCGGCTACCAGCTCTTCTACGAGCTCAACTCCGCCGTCGCCGGCTCGACGACCGTCGAGAGTAACCTGACGTGGGACGGCAGCTTCGAGGAGGCCGGCGACTACCGCTTCGACTGGCTCAACGGCGTCGGTGTCAGCATGACGGACACGATCGCGTTGAAGGCCAGCCTGCGCCTCGTCTATCGCAACCAGCCCGCACTCGAGGAGATCGATCTGCAGACCGAGATCCTCGCCATCCCGATCGGCAAGGTGATCGTGCCCAAGAAGAAGCTCGACACCGCCTTCACTACGTCGCTGGTGATCAGCTTCTGAGTGCTCACACCGGAGATTGACGCATCAAAGGCCGGCGCCGGGGCAACCCCTCGCCGGCCTTCTTCAATTCGACGCAGACGGCCGCTTCGCCTACTGCGTCAACCTCACGTTGTTGAGCCGTATGGGCTGGCTGGAGCGATTGCGCGCGATGATCGAGTCGGTTTCCTCGTCGTAGGTCAGCTCGACGCCGGCCCGCAGCGTGCCCTCGCCGTTGCCGGATTCATCGATGGTGAGCTCGATGATCGAGACGTTGAAGTCCCATGTGCGCACCGTTCGCTGATTGGCTTCGATGAACGACACCGGGCGGTCGGCGGCGGCACGAATGACCCGCATGCCCTCCTCGTTGTAGAACATCACCGCGTAGCGAAGACGCCAGGAGGTCGAGCGCAGCGACGGCGCGCGAATGAAGCCGACCTCGGGGGCGGTGCGTAGCTTGTCGGCCAGCGCCTG
>CAYSHI010000311.1:0-12173 GCA_964430745.1 uncultured Acidobacteriota bacterium | reverse complement strand
CGCCTGGAGCTGGGGTGAGTTCCGTGGTTACCTGAACCGGGTCGTGAAGCCCCGGTCGGCCGCACGCAGCCGGAGCGTTGACTCTCCATCAGGCGACGAATGACGTGTTAGCGCGGGTGTTGCCCCGGCGGAGGCCCCATGAGAATCGTCATGTGCCGCATCATCCCGGTTGTTCTCGCGTTGTTGTTGTCGCCCGCCGTTACCCTCGGGGCGGCCACCCGGCAGGGCGCAAATCAGGAGAGACAGCTTGATCTGAGCCAACCGCTCGGTACGCCGGAAAACCCCGTGCGCACGCCCCGAGGCGGGCAGCCACCGTATCTCCAGCGCTTGCGTTGTCCGGACGGCGAACCGCCCACGCTGGGCGGGCGGGGCAGCGTGGGAATGGGTCCCTACGGGAACATCATCGACGTGTGGAGCATCACCTGCGGAGAGGCGAAACACTCCGTGTACATGGACCACTATCACAACGGCTACCAGGAAGACCGCCCGGTCCCGGGGTTCCGCATTGCCAGTCGCCACACGCCGCAACTGATCGTCGAGGACGGTCTGCTCTACCGGTTCGGCGACGACGCGCCGTTCTCGGGGGAGGTCACCGACCTGCACGATGGGGGAGAGACGTCGGCGGAGATGACGGTCGTCAACGGCCTCATCGAGGGCACGCTCACGCGTTTCCACGAGGACGGCCGCCCCTCGCTCGAATTGCACTTCGTCAACGGCCGCGAGCACGGGCCGTTCTTGTCGTACTACGCGGATGGCGTCAGGGCGCGTGAAGGAACCTACCGAGATGGGTTGCTCGATGGGGTAATGGCGAGCTACGACCGGAGCGGAGGGTTGCGCGAGGCGTTGACCTATCGGGAGGGACGACCCAACGGAGAGGGGATCCGTTGGGACGAGCAGGGTGAGGAAACGCAGCGAGCCTGGTTTTTCGACGGTCAGCCGGTCCCCGCTTCAGTCGCCGATACGCAGGGGCTCGAGCGTATCGATTTCTTCAAGCCGTTCCTGGCGCCGCCGGGCGAGGAGCTCTGGGACCTGGCTTTGTCGGTCGGCGACGGGATATCCGCTCCCCTCAAGGTGCACGACGTTGATCCCGAGTTCCCCGCGGAAGGAGATCCGACGGCCGCCGCAAGCGTCGTGTTCGATGTCGTCATTGCGACCGATGGCCGCGTCGGCGCCGTGCGTATCGCGACCTCCTCGGGTAGCTCCTTGCTGGACGAGGCCGCGGCCGCCGCGCTCCGCCAATGGAGATACGAGCCCACCATCGTCGGCGCGAAGGCAGTCCCGGTGTCCATGAGCGTGTCCGTCGATATCAACGGGACGCGCTTGGCGGGGATTGCTATTGGCGGGCGTTCTGCCGCTGCGCATCCATCATCATGATGCGCTCATAGGCGATGTAGTACTTGTAGATGTTGCTGACGTACTGCACCGTCTCGCGACCGATTTCCTGCGCCGCCACGATCTCGACGTTGCGGAACCACTGGTTGGGGTCGAGGCCCGCGTCCTCGGCCCTTCCGCGCAGGCCTGCCACGCGCGCCGGGCCTGCGTTGTAGGACGCGAAGCTGAACAGCGCCTTGTCCAGCTCGCTCATGTTCGCCGTGTCGCGGAAGTAACGGTCGAAGATGAAGCGCAGATACTTGGTGCCGGCGTGGATGTTGTTCTCGACCTCTTCGATGTTCGCGATATCGACATTGGGGTCGGCGGCTGTCGATGGCAGCAACTGCATCACGCCGACGGCGCCCACCGGAGACCTCACGCTCTGGTCGAGGCCCGATTCCTGATAACCCTGCGCGGCAAGCAGCAATGCGGGGAGATCGAACTGGTCCCCGTAACGCTGGAACAAGACGATGAGATCCTCGAGCCGGGCTCGCCCTTCGTCGTCGAGCGCCCGCTCCGCCCACTCTGTGTCCTTCAGATAACGGTTGAAGAGGATGTTGCCCATCAACGTGCCCTTCTTGTACTCCGCAGCGAATTCGTTGACGGCGCTCGCCAACTGAGGACTGTCCTTGCGGAAGGCCCAGCCGATTTGCTGACCGGTCGCCACGGCCAGATCCTCGCGGACGACGAGATCGCTGAAGATCTGGGCCCAGAACGCGGCCTTGTGGCTGTCGACGACGACGACGGGCAGGAGCCCGGCGTTGACCATCTCCAGCAGATCCTCGTCCTCGAGCACCTCTGCCGCCGGAGTCAGCGTCATCGCGTCCTTCCCCGCGGCGCGGAACTGATCGTTGAGCCGGGTGAGGCTCTGGAAGTAGCTGCTCGAGGGGCGCACGTAGACTTCCTGGCCGGCCAGATCGTCAAGCGTCGCCAGCGCCGGTGACCCGGGGCCGGTCACCACGACTTCCTTGACGTCGGTGAGCACGGGGTCCGAGAAATCGACTAGCGCCTGGCGTTCGGGAGTGATCGAAAGGTTGCCGATCGCGAGGTCGCCGTATCCCTCGACCAGACCGTCGATGAGCTCGTCGCGGGAAACCGGCACCATGACCGCGTGAACCTTGAGGTGCCCGCGGTCAAGGCTCTCGTTGATCTCGGCCTCGAACAATTGCATGGCCTCGTACGAGATGCCGCGCTGGGTGGCGCCGTCGAGGAAATAGAACGTCTTGCTCATCGGAACGAGGACGCGGATGGCCTCGCGTTCGATCATGCCGTCGAGGTCGCCGAACCAGGGCACATGGATCAGGTCGAGATCGTCGATGGGAGTGTTGGACGCCGTTCGTGAGAGCGTGCGGCGCGTCGCCTCGGCCTGTTCCGTGGTTTGCCCCTCGACCAGGACGGGATGGCCGTCCGGCTCGCCGCCACCGGCGGATGCGACCGGAGGAGCCTGGCCGCCCTCGCCGCCGCTGCACGCCGCCGCCATGATGGCCATAGGCAAGGGGAGCAGCGCCGCAACGAGCACGAGCCGCAGGGTAGGGCTACGAAAAGCCCTCGAAGATATCCGGACGGTCACGGACATGGATCGAACCTCCATGACGGACCCGGCGGGGCTGCCTATCCGGTCCTTGGATCAGGGTGCTGATTTCACAGGATAACCA
The DNA here is from genome assembly GCA_964430745.1 of uncultured Acidobacteriota bacterium. Taxonomy (GTDB): domain Bacteria; phylum Acidobacteriota; class UBA890; order UBA890; family UBA890; genus CBDCGW01. Next base: position 9,147 of record CAYSHI010000311.1, on the reverse strand, counting down.
AGAATAGCGCAACGGTGACCGAAAAACGTCCCGTGAGCGAACCGATTCCGGGGAGATTGGCTCGTGGACGTTGCCTGTTCAGAAGCGCCCCACCCATGAGGCGATGGCGCTGAATCCGGGCGAATCGAAGCCCGAGCCGTGCAGCCGGTAGTTGCGGTCGAAGATGTTGTTGACCGAAAACGTCAGCTCGTTGCTGGCGTTGATGTTGTAGCCGCCGCGCAGCGAAAGCGTCCACCACGCGGGCGTCTCCGTGAACAACGGATTGCCCTCGAGACCGGGTCCGAGGACCCGTTGCAGGACCTCGGGGAGCGTCTCCCCGGTGACCACCAGGACGTCGTCCTGAACGACGCCGAGGTCGACCGCACCGTTGTTGAAGTACGTAGCGATGCTGCCCGCGTCGCGGAAGGCGCCGATGCGCGTGTCCTCGAAATCCGCCGGGTTGAAGCGGTTCTGGGCCAGCATGGTGATCAACACCCCCTCGAGGAAGAGGCGGCCGCCCGACTTGTTCCACCGGAGAATGAAGTCGAGATGATCGGGTGCGATCTTGCGCGACCAGAAGCCGCTGTCGAGCTCGCGGCCTCGTTGCACACCGCCCTTGAAGATGAACAAGAAGGCGCTGTTGATCTCGCGCTCCAGCAACCATTCGAGGCCCCACACACGGGCCCGATCGAGGTTGGCGCGAGACACCACCGGATCCGGGTCGATGGCGACGTAGATCCGTCCGACCTCGTCCTGCGCGATGATTTCCTGGCCGCCGATGCTCTCACCGACGACGTCGCCGGGAACGATCATCGTGCGTCGTGTGATCTTGTCGGTGAGCTCGCTGTCGAAAATCGCCACATCGACGCGCGTGTTGTCGTCGCGCCAACGGAAGCCGGCCTCGAAGCTCCAGAGCAGCTCGGCGGAGAGGGTTGCCCACGGGACGCCGGTGCTGACGGCGTTGCTGCTGGCCGAATCACCGATCAAAGCGTTGAAGTCCACTGCCTCCCGGGGCGCCACTTCGAAGCCCCCGCCGGTGAGCCCCGTCTCGGCGACGTCGAAAAGGCTCGGGGCTCGGAATCCGCGCGCCACGCGCCCGTACACGCTCGCCTCGTCGGTAAGCTGGTAGGTGGTGCCGACGTTGAAGGTAATGTCGGAGAAGCTCTCTTCGCTGTCGGGCACGACAGGCTCGCCGTCGATGATGTTGTCCGCGGCACTCGTGGCGGCGCGGAAATAGGAGAAGCGCACGCCGCCGGTGAGCTGCATACGGTCCTCCAGCAACGCCCAATCATCGAGGACGAACACACCCAGCGACGTATAGCGCGACCCGTTCGGCACACGGGCGCGCACCGGCAGGACGTTGCCGTCTTTGATCTCGTCGCGGAACGAATTGACGTACTCGTCATAAACCTCCGCACCCATGCTGATGAGATGGTCGGAGGCACTCGACGACGCCATGAACTCGTACCCGTAGGCGGTGACGGCGCTCTCCTCGATGCGCAGGGTGCTGTCGGAGAAGCGTTGGTCTTCGCGACCGTCGGTCTGGCGGTTCACGGAAAACGTCGCCTCGACGAACACGTCGTCGGCGACGACGTCCTGGTAGCGGGCGTAGCCGAAGTCCAGTACCTGCGGCTTGAAGGCGGCGATGTGACGTCCCTCACCGCCGAGCAGGCGGTCGTAGCGGCGCACGTCGAACTGCTCGTTGCGCAGATAGAACCCGGTGACCGAGCCCGTGTCGCGCACCTGGTAGCTGGCCTTACCGGTGACGCCGGCGCTGCTGTAGTTGGTGTCCACCATGCGATTGCCGAGGATGTCCTGCACGGTGTCCCGCGGCAGGTCGAAAAAGCGGATCAGCACGTTGTGCGAATCCTCGCCGCGGCCGCCACGCACCTCCTGATGCATGCCGCCGGTGCCGGTGAACATGCCGGCAAACCGATCCGTCGAGCCACCGATCGTCGCTTCGCCACCGACGCCGGTGGTGGACGACTCGAAAAAGGCGCGCCCGTCGCCATGCCATTGCCAGCGTGGTGCGGAAGTGAAGGCCGGTAGCTGAGAGGTCGAGACGTTGATGGCGCCGCCGAGCGCATCGGAGCCGTAGTTGACGCCCGAGGGTCCGAGCTGGATGTCGACACCGTCGACCGCGGCGCCCGGGATCCACGCCAGATACTGGGTATTGCCGGCGCGATATGTGGAGTTGTTGTAGCGGATGCCGTCGACCAGGTAGAGGACCGCCTGCGCGCTCTGGCCTCGCAGGATCGGCGATCCCTGCCCGGGCGTCGTTTGTTGCGCGATGATGCCGTTTTCCTCCGTCAGCATGCGGGGCAGGAGGTCGGGGGCCCGCTCCTCGAGCACGTCGAGGTTCAAGCTGCGGACGGTGCCGGCGATCTTGGTCTCGTCCTGCACCAGGCCGCGGTTGCCGGTAACCGTGATGCTCTCTTCGATCTGCGCGGCAAAGTTGATGGTGATGGCCGTATCACCACGGCCCACCTGTACGAGCTGGACACGATCGCGGAACGGCGGCACGGTGATGCGCAACTCGTAGTTGCGGCCTCCGGCCAGGTCAACGAACCGAAAGCGTCCCTCGCTGTCGGTATCCGTCTGCCCGATCTGCGCCCGATTGGGGCCGAAAAGCCGCACCAGTGCCTGGGCCATGGGCCGGTCGTCGCCGTCGACGACGGTGCCCGTGATCGAGGCGCGCTCTTGTTGCGGGCCCGCGGGCGCCTGACCTGTCGCCGCCGCTCGAGCGGGCGGGACGCCCCCGAGAATCAGCGCTATCAGGGCGGCAGGCAGAAAGGCACGCAGATTCAGGCGTCGGAGGGCATACATAAGGGTACGCATGGATCGGGGAACGCTGGAAACTGATGGGGAACTCACATCGCAGTGAATCAAAATGCTAACACGGTCTTGTTCGCGAAGCTGGCCCGAATCCCGCCGCCACCCGGAGTCGCGTGGCCGCGATTTCGCCTGCCTTCCGGGCTAGAATGAGCGGCGCTATGGACTGGAGCCGCTTGCAGCACGAGATTCCGTACGAGGAGAACTTCCGCTGGCGTGGGACGGGCATGTCCCGCATGGAGGCGTTCACCGACGGGGTATTCGCCCTCTCCGTGACGCTTCTCGTCGTGTCGACGGAAGTGCCCGCCTCGTACTCCCAGCTCATCGGCAGCATGAAAGCGTTTCCGGCCTTTGCGCTGAGCTTCGTGCTGTTGCTGCTCGCCTGGTATTTCCACTTCATCCACTTCCGCCGCTACGGGCTCGAGGACGGCACGACGATGCTCCTGAACATCGCGTTGCTGTTCGTTGTGCTGTTTTATGTCTACCCGCTCAAGTTCATGTTCGGGTTTCTGCAGGCCTGGGCGACCGACGGGATGAGTGCGGCGCTCAGAGCGTTCGAGCTCGACCCGGTGACGGTGGGGAGGCTGCTGGCGATCTACGGCGCGGGTTTCGTCGCCATGTACGTGATTCTCGGGTTGATGGCGGCCCACGCGCTGCGGCTCCGGGATCAGCTCGAGCTCAACGAGGTCGAGGTGGTGATGACCCGGTCGCTCATCGTCACCCATGGTATTCAGGCGAGCGTCGGTAGTCTGTCGGTGGTGTTGGCGCTGGCCTTACCGACGCCCTTCCAGGGAGTGGCCGGCTTCGCCTACATGTTGCTGCCGGTCGCGCATCCCTTGCACGGGCGTTTCCAGGCCAAGGCCGAGCAGGCCGCGCTCGATCGGATGGCAGCCGCTGAAGAAGCCGCCGAGCGAGGCTCCCCGGTGTCGGCGCGGATCCCCCCCGCTATCGACGGCACCGAGCCGCGGGAGACGCCGGCGGAGAAAGACGCCGCAGCCGCATCCGAAGACACGGCCGCGGCGCCGTAGTTGCCCGGCGGAATTGTCGGTCAGCGCTGCACGGCCGTCAGCAGCACCACCACGGCGGAGTCGTCGCCGTTGAGCTTCGACGTTCCCACGACCACGGTCTCTCCCGGGCTGATGGTGAAGGTGGTCTCGAGGGAGCCGGATCGCATGTACTGCGTCGTCACGTTGCCGTCGACCCGCATTTCTATCTGTCTGTTCTGATAGACGTTGAACTCCTCGATGAGCAACGGGGCGACGGGGTCGGTGGTCGGGCGGAAGGCCAGCTCGGCGATGAACTCGACGGTGCCGGCCAGCGTCGTTCTTCCCTGACTCGACGTGCGGATCCAGCCGGATCCGAGGACGTCGAATCCGGAGAACGGCAGGAAGTCGCTGACGTCCTCGAGAGCGCTTCGCGCGGACTCGGGTACGTCGGAAGCAATGACGCCGTCCGGACTGGCCGACAACACGATGATGTGGAAGGCGCGGGTTTCCGGCATGCGGTCGAACTCCGCCAGCAGTGCGCGGACACGGGCAATGACCTCCGGAGTGGCAGTCACCGCCAGCATGCGTTCGTCTTCCAGGTAGTTGACGTCGAAACAGTTGGGGACGTTCTCGCTCTGGGTCCCATCATCCCTCGTGACGAGGCTGTGGCCCGCGCCACTGCAGACCCCCCTCGCCAACGTGAAGGCGCTCTCCAGAGAGACATTGGTGATCTTGATCAGCTCGGTGGGCCGAACCGATTCCACCTGCGCCACCGCCTCGACGGCGGGAAGCAGGCAGGCGAAGGCCGCCACCACGACCATCGCCACGAACGCGCGTAGGGCCGTTGTTGTCGTTGAGATGTAGCTCATCTTGATTGCTCCTGCCGGGGCTCCTGCCCGGCGATCGGGGATTCGAAATTCGGGTCCAGGGTCCAGATGATGCGGGTGCCGCGAGGCGCCGTGAACTGCACCGTGCGCGCTTGCTTGTCGGCGGGGGAGGGGGAGTCGATATCGGCGACCGCCGTGCCCGTGGTCGCAACGACGGCGTCTGCCGCGATCGCTTCGTTCGTCGTCGACGCTGCCGCCGTCGGGTCGGGCTCGATCAAGCTTTCGGCCAGCGGGCCCGTGGGAGCCGGGGCGAGCGCGGCCGGATCCGGGTCCAAGGGGGCTTCGCGCGGCGATACACGGTCGGGAGCCGTCGCGGTGGCATCGACGATTTCGGAGACTCCGGGCTCGCTGCCGCCGATCATCAGAGACACGCCCAACACCACCACGGTCACGGCCGCGGCCACGGTCACCGGAACCATCCAACTTCTCCAGCTGCCGGCCCACGATCCATGGGTAGCGGATTCTTCGGCGGCTCGTGTGACGAGCTGGCGCAAGCGTGCCGCCTCGACGGGGTCGAGACCGGTCGTTGCCGGGGGATGGACGCCCGAGTTCTGCTGGTCGGCGGCAGGGTCGACCTGTCGCAGCAGGCGGGTCAATTCATCATCGCCGCGACGGTCGCTTCGTTGGTCTCGATCTTCATTCATCGTTTGGTTCCTCGGGGAGGAGTTGGCTTCGCAATCGGGTCCGGCCGGTCGACAGGTGCCAGCGCACGGTCACCTCTCTCATGCCGAGCTGGGTGGCGATGTCTTTTCGGCTCAGACCTTCGATTTCATGCATGACGACGATCGCCCGGGTGCGGGGCTTGAGGGTGGCGAGCGCGTCCCGGACCGATTGATGCGCCCGTTCGACCTCCTCCGGATCGTGGGGCTCGTCGATGCTCCATCGCGGCACGGGGCCGGCCTCGCGCCTGACCTTGAGGCGCCGCCAGCGGTCGCGGCTTAGGTTCACGAGCACCTGCACGAGCCACGCCTCGGCGGCCTTGGCGGCGACCGGAATCGAGCCGGGACGCCGAGCGGCTCTCAGGAACGTCTCCTGCAGCAAATCTCGCGCTTCCTCCGGGTCCCTCGACATGCGCATCGCCAGCGCGTACAGGCGGGCCTGGTGAGCATCGAAAAGCTCCCCGAGGCGCTCGGCCGAGCGCGATGGCAGCGAAACGTCGAGAGGGGTCGAGTTGATCGTCGCTATCCTTTCCACACCGATAGAACGCGCGGGCGAGGCGAACTGTTGAGGATATCGGGAGGAATTATCGACGGAAGCGCACGAAAGCCCTACCCGGCGGTACATCGAGCTACAAGAAGGGGAAGCCGAACCGGGGGATCGCTCCGCCGGGGCGCTCAGGCTCCCTGCTACTATCGAAAGAGAGGGTCTCCGCTCTTTCGTTCGGCTTCACGCGGCCGTGGAGGGTTGTCATGTGCCTCAGACTGCGCCGTACGGCGCGTTTCTTGCCGTTCCTCATCATCGCGCTTACCGCGCTGACACCCAACGCCGGCGCGTCGTCCGCCCTTGCTGAATCCCGGCAGGATACCGCCGAGGTGGAGTCCTGGAGCGGTGTCATCGCGGGGACGATCGAGTTCTTCGTGAGCTTCATTCGGGCGGAGGACGGTTCCGGCTTCGTGGCCACGCTGGACATCCCGGCGCAGGGCCTGAGCGGCTACCCGCTCGACGATGTGGTCTACACCGACACGCAGATTGCCTTCACGCTTCCCGTCGCCCCGCCGAGCGGCGCCACCTGGAGAGCGACCCGAGCGGCCGGTGCAACCACCGCAGAGGGCGAGCTGGAGCAGGGCGCCACAAAGGTGCCCTTCACCATGGAGATGCTCGCCGCCGGTGTGGAGGCGGGCCCACGGCGGCCGCAAACCCCGCAGGCCCCGTTTCCCTACAGCGCCCGTGATGTTGCGTACACCAACGAGGCCGACGGCACGCGGCTCGCCGGCACGTTGACCGTGCCGGAAGGAGTCGGGCCGTTTCCCGCGGCGCTGCTCATCACCGGTTCGGGTGCGCAAAACCGCGACGAGGAGCTCCTCGGGCACAAGCCGTTCTGGGTCATCGCCGACCACCTGTCACGCAACGGGATCGCGGTGCTGCGCGTCGACGATCGCGGCGTGGGCGACAGCGGCGGCGATCCGCGCTTGGCCACCACCGAGGATTTCGCGGGCGACGTGCTTGCGGGCGTCCGTTTCCTCGCCGCCCAGGAGGGCATCGACGCCGGTGCCATCGGACTGGTCGGTCACAGCGAGGGCGGCATCATTGCTCCGATGGTGGCGGCGCGGTCCGACGAGGTCGCCTACATCGTCCTGTTGGCCGGAACCGGCCTGCCCGGGCTCGACATCATGGTCATGCAACTCGAAGCCACGCAGCGCTCGATCGGCCGGCCGGAGGACAACATCGCGCGGCAAACGGTCGCGCAGCGGCGGCTGCTGGAGCTCGCCGCGTCCGGCGCCGGCCTGCCGGAGATCACCGAGGGGGTCGCCGAGCTCACCCGCATTCAGATCTCTGCCATGCCCGAGGATCAGCGCCCGGCCACGGAACAACTCGAACCGGGAATCGAAGCCCAGGCAGCGCAGCTGACCCTGCCCTGGTTTCGCTTCTTCCTTACCTTCGATCCGCGCACGGCCCTGCAGCGGGTCAACGCCCCCACGCTTGCTCTGAACGGGGCGCTCGACACGCAGGTACCGGCAGCGGAAAACCTCGAGGCCATTCGCGCGGCACTCGAGGCCGGGGGGAACAGCGATGTGACCGTACAAGAGCTCGAGGGCCTCAACCATCTGTTCCAGACGGCCGAGACCGGAAGTCCGGGCGAGTATGCGGACATCGAGGAGACGTTCTCCCCGCGAGCCTTGCAGATCATGACCGAATGGATTCTCGACCGCGTGGGCCCCGTGTGAGCCCGCCCTAGCTGAGGCATCGCCATGAAACGCTCCCCGTCAGCCTCGTTTGCCCGGAAGACTTCGTTGATGGCCCGGGCGGCACTGCTTTCTCTTGCCGCCGTTGCTCTCGTCGTCCTGACAGGTCCGAAAGGACCGGTCTCGGCGGCCGCGTCGACACCGCGCCAGGGCGTCGAAAACGCCGTCGCGGAGGCGCGCCGCGGCCAGGCAGGCCCGAAGATCCACATATCCGTCGATATGGAAGGGTTGGCGGGCGCCGTCACCGCCGAGCAGCTCGGCCCGACGGGCTTCGAGTACCAACGTTTTCGCCGCTTCATGACCGAGGAGGTTCTGGCGGCGATCGAGGGCGCCCGCGCCGGCGGCGCTGGTGAGATCCTGGTAGCGGATTCACACGGCAACGGGCAGAACCTCCTTATCGAGATGCTCCCGGACGACATCCAGGTGGTGCGCTCGTGGCCGCGGCCCCTGATGATGATGGAGGGAATCGACGAGACCTTCGACGGAGCGATCTTCATCGGCTATCACGCCGGGACGACGAACCCCAATGGCGTGCGCGCGCACACGATGTCGAGCGCCCGGCTTGCCGACGTCCGTCTCAACGGTGTCTCCGTGCCCGAGGCCGGCATCAATGCGGCGATCGCCGGGCACTTCGGCGTTCCGGTGATCATGCTCTCGGGAGACGACGCTATCGCCGCCGAGGCCCAGGCGATCATCGGCGAGATCGAGACGGCGGTGGTCAAGCAGGCGATCTCCTTTCATTCGGCGCGCACGATGACGCCGGCGGCGGCCCAGGCGCTGATCGTCGAGACCGCGGAGCGAGCCGTGCAGCGCATCGACGAGTTCGAGCCCTATGTGCAGCAGGCCCCGATCACTGCCGAGGTCCGTTTCAAGAACTACCGGCCCAGCCAGGTGTTGGCGCTGTTGCCGATGTTCGAGCGGCCGGACGCGCATTCCGTCCGCTTCACCGGAGCCGACATGCTCGAGGTGTCGGGCATCCTGCACTTCATCCTGCAATACGGAGCGGTGATCGACCCATGAGCGTACGCGGATCGGTCTCTCCGAGCCCGGCCGGTGTGCTGCCTCGCCGGGGCGGGGCCGCCGTCCTTCGAGTCGGCCCGCTGCGAGCCACCGTTGCGGCGTTTCTCTTCGGTTCCGTTCTAGCCTGTGCCGGCGCATCAGTGGCGGGCGACAAGACCGGTCTCGAGCCGCTCGTCGGCGATTGGCGTGGTGTGCTGCTGTCGCAGGGCGGCGAGCTGCCGTTCCACTTCAGGGTCAACGTCGAAGGTGAAAGCCCCCCGGCCGTGGTGATCAATGCCGGCGTGGAACAATCGCTTGTCGCGGTGTCGCGCCAGGGTGCAGCGAGCTACACGCTGCAGTTCTTCCATGACCGTAGATCGGAGATCGTCGCCAAGATGAGTCCCGATGGCGAGGAGCTCTCGGGTTACTGGCGTCTCGAATACGACGGGGTCGGCGGGGATGAAGATCGCGGCGTCGGGCAGGTGACACAGATGCCATTTTCCGCCACGAAGAACGACCGGCGCCGATTCCAGCGCAACGATCCGACCCTCGGGGTCGCCC
>CAYSHI010000310.1:0-5292 GCA_964430745.1 uncultured Acidobacteriota bacterium | reverse complement strand
GTCGGATCTGGGTCGTCGGCACGAAGTTCGTCGAGGAGGAGCTCACTGCGGGTGAGCCCCGCGATCCCTGGGCCGGGTACTTCAGCATGGCGGACGGCCGGACCTACAAGAAGGCCGAGGCCGTCCACGTGACGACGAGCTTCGACGGCATCGACTGGAGCGAAGATCGGCCCGTGCTCGTCGATCGTGAGACCAGCGGCCTGTGGGCATTTCCGACCTCGACCAGCGGGATCGGTATCGCCGTCTCCTACAACAACCTCTTTCTGAAATGGGCCGTGTCCGTCACACCGGAGCGTTTCGTTGCGACGGACTCACCCGTCCAGCTACCGCTCGAGAACCGCGACGTTCGGTTCTTCGTTACCGACGGCCGGATACATTGCCTGCGTCCCGTCCGCGACTTCGTCGAGGAGGAGGGAGTCGCGCTGCTGATGCGCTCCCGAGCCGTCTACGAGAGGTTGGGGCAATGATGACGACGAGCCGTCGCGCCCCGGCATGCAGTGGAAGGATCCGCGCCGCGACGATGGTAATCGCGGCAGGAGTGGCAATCGTCGCGACCGGGTCCGTCGTGGTGGCGGGAACGGCCCTCGTCGCGACTGGGTCCGTCGCCGCGGCACGAACCGCCTTCGTCGCGACCGCGCCCGTCGTCGCGGCGGGAACGGCCCTCGTCACGACCGGGACCATCGACGCGCCAACGTGGCTCGCCCCGACCGCGGCTTTCTCCGCGCCGGCGATCGCGGCCGCCCAGGACACGCCGAGAGTGTGGATACTTCCGTTTGTCAGCGTCGACGGCCCGGAGAACCGCGGCGATCTGGGCGAGTACATCGGCGGCTTGCTCGAGGTATTGCTGTCGCACTCGGGACAGCTTTCGGTCGTCGACCGGCAACACCTCTACCGGGTTATGGGCGAGCACGACCTGGCGTTGCGGTGGCCTATGGGCGACGGCGAATCCCTCAGGCTCGGACAGATGTTGGGTGCCTCGGTGATGATCAACGGCAGCTTCAGGGCTCACGAAGATGCCCTGCTCGTCAGCGCCCACGCCTACGACGTCGAATCGGGCCGACTCCTCGGGTCCGCAAGCGCGACCGGCGATTCCGACGACACCGCCGGCCTCGTCGAGCAGATCCATGACGCGCTGGTGAGCGATCTCGGTGCGGCACTGCCGGCGCTGCCGACACTGTCGCCGGACCAGATCGACCCTTCGCCGCTCGCCAACCTTCACTTCCTCCAGGGCTTGAGCCAGTACTACGCCGGGCGCTACCCGCAGGCATTGGCGAAGTTCATCGACGCTGCCGCCGAACCGCGGCTCGAACAGGTGGCGCGGCTCTGGATGGCGAATTGCTACCTGGCGGATGCGCAATACGGACATGCATATCTGGAGCTGAGGAGAATACAGCTCGTCTCGGAGCTCCATCTGGACTCGCGGTTGGACGAGATCGACAGAAAGCTGGATTCGTGCCGGCGGAATCTGTCGCAAGAAGAGATCCGGAGGCTCGATCGGCTTGTTTCGACGGCGCAGATCGTCGTCGAAGCCCTCCCCGTGCCCGGCCAAGTCGAAGCCCTTCCCGGGCCCCGCCAAGTCGAAGCGCTGCCCGATTCTCCCCAAACGGCAACGACGCCCAGGGCCCGGGAGCGTCATTATTTCGGCCAACGGGAGGTCGAGCTGCTCGTGCGGATCTCCGGAGAGTCCGACCGCCCCGTGCGCCTTCGGGCCCGCCTCCACCAACTCGCTTCCACTCTCTCGGTGCCCTATGGCGTACCGACCGACCTGGCCTCGAACGTCCCGGTGAGCGCCGACCGGCCGACGACGATATCTTTGCCGCTCACACTGCCGGCGGTCGAGAGAGAAACCTCGTTCGACGTCGTGTTCAGCACCCGAGTTGGCGAGTCCGCCTCGTGGGTCGAGGCAGGACGGGCGCCGCTCCGCGTCTATCCCGCTGACCTGCTCGAACCATTGAGAGTCTGGTCGAGAACGACCCGGCTCCGCGTTCGGGACGAACCCGGGGCCCTGAGGCGATTCCTGACGGCCAACGACATCGCCTTCGTCGATTCACGCGAGGCTCGGGCGCCCGGCGGTGGAGCGCCCGTCGTGACCGTCGTCGTCGGGGATACCGAGCGTCTCGACCGCCTACGGCCACCAGCGGCGGCCGACGAGGCGACGGTCGTGTTTCGGGGAAACACAGACGGTCTCCCGAAAGTAACGGTGCGACCACACGGTGAAGGTCGACTGGTCGTCGTCGAGATGGACATCCTCGAAGCCCTCGATCAGGACCCACGGGCGCAAAAAGCGCTCATCGAAATCTTTCAGCTGACACTGCCCGGAGCTCTTCAATAGCGAGACGACCTTCACCAACGAAACCAGTTTCACCAACGAGTACACCGTTCACCAACGCAACCGCCTTCGCCGGCGAGGACACCTTCACCAACGAGAACATCGTTCACCAAGGAGAACGCCATGCATGCCACAGATCTCTCGAGCCTTCGCAAATTTACTCTGCTCGTGCCTTGCCTGTTGATGCTCTTCGCCGTTGCAGCCGATGCCGTCGCTATGCAGCAAGCGACGCCCATCAACCACACGGTCGCCGTGCTTTCCTTTTCAGGAGACGGGGCGGAGATGGAGGAGATGGGGGACGAGATCGCCACTCTGGTGAACGCCTCGCTCTCGGGTCACCCGCAGCTCGCGCTTGTCGAGCGCACCGAGCTCGACACCGCGTTGGCCGAGATCGAGCTCGGGCTCTCAGGTACGGTCTCCCCGGTGACGGCGGCGCGGATCGGTTACCTGACGGGCGCCAGGATCCTCGTGTCCGGCCGCGTACTCGCGCTGCGTAACGAGATCACCGTGGTCGCCAAGATCATCGGCACGGAGACGACCCGGATGGTGGCCGAGACCGTTACGTTCGGCTTCGGGGAATCGCGCGCCGAGGCCGCCCGGCAGCTCGCCCAGCAGATCGCCACGACGATCGAGGCTCGCGGAGACGAGCTGCTCGCTCGTGAGGAAGCCGCCGGCGACCCCATGGGTGACCTGATGACGCTCGTCGAGGGCCGCGAGCTGCCGACGGTCAGTGTGCAGATCGAGGAGCTGCACATCGGCCGCCCGGTTCTCGATCCGGCGGCGGAGACGGAGATCGGGCTGCTGCTGCAAAACCTCGGCTTCGAGCTCCACGACCCCGCTACAACGACGACGGCCGTGGATATCGAGTTTGTCGGCGAAGCGTTCAGTGAGTTCGCCCTGCGCACCGGCAATCTCGTGTCGTGCAAGGGGCACGTCGAGATCAGGGCGATCGAGCGGGCCACGGGCAAGATCCTGGCCATCGACCGTCAGACGGAAGTGGCGGTGGACATCTCGGAGACGATCGCAGGAAAGGCGGCAATTCAGAAGGCCGCGGCGATCCTCGGTGCGCGGATCATTCCCCGGATCGTGAGCGCTTCATCCGGGTAGTCGCTACGGCTGCCCCGAGGGCTCGAGATTCGGGCCGCGTTGTCAGAACGATTCGACGACGCTGAGGTAACGACGCGTCTGTCTCTCGGGGACCCGAGCCCAATCGCCGAGGCCACCTGCACCTCGCGGCGGCCACCGATCGGGCAGAGGACGCCTGGAGAAAACCGCGAGCCTGCGTTTGTGTATTAGGATCCCGTTATCGGCCAATGTGGCCATCGCGTCAATATCTTCAAAGGGGAGAAACAAATGAGAACGAGAGCCGCCTTCGCCCTGGCTTCGCTCGCCCTGCTCGTGCTTGTCACAGCTTCCGGTGCCCAGTCGACCGATGCCGGCTACGGCGAACCTTTCACCATCGACGAGGTCACGCCGCTTGCCGAGATCATCGAATCGCCGGACGCGTTCGTCGGCAAGGAAGTACGCACGGTGGGTTACGTGTACCAGATGTGCGAGGACATGGGCTGCTGGCTGGGCATCCTGCCGAGCCTCGACTCGGCAAAGATGGTGAAGATCAGCTTCACCCAGACCGACGTGACGTTCCCGATCGGCGAGGAGACGGCGACCCACTACGTCGAGATCCAGGGTCAGGTCATCACGGCGGAGCAGGAAGCCGAGGAGCACGAGGCCCACATGATCGAGGAGGGTGAGGATCCCGCCGCCCACGCCGAGGAGCATGCCGAGCACATGGCGCCCGAGATGCGCACGATCTACTTGTGTGAAGGCGCTCCGGAGGCGATGAGCTTCTCGTCCGGCACCTGTCCGACCGGCGACAAGATGGTTGCCAAAGAGGTTCCGGTCCCCGCGTTCACCGCGCTGGCGATCAACGGCAGCGGTGCGGTGGTGAAGGGCAAGAAATAGGCACGAGACAGCCCAGCCGTATGGCGTCCGTGCGCACCACCGCGTGAGGCTTGCCGCGCCGAGCTGAGGCGGAGAGCCGGCGATCCGTCAGCGTCGGTGTGCGTCCTCTCCTACTCCGCATCCGCGCTGAACTGCCCGATGCGGAAGATGACGAACTCCGCCGGCTTCACCGTTGCGACGCCGATCAGGCAAATGAGCCTGCCGTTGTCGATGTCGTTCTGCGTCATCGCGGTGCGGTCGCATCGCCCCACGTTGACGTACTTCCACTCCGGATCGCTCGAGCGCCCACGAGAATCTTGAGAAAGTCGCTTGACGAGTCCGATTTTACCGTCTACAGTGCAGGCATGTTCGCAATGTAGACACATTCTACAACGATGACAGCGAATCAACATCCGCAGCGAACCAGCAGGCGACAGCAAGTCGGCAGACGGCAGGAGCGGACGATGGCCAAGAAGACCTTTCCCGGCGAGTTCGAGCAGATGGTGCTGCTCGCCGTGCTGCAACTGAAGGACGACGCCTACGCGCCGAGCGTCGCCCAGCGGCTCGAAGATAGCGCCGGACGGACGGTATCGCGCGGCGCTCTGTACACCGCCCTCGATCGGCTCCAGAACAAGGGCATGGTGCGGTGGAGCATCGAGGCGGCGACCTCCGATCGCGGCGGGCTGCCGAAGAGGCGCTTCGAAGTGACGGGCGTCGGCGTGGAGTGCTTGAAGGATTCGCGGGCCGCGCTGCTGAACCTCTGGAGCGGGCTCGAGAAGGAACTCGCGAGGGACTGACCATGCAAGGACGAGAGGTTCGTCCGCCGCGCATCGCCGCCGCTCTCCTTCGGTTGCTGCTTCCTTCGAGCCAGGTCGGCGAGTCGATCCTTGGCGATTTCTGGCAGGAGTATCACCAGCTAGTAACGACCGGATCCCGCCTGAAGGCGAGGCTCTGGTACTGGCGCCAGGCGCTCGGCCTGAGCCGTCGCATGGCCTGGGCGCGAGTCATACCGGCGCGGGGCA
>CAYSHI010000309.1:0-7561 GCA_964430745.1 uncultured Acidobacteriota bacterium | reverse complement strand
GGGCGCCGGGTTCACCTTCCCGTCGGCACCCGCTCCTTCAACTGCTCGAACCAGTTGAGGATGAGTTGTATTTCCTTCGGACGGGGGACGATCTCTTCGACGAGGAGAAAATGCCCCAAGGGAGTCACGTCGTAGTTGCGTTGCCATCTGCCGTAGTAGGGGCGCCTGAAGAGGAATCTCAGCATCACCGGGGTCGTTCGGGTCGGTCATGCCGACGACCATTAGCGTGTCGCCGCCACGCCAGGATTGCGATTCCCACGAGGAAAAGTATGTGTTTGAAGCATCAATCACACGATTTACGATGGAATACAGCTTGAAAGTGATTAATGCTTATCAAGAACGACTTTTAGAGGTCAAAAATAGCAGGTAAACGGTCGCCCATGCCGAGATTCTGAAGCTCGAGTCTTTCGCATGATGACCTTGGAGGCTGATCATGCGCACAGGCCGCTACCTCGTATTCGTGCTGGCCGCGAGCGTCGCCACGCTGGGTTTGACGCCGATCGGCTCCTCGACCGCACACGCCGGAATCCCCTCTTCGGGCTCAGCGGGGCCGCAGCAGCAAGCCGCGAGCCCTCTCGACACCATCGAGTTCCTGCTCGGCCCCATCGCCGAGGCGAAGAAGCTCACCGCGTCCGATTCCACCGCGGGAGACGAGTTCGGCTACGCGGCGGCGATCTCAGGGGACACCATCGTCGTCGGCGCCTGGAACAACGACGGCGCGGGCTCCGACGCGGGCGCGGCCTACGTTTTCGAACGCAACCAGGGCGGCGCGGACAACTGGGGGCAGGTAAAGAAGCTCACCGCCAGCGACGCAGCCGTCAACGACAGCTTCGGCAAGGCGGTGGCGATCGACGGTGACCGGTTGGTGGTGGGCGCGCCGGCAACCGTCAACTTCAGCACCGTCGGCGCCGCCTACGTGTTCGAGCGCAACGAGGGCGGCAGCAACAACTGGGGCGAGAAGCAGAAGCTGCTCGCCAGCGACGCCTGGCCCAACGACAAGTTCGGCAATGCGGTAGCGATCTCGGGTACGACGGTGCTGGTCGGCAGCCCATTCAACGACGACTCGGGCCAATCGACCGGCTCGGCTTACTTCTATGAGCGCGACCAGGGCGGCGCCGGCAACTGGGGACAGATCAAGAAAGTAACGGCCAGCGACCGCGCCGCCGGTGACTGGCTCGGCTATGTCGTCGCGCTGGACGGCGATACGGCGGTGATCGGCGCCCTGCTCGCCGACGGCGGGGTCGGCGATCCGTTCGGCGACGGCGGCGCGGCGTACGTCTTCGACCGCGACCTGGGTGGCACGAACAGCTGGGGCGAGGTTGCCCTGCTAACCCCCAGCGATGCCGCGGCCGACGACGAGTTCGGCGTTTCGGTGGGCATCTCCGGGGACTCCGTGATTGTGGGCAGCAACCGCAACGACGACGCCGGCACCGATTCGGGTTCCGCCTACTTGTTCGAACGCAACCAGGGCGGCGCGGACAACTGGGGGCAGGCAAAGAAGCTGACCGCGAGCAACGCCGCGGCCGGCGACGAGTTCGGCATTGCGGTGGCGGTATCCAGCGATACCGCCGTGGTGGCGGCCTATCGAGCCGACGCGGCGGGCACCAATTCGGGATCCGCTTACACGTTCGGGCGCAACCAGGGCGGCTCGGGTAATTGGGGCGAGTCGGGCACGCTCGCGTCCAGCGACCTCGCCGCGAACGACGAGTTCGGCCGCTCGGTGGCGATCTCCGGGGGCACGGCGATCGTCGGTGCTCGGTTGGAGGACGGCGGCCCGGGGGATCCGCGCTCCAATGCCGGCGCCGCCTACATCTTCGACCCATCTGCGGTGGGGGGGGTCGTCCTGGACGGCTTCGGCGGGTTGCACGCAGTGGGAACCGGCGTTGTTCCCATCACCCCGGCGCCACCGTACTTCGGCTTCGACGTGGCCCGAGACGCAGAGCTATCGGGCAACGGAGCGTATGTGCTGGACGGGTACGGCGGCGTCCATGCAGCAGGTGGCGAGCCCGCCCTCACGCCGGGACCACCCTACTTCGGCTTCGACATCGCCCAAGACCTCGAGCTGGCAGCCGGCGGAGGGGGCTATGTGCTTGATGGCTTCGGTGGCGTTCATGCCGTCGGCGGCGCGCCGGTGCTGAGCCCCGCAACACCCTACTTCGGCTTCGACGCCGCCCGGGATCTGGAGCTCGGCGGTGGCGGCTACTACCTGCTGGACGCCTGGGGCGGCCTGCACGCTGGTGCCGGGGCCGCCTCGATCTCACCGGGACCGCCGTATTTCGGCTTCGATATCGCAAAGGACCTCGAGCTGGCAACGGGCGGGGGCGGGTACGCATTGGACGGCTACGGTGGCGTCCACGCTCTCGGGGGTGCGCCGGTGCTGAGTCCGGCGACGCCGTACTTCGGGTCCGACGTGGCGCGGGATCTGGAACTCGAACCTGGAGGTGGCGGTCACTACGTGCTGGATGGATTCGGTGGCTTGCACGCCGGCGGCGGGGCCACAGCGATCTTGCCAGCGCCGCCTTACTTCGGGTTCGACGCAGCCCGTGACCTGGAGCTCCGCTAAGAAAACCCTTGGACGTTCCCAGGCGTCGGCAGAGCGTGGCCAGCGTCACCGGGCGACTGCGCCATCCGAGAATCCCCGTGTGCCGTGGAAGCACCTTCTTCGAGTCGGCGGGAACCCTCACCTCGAGGTCATCGAAGCCGTCGGCCAAGCCGAGTCGAAGATATCCCCCCAACTCGAGGACCTCGGCCGTTCGAGCCGTGCCGAGAGCAGAGACGGCGCTGTTCGGTTTCGGTCGCGGGAGGGGGGCACGAGCGTTCCATCCCGAAGTTCCTCACCAAGTGGCCCCGACAATCTCATCGAATCTGAACTTTTTTTGAGCGAGGTCCACGACCGACCTGGGTCACACTTCCATTCAACCAGATTCGGATGGATGCAAAGGACTTTAGACATCTTCAGCCGGGTCCTCGTCACACACGGTGGAAGTCGCAGGTTCGATTCTTGCCGCGTGCTCGGCGTGCTCGGCGTCGAAACGTGCTCATCGAAGTCCTCTTCTGCGAATTCTGCCACTCGGACTTGCGCCAGGCCCGCAACGAATGGCAAAACGTGATCTCCTCAGGTACCCGTGACCCCGAATAGCCGAAGAACAGAAAGAGACTCCATGGCCGTCAGGTCCTCAATCCGCTGTGTGTTGGTGTCGTTACTACTCATCGGCTCGACGGCCACGATTGCCAGGAGCTCTCCCGAGCAGTGGCCGCAGTGGCGCGGCCCTTCTCGCGATGGCGTCTCCACCGAAACCGGACTCCTGAGGGAGTGGCCTGAGGCCGGGCCGCCGCTGGCGTGGCAGGTCAATGGCGCGGGAGCTGGGTACTCGTCTTTCGCGGTCGCCGACGGCCGTCTGTACACCCTCGGCGCACGGCAGAGGACGGAGTACGTCGTCGCGTTCGATGCCACCTCCGGCGAGAAGCTCTGGGAAGTGGCCAACGGGGAGCGCTTCAACAACGACAAGGGTGATGGCCCCCGGTCGACGCCGACCATCGACGACGGTCGCGTCTACGTGTTCGGCTCGAGCGGCGACCTGACGGTCCTCGATGCCGCGACGGGCGAGGTGTTCTGGACACACAACCTTCTGGAGGAATTCGGCGGCCGCAACATTCAGTGGGGCCTGAGCGAGTCTCCTCTCGTGTTGAGCGATCGCATCCTGGTGGCCCCTGGTGGCCGCGACGCGGCCATCGTGGCGCTGCGCAAGAGCGACGGCTCGCTGATCTGGAGCTCCCAGGACGACGAGCCCGGATACTCGTCCGCGCTGCTGCATCCCGTGGGTGACGTGCAGCAGGCGATCTGGTTCACGGCCAGCCGGGCGGTGGGGATCGACGTCAGCGACGGCCGGCTGCTGTGGAGCTACGACCGCGTCGCCAATAATGTGGCCAACATCGCCACACCCATCGCCCGCGGTAACCGCGTGTTCCTCTCGTCGGACTATGGAACCGGGGCGGCACTCCTGGAGTTGGCGGCCAACGGCAGCGAGGTCAGCGCTTCGGAGGTCTACTTCACGCGCGACATGCGCAACCACCACGCCAGCTCGGTGCTTGTCGGCGACTACCTGTACGGCTTCTCTTCGAGCATCCTGACGGCGATGCGCTTCGAGACCGGCGAGGTTGCCTGGCGAGACCGCAGCGTCGGAAAAGGCTCTCTGGTGTACGCCGACGAACGCCTCTACCTGTTCAGCGAAGACGGCGTCGTCGGCCTCGCCGAGGCGAACCCCCAGCTTTACGTCGAGCACGGCCGCTTCGAGCTGCAAACAGGCAACGCCCCGAGCTGGTCCCATCCCGTGGTTGCCGACGGCAAGCTGTTCCTGCGCGACCAGGACACACTGTACGCCTACGATGTCACCGGGCGGGCGCGCTGAGTTGAAGCGAGAACGGAACGATCCGGCCGGTAACGGTTTGACCGTCGGTCATCCCGCCCACGGTGCAGAAGACGTCGTCGAACTCGATCAGCCCGCGGTGATCCATGGTGCGAGGGGTTTGTCGGCGCACTCGACCCAGCTATCGGTTTCCGGATCGAACGCGAACACACGCGTACTCGGCCCGCTCGGCTAGCCCTTATAGCCGATGCCGTCGTAGTTGTAGGGATTGTCGCTGCCGCCGGCGACCGCGTTGTTGGCAACAGGCATGGGTAGCTTGAGCGGCCGCGGCTCCGAAGCTCCGCGAGGCACCCGCGTGGTCGGCGATGAGCGCCGCTATCGCTTGCTTGACCTCGACGACGACGTCACCCAACTCGCGGGGTCGGTGGTCAGGCTGGTGGCTTGTTCGGTGAGTCTGGCGTTGGCGGCGCCGTCGACCGCGGTGCTCTTGGCGATGCCGAAGTCCAGCACCTTCACCCCACCCTTCGGCGTCAACAACACGTTCGCCGGCTTCACGTCGCGGTGGATGATGCCGGCATCGTGCGCTGCTTCGAGCGCCTCGGCGATCTGGAGGGCGATGTCGAGGGCTTCGGGTACCGGGATGGCGCCCCTCCGCACGCGTTGCTCGAGGGACTCGCCCTCGATCAGCTCCAGCACCAGGAAGCGAACGCTGTCAGACTCTTCGAGCCCGTAAACGGCGCCGATGTTGGAGTGGCTGAGCGCAGCCAGCAGCTTGGCTTCGGGCTCGAAGCGGGCGAGACGATCGGGGTCGGCGGCAAGCTCGTCGGGCAGCACCTTGATGGCGACATCGCGCTCGAGCTTCGTATCGCGGGCACGGTACACCTCTCCCATACCGCCCGCACCGAGAGGCGCAAGAATCTCGTAATGGCTGAGAGTTTTGCCGACTACTTCGACCGCTGCCTTTCTGGCAAGAAGCCCGCAGCATTGTAGTCGGTACGTGGGATCCCTTACAGGGGGCGGTTGGCGTTGATCCCGGGCTGCCCTGGCCAGACCCTTCTCGTCAGCTCATTAGTCACTTCGAGTTCGAACAGCGTCACACCTCACCGTGGAAGCCGCCGGTTCGATTCGGGGTCGCGGTTGTAGTCGAGCACCTGGTCGAGTCAGGTCTAAAACGCGCCAATTCGACCGATCAGCGCCCGGCGGCCTCGGCCGCCCGCGCTTCGCGAAATCGCTCGGCCCCCGGATGGAGCCCGATCGTCATGCCGTTCTCAACACCGAAGGCCGTCTGCAGCGAGATGTCGGCGGCGCGCGTGTGCTTGGCGATGAGATAGGGGATGTTGTCGAACATCAGCTCGAGGATGCGCTCAATCAGGTCGGCGGGAATCTGTGCATTCGTTACCAGGATGGCGGTCACCGCCACCGTCGGCACCGCTGCGGCTTGTCGCGGGTAGGTTCTTGAGGGAATGGCGGCGGCCTTGAAAAACGGCCAGTTGGCCTGCAGGCCCGCTACAACGCCAGGGTCGATCGGAACCAGACGGAGGTCACCGCCGCGAAGAGCGTCGCCAACATACGTTGCGGGGACGGATGCCCATTGCATCAGCACGTCAGCCACTTCCCAGCGGGGGCCGCTCAGGAAGGCCTCCCCTCCCAAAGGGTTCTGCACGAAGTCCGCCTCCTCGATGTCGAAGCTGGAGAGCAGGGCCGTCGAGGAGCTCACGCCGAAACCGTCGCCGATGGCGATCGTCTTACCGCGCAGCTCGTCGATCGCCGTGATGCCCGAGTCCGCGGGAACAACGATGTGAAGCAGTTCCGGATACAGCGCCGCTAGCCCAACAATGTTGCTGCTCTTGTAACCCAAGAATTCGTCGGTCCACACGCTATTGAAGGCCGCGTCGTTCTGAACGATCACCAGGTCGAGCTCGCCGCTGTCCACGCGCCGCAGGCCGTCAGCAACGCTGGCGTAGTCCT
Organism: uncultured Acidobacteriota bacterium; assembly: GCA_964430745.1. Lineage (GTDB taxonomy): Bacteria > Acidobacteriota > UBA890 > UBA890 > UBA890 > CBDCGW01. The sequence goes on along the minus strand of CAYSHI010000309.1, from coordinate 1,226 downwards.
TGGTGTCTTGCCGCTCGATTGGAAGGCCGATTTCCCGTTCGATCAGCTCGGCGATACCACCGGCGATCATCGGGTAGGCTCCCGAGCTGTCAGCAGCCGTCGCGACGCGGAGCGACGCCGGCCAAGCGGTCCCTGCGAACTGCTCACCAAGAACGAAGTAGACCAACACCATCGACGCGACCACGAACACAGCAGCAACGCCGGCGACTGCCCGTTTCGAAGCGCGAAGGCCATGCCGCGCCGTTGCGCTGTGCTGCCGCAGCTCCGGCATCGACCCCGACTGGGTGGTCTCGTCGATCGCGACCCGCCCATCGGCGATGTCCTGCAAGCGCATGCCGGCGCCCTTGACCAGGCAGCGTTGAAGCAGCTCTCGCACCGAGGTGGGGGTGTGCGAGGGTAAGGCTGCCCAGTCCGGCTCATGCTCCAGGATGGCGCTCAACGTGTCGGCCATCGTGTCACGTGGAAACGGCCGTTGTCCGCTAAGCATTTCGAACATCAAGCAACCGAATGCCCAGATGTCGGAGCGCTTGTCGACAGCCGCACCGCGAATCTGCTCGGGGCTCATGTACGGCGCCGTGCCCACCAGCATTCCCGTCGCCGTCAAATGGGCGGCCATGTCGGTCGCGGCTTCCGTCATACTGTCGGTCGCCGATGACCCCTCGGCCTTCTCGAAGCCGATGTCGCTCGCCGAACCCGCGGCCGGGGGCGCCTTGGCAATGCCGAAATCGAGGACCTTGGCCACGCCATCGGGAGTGACCATCACGTTTGCCGGCTTCAAATCGCGGTGGACGATCCCGTTCTTGTGGGCGGCATCGAGCGCCACCGCCACCTGCCGGCCTATCGCCAAGGCATCCCCCACCGGCAGGGCGCCCGACCTCAGGCGTTGTTCCAGGTTCTCGCCTTCGACAAGTTCCAGGACCAGCCAGCGAACTCCGCCGGACTCCTCGAGGTTGTAGATTGCCGCGATGTTCGGGTGGTTCAGCGAGGCAAGCAGATGAGCTTCGCGCTCCAACCGAGCCAACCGCTCGCTATCGGACGCAAGCTCCGCGGGGAGCACCTTGATCGCGACGTCACGCTTGAGATTGGTGTCGTGCGCCCGATACACCTCGCCCATTCCGCCGGCACCAAGCGGTTCGAGGATTTCGTAGTGCCCAAGGGTTCTGCCCAACATGCTGACGGCTCCCTGCCGACGAAGACGCGGGGGGAGCGTAGTCGGAATCGCTGGG
>CAYSHI010000308.1:0-16583 GCA_964430745.1 uncultured Acidobacteriota bacterium | reverse complement strand
ACGGCTGCATCAGCAAACGCGACCGCGACGGTCGTCTCGGGGGCAATGCTCGCGAGCCAACCCATCGTCACTTCTCCCGGGAGCGTGCTTGTTGAATGAGGTCCTCGAGGCGGGCGAGCTCGTCGTCCGACAGCTCGGTCGACGAATCATCCAGCAGCGCCGCCATCGCCTGCTCGGCGGATCCGTTGAAAAACGTATCCACCAGGTGGTTCAAGGCGGATCGCTTGGCGCGGTCCTTGTGCAGCGTCGGCCGGTAGACGTAGCGAGGACCGTCCTGCTCGTGCTTTATGTGTCCCTTGTCCTCGAGTATGCGCAACTGCGCGCGCACCGCCGAGTAGCTCGGCGCTTCGGGCATGCCGCCCCGAACCTCTGCCGCCGTCGCTTTGCCGTGGTGGAAGAGAACGTCCATGATCTGTCGTTCCCGACGACTCAGCTTGTGCTCGAGCAACTCCGCCATCACCTCTCCGTCTGGCGCCGTAGGGCCGCCGGCTTTTCTCTCCTCGAATTCAATGCGAAAAAATTAACACCATGCTAATTAATCAGCAATCGTCACACTGTCATCGCGTCAACATGCCGCGGGCGGAGAGGACCACACAGCTCTGGAGGCTCAGGACGGCCTCGCCTACCCTGTGCGGATGAACGAAAAGAAGAAACGGCCATTGTTCTTCCCCGTCGCGATATGGATCCTCTTCGGCGTGTCCGCGACCATCGGCGCCGTGCTGCAAACAACCGACTGGACGGGCGACCGCGGCGCGAGCAATGTCCTGACCTTCGGCCTCCTGCTGCTTTCCTCACTGGCGGCGGCAATCTGGTTCGTGTTTTTCGGACCCTTCGAGCGAAAGCTGCGCTGGGGTGTCGGCGCGGCGCTGGTGGCGCTGATCATGCTGTTCTTCAGCTTCTTTCGGGTCGTCGGCCTGGGTGCCGAGATGGTGCCGCGCTTTGCTTGGCGCTTCGCCGACGACGCCGACCGGGCGCTGGAAGTTCCCGCGGCAAAGGCAACCGTCGACCTCTCGACAACCGGCGCCTGGGATTTCCCGCAATTCCTGGGACCGAACCGGGACGTGTCCGTCGACGCCGTGACCTTGGACCCCGACTGGAGCGGCTCCCCGCCGGAGATGCTGTGGCGCCAACCCATCGGCGCCGGATGGTCGGGTTTCGCCGTCGTCAACGGCTATGCGGTGACCCAGGAGCAGCGGAGCGAGCTCGAGCTGGTGACCTGCTACCGGCTGGAAACGGGCGAGCTGATGTGGAGCTATGCGGTCGAGAACCGCTTCGAAAGCGTCGTCGCCGGCATCGGGCCCCGCGCCACACCGACCATCGACGAGGGAATCGTCTATGCGCTCACGAGCAACGGCACGCTGGTGGCGCTCGACGGCGCCCGCGGCGAGAGCATCTGGCAACAGGACTTGTCCGCCGCGTACGGGCTGACGCCGGAGACGGAGGTTTCCACCATCGTCTACGGCCGCGCCAATTCACCCTTGATCTTCGGCAACCTGGTGATCGTACCTGCGGGTGGCGACCCCCGAGGTCGAACGGTGTCGCTGGTCGCCTTCGACAAGAAGACCGGCGAGCTGGTCTGGGAGGGCGGCAACCGTCAGATCAGCTACTCGTCGCCCGTGGTTGCCACCGTCGCCGGGGTCGAACAGGTGCTGACTCTCAACGAGGCCAGCGTCAGCGGGCACTACGTCGAGAGCGGCGAGGTGCTGTGGGAGTTCCCTCGCCCCGGCGTGACGTCCGCGGACCCCAATGCCTCCCAGGCGGTCCCCGTGCCGCCCGACCGGGTCTTCGTATCGAAGGGGTACGGCCTCGGCGGGGCCCTTCTGCGGCTGACACCCGGTCCCGGAGGCAAGATGAACGTGGCCGAAGTGTGGGCGAATTCCCGCGTCTTGCGAACCAAGTTCTCCAACGTGACGATCTACGAGGGGCACATCTACGGGCTCTCCGACGGCATCCTCGAGTGTGTCGATCTCGACACCGGCGAGCGCGTCTGGAAGCACGGCCGCTACCACCACGGGCAGATCCTGCGCGTCCACGACCTCCTGCTGGTCTTGAGCGAAGAGGGCGAGGTCTTTCTCGTTGAGGCGACGCCGCTTCGCCGTGATAATGTGCTCGGGACGTTCCCGGCGGTGTCGGGAAAGACGTGGAACAACTTCGCGCTCCACGGTCCGTACCTCGTGGTTCGCAACGGCCAAGAGGCGGCTGCGTTTCGACTCCCGCTTCTCGGCGATAACGAACGCTGACGGGCCCGCTATCGAGAAATCGGCGGGCCCCGGGGCCGCCGAGTCGGAGCGCCTCCGACGATCGAACGGTCAGGGGCTATGAGCGGACAATCTGCTGGAACCAACCGGTCTTCGGCTACCGACCAAATTCCCGACGAAGTTGCAGCTCGCCTGCTGTACATGGAGGACGAGCCGCTGACTGCGCGTGTCGTGCAGCGACGCCTGGAGCTCGCCGGATTCATCGTGGAGGTAGCTCGAGACGGTGAGGAAGGCCTCGAGAAGTGCCGCGAGCACGATTTCGCGGTTGTCCTCGTCGACAAGAACATGCCCGTCCGCGACGGCATGCAGGTCGTTCAGGCGCTGGCTGACGAGCAGGGCCCGCCTTCGATCATGCTGACGGGAACAGGCGACGAGCTGTCGGCCGTCGAGGCGCTCAAGTCGGGGGCTTCCGACTACATCGTCAAAGACCCGGAGGGTCGCTATCTCGAGCTTCTGCCGCTGGTCGTGGGCCAGGTCATCGAGAAGCGCCGGGTCGCCGAGGCCAAGCTCCGCGCCGAGGAAGAAAAGGAGCGCCTGATCGTGGAGTTGCAGGAGGCGCTCGCCAACGTCAAGACCCTCTCCGGATTGCTGCCGATCTGCGCGAGCTGCAAGAAGATCCGCGACGACGACGGCTACTGGACAATGGTCGAGACCTACCTGTCTGAGCGCTCCGACGCCGAGTTCAGCCACGGCATCTGCCCGGACTGCGGCAAGGAGCTCTACGGCGACCTCTACGTCGACCCGCGGGAATCCGACAAGGAGTAGCCGGCTATCGACGCCGACGAATCTGCGCCGACGGAAACGTGACCACGCTTTCGTTGCCGTCGTGCCCCACGCTGGCGACACCGAACAGGTAATTGTCGATGACGATTCCTTCGAGCGTGTACTCGGCCAGGTCGCCGACGTAGCGAAAGTCCGTCCACTGGGGAGCGGTGGTCTCGCGCCAGTAGATCTTGTATCCGGCCACGGTATCGGCGTCGACCGGGTCCCAGGCGAGGGTGGCCGACGGCCTCACGGCGCCGCCAATCCGCACGTTGCTCGGGGCCGGCGGGGCCCAGGCGAGCGCGGCCAGTACGGCCGCGTTCACGCCGGTGAGCTTGCGTGCGTAATCGAAGTCGACGCCCTCGATGACGTCACCATAGGCGATGCCGTCTTCGACGCGGATGTCCTGGTGCTGGCGCACGTAGTTCTCGTGCGTCTCCATGATGCGTACGCCCGGGAAGCCCGCGTTGTTGAACGGCGTATGGTGACCGCCGCGACCGAACCTGTCGAGGCGATAGATCATCATCGCGTTCAGGTTGCTGAAGTAGAGGTCGGTGATACGGGCCACGTACCGGGCGAGCTGGCGGGAGGGCCCGTCCACCTCGCCGCCGTAGCGACGCGTGTCCCAACCGGGACCTTCCTGCCCTTCCGGAACTTGAGCCCGCGGCTCGGAGAAGACTCTGAAGGTGGAGTTGTCGATAACACCGTCAACGCCCTCGATGTTGCCGATCATGTCGTTGTTGAGCACACCGACGATGTCCCAGCCCTCCGCGATGGCGGTCTCGGCGAGGAATCGCCCGCCGATCAGTCCCTGCTCCTCGCCCGACAACCCGACCAGGAGGATCGAGGAGGGAAACTCGTACTGCGACAACACGCGCGCCGCCTCGATGGCGCCCGCCATCCCCGAAGCGTTGTCGTTGGCGCCCGGGGCATCCACTTCACCGTCGCTACCATTGCTCGCGCGCGAGTCGATGTCGCCGCTCATGATGACGTAGCGATGCGGGAACTCGGTGCCGCGAATCACCGCCAGAACGTTGACGATCTCGGTGTCGTTCGGCACCCGCCCACCCGCGGGAACGACGTTGCGGTGGAAGCTCACCTCGAGGCAACCGCCGCAGTCCTCGGAGATGTTGTCGTACTCGGCCTTGATCCAGCGCCGCGCCGCGCCGATGCCGCGTGTCGGCGACTCTGTATCGGAGAAGGTGTTGCGGGTGCCGAAGCCCACGAGGTCGCGGATGTCCGACTCGATGCGTTCGGCGGACACCGCATCGATGATGTCGTAGACGCGCGCGTCGAGAGTCGGCGCGACGCCAATCTGCGCGTACGGATTACCGGACGCGGCAACGGACACGACCAGAGTCAGCGCCAGCGACAGCGCAGCGGTGAAACGTACCTTACCGAGGAGATTCCTCATCGCGACTCCAGTGCGGACAGCGGAGAGGTGACGTAGAGCGTGGACTCGACGCGGGGAGCGACACGCGACGATGATACAACAGGTTGGTCGCGCACTCCGCAGCGAGGGCACGACACCCCAGTGGGAGGTTCGGGGCCCCCTGGAAATAGAGAAAAGAAATATCTTTCCCGCGACTTGTTAGGAAAATAATCAGATGGTATTATCCGACTTGTTCCGCTACCTCGGCAGTCGACGAGGACAGGACGCGGGTGCCCGATTATGGCACTCGAGCCACCTGCCGGAGGTAGTGATGGCCGGCCGATGCGCATTCGAGGTGGAGGCGCATCCGCGACAAGGACGGCCATCGCCCGGAGCGGCTCGCGCTCCGTTGGCCCGCGGGCCCGCAGTCGCCCAGCCCAGGCACTGCGGGCCCCTTTTTTATTTCCGGTGCGAGGGACCTGTCGGCCGGCTTCTGCGGGTCGTCAGTCCTGCCGCAAGGCAACGATGGGATCGACCCGTGATGCGCGCAGAGCGGGCACGTAGCAGGCGACAAACGCCGTCGCGATCAACCCGGAGGAGACCACCGCGAAGGTCAACGGATCGCGGGCGCTGATGCCGTACAGAAGCCCTTCGACAAAGCGCGCCAGAACGAGCGACACCGCGCCGCCGATCAGTATCCCAACCGACAGCAGGGCCATGCCGCGACCGACGACGAGCCGGCGAACTCCGGCCGGCTCCGCGCCGAGCGCGATACGCACACCGATCTCCTGGGTTCGCTGCCCCACGTTGTAGCTCATCACGCCGTAGATACCGATGGCGGCGAGGGCCATCGCCGCGACCGCGAAGGCCGCAAGCACCGAGGTCAACAACCGCGGCACGGCAACCGCGCCGGCGACCACCTCACGCATCGTCGCTACTCCCGAGAAGGCGAGGTCGCGATCGATCTCCCACGCCTCGGCCTGCACGGAGCGCGCCAGCTGCATCGGATCGCCGTCGGTGCGCACTACCAGGCTCATGAAGCGGCGGGGCGATTGGTGCATCGGCAGATAGACGGCGGGGCGTTCGGATTGCTCGAGAGCGAAATGCCTCGTGTCCGCGGTGATACCCACGACCTCGGCCCAGTTCTCGCCGTCGAACGTGATGCGCCGCCCCAGCGGTTCGCCGGCGTCCCAGTAGCGCCGGGCTGCAGCTTCGTTGATCATCACCACCGCCGGCGCCGCCGCGTCATCGCGCTCCTCGATCCATCGGCCGCGCACCAGGCGCATCTTCATGCTCTCGAGGTAACCGGGCGTAACGCTCCGCAACCAGGCAACCGGTGCTCTCTCACCCTCTCGAGGGCGCGGCCTGCCGTCGATCAGAAAACCGCTATCCTCGTTGCGTCCGCCCAAGGGCAGTGTCGAGATCACTCCTGCCGAGGCGACACCGGGTAACGTCGCGGCCCTTTGGACCATCTCATCGACGAAGGCGACAATCTCCGGATCGCCCTCGTAGGACGTTGACGGCAGGAACACCTGCTGGGTCAGCAGGTTGTCGGCCTCGAACCCCGGATCGACGCTCGTCAGGGTCATGAAGCTGCGGACGAGCAGCCCGCCGCCGATCAGCAGCGTCATCGCCAGCGCAACCTCGGCGACGACGAGCGCACCGCGTACCCGAAGCCCGCCGAGCGCAGATCCGGCGCCGTGCGAGCCGTCCTTGAGTGACGCGCCGAGCTGCGGCCTCGAGGCGCGAAGGGCGGGCGCGACGCCGAACAGCAACCCGGTCATGACCGCGATCGCCAGGGTGAACAGCAGCGCCGTCGTATCGACGCTCACCTCATCGAGTCTCGGCGCGCCGTCCGGCGTCAGCGATACCAGCAGGTCGGTGCCCCACAGGGCAAGCAACAACCCCACCACGGCCCCCCCCACGGCCAGCAACAGGCTTTCGGTGAGCATCTGCCGGAAGATCCGCGACCGCCCGGCGCCGATCGCCGTGCGGATGGCGACCTCCCGCTGACGCGCCGTGGCGCGCGCAAGCATGAGGTTGGCCACGTTGACGCAAGCGATCAACAGGACCAGGCCGACGGCCCCGAGCAACATCCACAGGCCGGCGCGGATGGGGCCGACGACACGCTCGTGCAACGGTTCCAGGTAGATGCCGACACCGCCGTTCGGTCCCGGATACTCGGCCTCGAGGCGAGCCGCCAGCGCGTCCATGCTCGACTGCGCCTGCTGCAAGTTGACGCCGGGTCCGAGCCGGGCGATCGAGCGCAAGGTGACGCAACCGCGTCCGCACGAGTTCGTCGCATCGAGGCCGATCGGCGCGAAAACATCCGGCCCTTCAGCCACAGGGAAGGCGAAGCCCGGCGGCATGACGCCGACGATGGTGCTCGGCACGCCGTTGAGCGTGATGACGGATCCGACGATCGCCTCGTCGGCATTGAAGCGGCGGGTCCAGAAATCGTGGCCGATCACGACGACCGGCTCGCTCGTCGAGGTGTCCTCTTCCGGCAGGAACCCCCGGCCGAACACCGGCTCGACGCCCATGATGCGAAACGCGTCGTGCGAAACCGCGGCGCCGCTGAGAATCTCCGGCTCGTCGAGTCCGGTGAGGGTCGGCCCATACCCGCCGATCACGAAGATGCCCGCAAGCACGTCGTTGCCGTCGCGCCAGTCGAAGAAATTGTCGGGCGAGGCCCACTCGTCGATCGGGCCGTCGATGCGGGTGTGGTCCTGCCACACCATTACCAGCTCATCAGGGTCCTCATAGGGAAGCGGCCGCAACAGGACACCGTTCACGACGCTGAAGATGGCCGTGTTGGCGCCGATACCGAGTGCCAGCGTCAACACGGCAACGGCGGCGAAGCCGGGCTTGTTGCGCAGCACGCGGATTCCGTACCGAATGTCCTGAAAAAAGTCTTCCATACCGGTGTCCTCGAGTTTCGGGAGTTCGTTGTGCCGCTCGTTGGCCTTCGCTGTTATTGAGAGCAAACCGGATGCCAACCTCGACGCCGACGGTCCGAACCTGCGAAGTGTACGTCCCGAGCGGGTTACGCGGGAGCAGATACCGGCTCAGGTCGCCGCAAGAGCCGTCGCCGGCGTTCGTTGGCGGACGCTCCGTCCCACGTGCGAACGTCACCACGCCCTTCCCTCTCCCCCTCACCGGACACCTCGTGCTTCCGTTTCGCCGCCGCCGCCGAGGGCGAAAGCGCGGCTACACCGTCGCATTTCGCCGCGGGAAGGCGCCGAATCCGCTCCCGACTCGCGTCCGCGCCATCGTCGGACCCCGCCCGGCGGCCGTTTCGCCCGCGAGTGCGGCGGGTTGGCGAGAAAATTGCAACCAAAAACGGGGGTGAGACGTCTTACCCAATGTAGCGGGCAGCGCATCGCAGCCCTCAGCACAACCGGCACGTGACAACGATGAGAACCATCCACGAGAATCGCAAGACGGCGGGCGTGGCGGTGGTAGTGCTCGCGGCGATGGCGATCGTGGCTCTGGTCTCGCCGGCCTCCGCCTCCTCCGGCAAACCTCCGGACGACTGCTTGCTGCCGGCCCAGGAGCTCATCGCTGTGATCTCGCCCGAGATGCAGGCGCGGATCATCATCGAGAAGAAAGAGCTCCAGGCGGCCGTCGAGGCGCGGTTTGCCGAAGCGGTCGAGCTGGACATCACCTGGGTTGAAGAGGTCCGGGTCGACGGCATCCGCAAGCTCGCCGTGCTGGATCGCTACGTCGACATGGTCGAGCCGGCCGAGTGGAAACACGAATGGCACCCCTTCGCCAAGGGCGACGAGAAGCCCTCGAAAGCGTCCCATCCGCTGACCGCCGCAATCGACGTGCTGGTGAGCGGTGCCAAGATGCCTGCTCGTGCCGCGCTCGCGGCGCAGCACCTCATCGAGGCGTTCGCCAAGGTCACCCCGCGCGTCGTTCGCGCCCTGGCCTGATCTGCGCAAGCCCCGTCATCGAACCCGGATTCGACTCCATGATCTGCGTGTCCGTCACGCGGTTGTGCAAATCGAGCCCGACCGGGGCGTCCGTCACCACCCGTATGTAGTTGTCGCTGAGGCCGCTCCATCGGAGTCCTTCGGCCCGCGGCTCCGCCGCCTCCCACAGAACCGGCAGCGTGCGCCCGATGAAGCGGCGCTGGAAACGGCTGGTAAGCTCCTGCGCCAGCTCGTGCATGCGGTTGCTCCGTTCCTGGGCAACGGCGGGACCCACCTGCCCCGGCATGCTCATGGCCGCGGTCAGTTCCCTCGGTGAGTACCGGAACACGTGCAGCCGGGCGAAGTCCATCTCCTCGATGAACGCGATCGAATTCTCGAACTCCGCGTCCGTCTCGCCCGGGAATCCGACGATGACATCCGTCGTCACGGACAGATCCGGCACCCGCCGGCGGGCCTGCGCCACAAGCCGTCGAAACGAAGCCTGGTCGGTACGCCGGGCCATGCGCCGCAAGGTCTCGTCGCACCCGCTCTGCACGGGCAGATGAACGTGGGGCAGCAGTCTGTCGTCATCGGCCCACAGCTCGAAAAAGTCGGGGCCGAGGTCCCATGGTTCGAGCGACGAGAGGCGAAGCCTCGGTATGGGCGTGCGGCGCAGGACCGTGCGCACCAGCTCGTCGAGCCGTGCCCCACCCGTCTCATGACCGTAGCTCCCGAGATGCACGCCGCTGAGAACAACTTCCTGATACCCCGTCGCGGCGAGCTCCTGTATCTCGGCGACGATCTGCCCCTGGGGCCGGCTGCGAGAATCTCCGCGCGCCACGGTGACAATGCAGAACGTGCAGCGGTTGTCGCAGCCGTCCTGTACCTTGACGAACGCCCGCGTGCGCCCTTTTGCGACCCCGTCCGGCTCATCGGGCCCCGCATCCGCGGCCGGTATCCGCTGCGCGGGCGACAGCAGGCCCGCTTCCTCGAGCACGCGGGGCAGCTCGTCTTTGTCGGCGTTGGGGACAACGAAATCGACCCCCATTGGGGCCATCTCCGCAGGAGACAACTCCGCGTAACAGCCGGTGACCACCAGCGAGGCATCCGGGTTGGCCCGTCGCCAATGACGGATCAGCTTGCGCGACTTCCTTCCCGCCACGTGGGTAACAGCGCAGGAGTTGAGGACCATCAAGTCCGCGGCGTCGCCCGGGCCGACGATGCGGTGCCCCGCACCCGCCAGCAGGCGCGCCAGACTTTCCGCCTCTCCGATGTTCAGGCGGCAACCGATGGAGTCAATGCGAATTCTCATGTCGAACGAGCGTTGCCGGCGCTCCGGCCAGGCCTCCGAGCCGGTGCTCCACGCTGCTGCTCGGAGCCACAACCAAGCCGGCGCTCCGAGTTCTAGGGCTCGGAGGAGACAGGATCCTTCCGTGTCCTCCAGAGCCTGCCGGCGGCGTAGACGGCAATCAGCGCCCACACGACGTTGAGAGCCATCGACGGATAAGCCATGTAGTAGAGGGTGTTGACCGCCAGCGCCGCAGCGCCGACGAGGTTCAGCAATTGGTACGTGTACGAAGCCGATCGCACCCGACCCGTGGACACCATCCCATAGGCCGCAAGCACACCGACGGCGCCGACCCACCCGATGATGTCCACGAACAGCTTCACAGTGCGACGAATTGTAGCTTAGCAGGGTGCTGAAAAACTCCCGGGGGTGCCGCACATGGGTCTTGTGGGGCAGAGGCAAGGAACGAGGAGGAAGGCGATGCGTGATGCATCGTCGCTCACTGCACCCGGATCCGCAGTTGATCGCCGGGCTGGACGCGGTCCACGACACCGGCCTGTTCTCCAACGCGCGCCTGCTCTACGACGCGACCGAGCGCCGGATAGGCGCCGTTGAGGTGCGCCTGCGGAGATTGCACGATAAAGAACTGGCTGCCGCCCGTGTCGCGGCCGGCGAGGGCGAGCCCTACGACACCCTCGGTGTAAGGAATCGGCGTCTCCTCGCTGCGCAGACCGCCACCGGCTCCCCCATACCCGACGGCGGTCGGATCGCCGGCCTGGATGACGAAGTCGGGCACCACGCGATGAAAGCGCACGCCGTCGAAGAAACCGCTTTGCACCCACTCGAGATACGCCAGCGCGGCGAGCGGCGCCCAGGCGGGCTCGAGCCGCCAGACGAAGGTGCCGCGGGGCGTGCTGACCTCCAGACGCGGCGGCTCCTCTTGCATCGCAAGCACCCGCTGCGCGATGCGCCGATAGTCCTGCGGGGTCCGCCCCGTTTCCTGAGGCCCGAGCGCGGACTCGATGAGATCCGCGGCCCGTGAGCCCGACGGCGGTCGTAGGTTGCGCAACGCCCACGTGCGGACAACCCTGTCCGAATCGGTCAGCAGCGCCGAGACCCTGTCGCGCAGAATCGCAGGATCCACCAGCAGCAGCGCCTCGAGCAGAGTCAGCCGTGGCTCCAGCGCGTCGGTTTCGGCCAAATCACGTTGTGCCGCCCACAGCAACTCCGTCCAGTCCTGTGTCGCGCCCGCGGGTCGCAACGCGGCCCTCGCCCAGAGTTGCTCGACGACCTCCGCCGCCACAGCCTGCAGGACCGGGGACCCATCCTGCAGCAGTCGCGCGGCCACCTGCGCCGCTTCTTCCGGCTGTCGCCGCTCGAGGCCACGAAGCGCCTCGGCGCGCGCTGCTTCGGGGCCGTGGTCGGCGAGCACGCGGAGCCACCCGTCGTCGCCGCCGTCCGCGGCGTCGAGTACACGTACGACGGCGGCCGCCTCCAGTGGCGAATCGGCCAGCAGCGAGGGAATCTCCGAAGCGCCGGACTCCCGCGGGGGCGCGTCGATACCGTACACCTCGCGCAGATCGCCGAGGACGTCGTCCGCCGTGCCTCCGTCGCCGCTCGCCACGGCGGCTACCGCCGCCACTCTCGTCGCCGGATCATCGCTGCGAATGCCGAAAATCAGCCGGTCTTCGGGCACCGAGAACTTCCCGGGGGCCGAGGCCATCGCCTCGAGGGCAAGCCGCTGTACGTAGCGATTCCTCATCGCCGACGCCCGCATCACCGCGGTAAAGGCATCGTCTTCGACGTCCGCATCGCGGCGCCAGAGCGACGTCACCCACTGCAGCGCGGCAACCACCACACGCCAGTCGTCATCGCCGAGCGAGCGGATGAGATGTTGCTGCACGACGGTCAACGGAGCCTCGTGGAGGCCACGAATCGCGGCTGCTCGCACCATCGGGTCAGGGTCGTCCAGAGCCGCTGCCAGCAGCGGCAACCCGTCGGGGTCGTCGAGTCGTCGCATGGAGACCGTCGCCGCGTGGCGAACCGCGGGGTCCTCCGATCGCAGGTGCGCCGCCGCGGGCTCCGGAGATGCCCCGGGGAGTCGCCACCAGGCGTCGAGTGCGGCGAGAATCACAGGCCGCGGTCGCGAACCGGCGGCAAGCAGCGCCGCCAGAGCGGCCGTGGCCATCGGATCGGCTTGCCGCCCCAATGCCCACGCAGCCTGCGCGACGACGATCGGTTCGGGATCGTCGAGAAGCGGCACCAGCCGCTCGGCGATTCGGGTCCGAACGGCGGCGGCGGTGGCCGGCTCGAGATCGAGCTCCAGCAAGCCCAGCCCGAATGCCGCCAACGCCCTCACCTCGGGCTCCGCGTCGCGCACCAGCTCCAGCAAGCGCGTGTACCCGCGGGGAAGCCCGACGCGGCCGACGGCCAACGCGGCGCGCGCGCGAACGGCTGTGTCCCTCGAGCGCGTCGCCGCCACGAGCTCGTCGGAAAGCTCGCGGCGATCCTCAGCCGAGAGAATCGCCACGGCGGCGTCGAGGTCGCGCGGAAGTCCGAGCGGCAAGTCGTCGACGCCGAGCTGCACGCCGGTCGGCGACGCCGGCACCGCCAGGCAGACCAACAGGGAGAACACCGAGAGACGCAACGGCAGCGAGGAAATCAACGGAGAGCCCAACCCCGATGGACTCACCTGCGAGACGGCCGCCGTCGCGAGCCCGGGGTCAGTACGCCGCCAGAGACTCCGGGTCGCGCACGACGATGAATTGCCCGTCGGTCTCGACGCGGCCGTCGCGGCGGAACTCGTTGAAAGCAGTGCTGGTAGTCTCACGCGTCGAGCCGATGAGTTGCGCGAGGTCGCTCTGCGTGAGGCGCAAAGCGATGCGCCGCCCCCTGGGCACATCCTCTCCGAATTTGACTGCAAGGTGCGCCATCGTATGGGCCAGGCGCGTGCGTACATCCTTGAAGAGGATATCCTGGATGCGCGACTCGACGTCGCTGAGGCGCTCTCCGATCAGCTTGGTCACCCGCAGGGCCAGCCTCGGATGACCATGGAGGAACTTCTCGAACTCGCGGCTGTCGAACCCGCACACGACGGCATCCTCGAGGACCACAGCGGCGTCGGAACGGAACGCCTCATCCGCCATGGCCAGCTCGCCGAAGAGCTCTCCCGGCCCGACCACGCCGACATTGACCTCGCGCTGGTCTTCGGCGACCCGACACAGCTTTATGGTGCCGGACTCGACGTAGTACACCGTGTCGCTCGCCTGTCCGGACCCGTATACCGGCGCCCCGCGCTCGATGATGCGGATATGGCACAGCGCACCGAGCTCCTTGACGTCGGCATCGGACAGGGTATCGAGCAGGTCCGAGCGGCGCAGGCGCCAGAATTTTGCCTGCGTATCGAACAGCGCTTCGGACGTTTTCATCGTCGCACCCCCGCCGGGCAGCCCAAGGCCGCCACGGTCTGATGGGTTTGCCGGGACACCCGGGAAACCGACTACAAGGAGCGACGCCATGTCTTCGGGATACCTGCTGAGGACTCGTGGCGTCTGCCCCGCTTCCGAAGCGTGTAAGCAATCCCACGGAGCGTGCGGCTCAGATCCAGCCCGACACCAGGGCGCCGAGCACGCCGAGGGGCACGACATAGCGCAGCCACAGGTACCACGCGCCGACCCAGCTCGGCACCTCGCCGTTCTGCGCCGCAAGCTGCGCCACCGCTCGGCGACGACCGACCCCCCAGGTCAACGCAACGACCGCGATCACCGAGCCGAGCGGCTGCATGGTCGATCCCCAGATCTGATCGCTGAGAAACAGATACTCGAGCGACCGCGTGGCGGGCAGTCCGACGATGACGAGCCCGATACACACGCCCCACGCGATCGCCCGCCGCGAGAATCGCAGCCGATCGACGAGCGAGCCCACCAGCACCTCCACCGCGGCGACTCCGGACAGAAAGGCCACACAACCGAGTCCGGCGAAGAACGTCACGGCGAACAGCAGGCCGCCGGGAATCCGCAGGCAGGCCTCCGGCAGAACCTCGAAGAGGAGCGCCGGTCCGCTGGTCGGCGACAAGCCGGTGGCGAACACCGCCGGGATGATCGCGAAGGCGGCGAGCAAACTCGCGGCGACGTCGCCGACGGCCGTGCCCAGCGCCCGACGCGACAATGATTCGCTGTCTTTCAGGTAGGAACCGTAGATGACGAAGAACGTGCCCCCGAGCCCCAGCGAGAAGAACGCCTGTCCGGTGGCCGCCAGGACGGTCGCCGCCAGCGCGCCGCTGCGACGAAGCTCGTCCCAGTGGGGGGTAAACAGATAGCGAACGCCCTCCGACGCACCCGGCAGCGTCAGCGAGCGCACCGCCAGCAGGATCATGAGAACCGCGAACAGCGGCACGAAGAACATACTCGCCCGTTCGATGCCACGCCGGACACCTCGGCCCACCACCTCGGCGGAGGCCGCAGCTACGGCGAACGCACACAGCACCTGGATGGGCCAGTTGTCCTGCAGCCAGCCAAAGGTCGCCGCCGAGAAGTTGTCCGACAAGCCGACGGCATTGGCCACCGAGATGACGAAATAGGCCAGGATCCAGCCGACAACGACGAGGTAATACGACATCGCCATGCCGACACCCACGAAGAGGGCGACGCCGAAGAAGCGGCCACCTCGCAGCCCGGCCGCTGAATAGGCCATCAGCGGGCCCCTGCGGGTGGCGCGGCCGAGCGCGAGCTCGGCGGCCAGTGCAGGGATACCGAAGAGGGTGACGACGAGAAGGTAAATGACGAGAAAGGCGGCCCCCCCGTACAGGCCCATCATGTAGGGAAACCGCCAGACGTTGCCGAGACCGACAGCTACACCGAGGAGGGCGAAGACGACGCCCCAGCGCCCGGCAAATTGCTCCCGCTCGGCCCCCCGCGTGTCAGACATTTCGGCCGCGAGTGTAGCAGCCGCGCGGGAAATTTCGGCCGTGGTGAAAAAAGTCGTTGACAGGCTTCCCGGCGCCGCTATGTTGGTGGTGGTTCGGGTGAACGCCCCGGCCGAGCGGCGCAGGTTGCTGCTGATCCGTTGAAGGTGGTGTTACGAAGTGAGTCGTGAAGGCTTCGGCCGGAGCGACGATCGGAGGAGCGCCTCTGGAGGAGATGCAGAGGACAGGCGTTGGGAGGCCGATCGAGGCGAGCGCCCGAACCACTTTTTTTGCCCGCTGCTCACTCGGCGGAGTGCCGGAGCGCTCCCCGGCGCGACATCTCGCGGACCTCGCCCTTTCTGCGACGGCTTGCGACCTTCGTCCTACTGAGACAGCTCGCGGTCGATGAACTTCCGCAGGGAAATCTCTTCTCCGGGCAGGTAGCCGTACCGTCGCCAGATGATCCGCCCCTCGTCATCGACCACGTAGGTCGTCGGCGTCGCGGAGACGCCGTATCGACCGACGGCAACGCTCTTCGTGTCGAACACGTTCGGGACCTCGAAACCGAACTCACCGTAGAACGCCGCGGTGCCGGAACGGTCGTTGCGCACGTCGACGGCGAGCACCTCGAAGCCCTCGTCCTTCAGCTCCCGGTGCAAGGCGTCCAGGTGAGGAAACTCCTCACGGCAGGCCGCTCAGGTCGGCGTCCAGAAGTTGATGAGCGTGAGGCGCGAGGCGCGGTCGGAAAGCCTGATGGACCCGCCCTGGTAGCCGGGGAGCTCGAAATCCGGCGCTTCCACGGCTACCCCGCGACGCCGGCTCTCGAACCAGGCTTCGAAGCTGTCGTCGGGAGAGCCAAGCTCGTTGTAGAGAAACCGCAGCCCCTGCTCGAGCTGCGGCCGGTTGCTGATCAAGGTCGCCCGGGCCAGCCACTCGGCTCCCAGCGCGGCATCACCTGCCTCGAAATGAGCCCAGCCGACCTCGTAGGGGAGCTCTACCTCGGTCAGGGGGAGTGCCAGAAGGTCGGGTTCGGGCCACGACATTTCGATGGCACGCTCCCACGACTCCGCGGCAAGCTGTGGATTGCCGAGCTCGGCATGCGCGTCCCCGACAATCTCGTGCAAATAGGCGATGACGGTGGCGCCGGGGTATTCGCGTAAGAACTGGTCCGCGAGCCGGAGGCGCTCTTCAGCGCCCGCGCCCTCGATCTGACGCACCCATCGCGCAGCGATATCCTCGGTGAGGCGGCCGCCGCTACCGAACTCGGGACCCGACGTGGCGTCAAGCCGCGTGCCCCGCTCACCATCCGCGGCGTCGGCATCGCCGACGGCGATAATGCGATCGGGCTCGAGCCGATCCATCCCCTGACAAGCCGCCATGGAGACTGTCAGGGCGAGGATGACCGGGGTCGTTCGACAGATCGACTTTGCCCAAGCGTTCCGCATGGTTGGATGCAAACATGTCGGCCTTACCCGTGCAACTTTGGTGGGTGATCCCGGGAACGACTGCCTTGGATCCGGTCCGCGCGGATCGCCGCGCGTCCCCGTGTGTGGTAACAGGTTGGGGTGAAATCCACGAATTTACAGAAAAGCGGCGTCCCCCACCCCGACCTCGTGCGCCAGGGACGACTCTTCGAGCCCAGCATTCATGTCACGCGGCCGGCACGAAAGCATCGGCGATCGGCGGAGCTCGCTGCGCGCGTCGACCGCGCCCTGCTGTACTTCCCGGAGCTCCACGGCAGCAGGGTCACCGTCGGCGTGACGCGCGCCGCCGACGGTATCGCGGTTCTCGAGGACATGACGGTGCGCTTCGATCTACGGCGTGGCGGCCCCAGCTATTACACGATCGGGCACGAATTGACCCACCTCCTGCAGGCCCTCCGGCGCGTGCCATCGGGGGAGGTTCAGTGCGATATCTGGACCCTGGCGCGCGCTCGGCTTTTTCTCGACGAGCCACCCTGCTACCTCCCGGTTCCCAAGGGCCTGCGCCGGCACTGGAGCCGGTATTCCGCCAGGGTCTCCTACCTCTGCGCCCGAGCAATCAGCGAGCGCGCAACGCGTCGCACCTACATCCGCTGGCTGAA
>CAYSHI010000307.1:0-4623 GCA_964430745.1 uncultured Acidobacteriota bacterium | reverse complement strand
CGTTTGCAGCGCTCTTCGCCGAAGTCGTGCTGCGCGTGTTCGAGCCCTGGCCGCTCAAGTTCGTCATCGACGACGTTCTGATGAGCGACTCACGCGTCCCCGGCGCCTCACCGACCGACGGAACGATGGACCCGATCGCGCTGCTGACCTTGGCCAGCGTCGCCCTCGTTGCGATCGCCGGCCTGCGGGCGCTCGCCGCCTACGGGAGCACGGTTGGTTTCGCCCTTGTCGGCAACCGTGTCTTGAACGAGGTCCGCAACGATCTCTACCGGCATCTGCAGGTCCTGTCGTTGCGCTTCCACTCGCGCGCCAGGAGCGGCGACCTGCTCATGCGCGTCATGGGCGACGTGGGGTTACTGAAGGACGTCGCCGTGACCGCTGTCCTGCCGCTTCTCGGAAACCTCTTCATTCTCGTCAGCATGGTCGGCGTCATGCTCTGGTTGGACTGGCGGCTCACTCTGGTTATCGCCGCGACGGCGCCGCTGCTCATTCTCGTCGCCAACGGCAAGAGCCGGCGCATTCAGCAGGTTGCTCGAGGCCAGCGCCGGCGGGAAAGCGCGTTGGCGACGACCGCTGCCGAGTCGATCGCCACGATCAAGGTGGTCCAAGCCCTCTCTCTGGAGGGGAAGTTCAGCACGGCGTTCGCGCAAAAGAGCCAGCGAAGCGTCAAGGAAGGGGTGAAAGGCAAGCGACTGGCGGCCGGGTTGGAGCGCTCGGTCGACGTGATCATCGCCGTCGGCACGGCGCTGGTGCTCTGGTACGGCGCCCTCGGCGTCATGCGGGGACGACTGACGACAGGTGAGTTCCTCGTCTTCCTCGCCTACCTGAAGACTTCCTTCAAGCCCGTACGCAACTGGGCGAAGTTCACCGGCCGAATCGCCAAGGCAAGCGCCGCCGGAGAGCGGGTCCTCGACGTGTTGGAAGCCGAGCCTGAGGTTCGCGATCTGCCCGGTGCACGGGTGGTCCACGCGGTCGAGGGCTTCGTAGAGTTCGACCAGGTGACATTCGCGTACGACGCCGACCGGCCGGTCCTCGACGCGGTCGAAGTCAAGGCATCCCCCGGCGAACAGATTGCTCTGGTCGGCGCCTCGGGTGCAGGGAAGTCGACGATTGCCAGCTTGATGCTTCGGTTGTACGACCCCACGTCGGGCCGGGTGCTCATCGACGGCGTCGACGCGCGCACCTTGACCGTCGAGTCGCTTCGGTCGCTGTTCGGCGTCGTCTTGCAGGACACGGCGCTGTTCGCGGGGAGCGTAGCCGACAACATCGCCTGCGGCGCCGCCGAAACGGGGCCCGACGCAATCGAAGCCGCCGCACGGCTCGCCAGCGCCGACGGCTTCATCCGTGCTCTGCCCCAGGGTTACGACACCGAGGTCGGCGAGCGGGGCGTGATGCTCTCGAGCGGCCAGCGACAACGTATCGCCATCGCCCGCGCGGCGGTGCGCGACGCTCCTTTCCTGATCCTCGACGAGCCCACCACCGGGCTCGACGACGCCAACGAGCGCGCTGTCGTGGAGGCGCTGGCGCGGCTGGCGCGCGGACGCACCACCTTCTTGATCACACACGATCTCGAGCAAGCGTCGTCGGCCGATCAGATCTTGTATCTGCGAGGCGGAAGAATCGTCGAGCAGGGGAACCACGAGCACCTGATGAGCCTGCGGGGCAGCTATGCCGCGGCGTATCTGTGCCTCGAAAGCCCGGACCCACAGCACCACGAGGAGGCATCCCTTGCTGTCTAGCGAGAGTGCAGACCTGGTGCGTCGGGATCAGAGAGTCCCCGGGCTCGCGACTCTGTTGCACGCCGACCGCTTCGTAGCCACGCTGCGAGGCAGGCTCCCGGATGTCGATCTGATCGGCGGAGAATTGAGGTACATCCGCTACAAGCCGGGCGTGAATTGCCTGGCCGGCTACAGGCTGGCGACGAGACACGGCGCGTTCGATGTCTACGGAAAGGCCTATGGAACGGCCCGCGCGGTCAAGGTCAACAAGGCGCGCGACCTCCCCGCTGTCTCCGGGCACATGGGGCCGGGGCGCCTCGTCGTCGCCGATGAGTCGGTCGTGGTCTCGACGTTTCCCAACGATTTCAAGCTCAGGACGCTGCTCGAGCTGGGTGGCGAACCGGCGAGGCGTCGCCTGCTGCGAAGCGTGCTGGGGCAGGACTCCCCCCTCTGCGACGGCGCGCTGCAGCAACTCTCCTACAAGCCTGAGCGCCGATATGTTGCGAAGCTGGTGGGAGCGGATGGAAAGACATGCGTGCTCAAGTTCTATGGTGCGGGCGGTTTCGAGCCCGCCTATCGGGCCCAGAGCGCGTTCTCCGCGCGTGAAGATCTCGGACTCCCTCGCAAGATCGGGCGCTCGAGGCGACGCCGGGTGTTGGCGTTCGAGTGGCTGCCCGGCTCACGCCTAAGGGATCTCATCCGCGAGCGGTCACACGGCCTGGAACAGATTGCAGCCGTCGGCGCTGCCTTGCGCTCGCTCCACCGCCGCAGTCCAGGAAGCGCCTCGACGCGCTCGCGGGCCGCTGAGGCGGCCGCGCTGAGCGCGATGGCTGAGGGTCTCGCCTTCCTTCTGCCGAAACTGGCGGATCGGGCCGCCCACGTGGTCAATCGTCTGCAGGGGTGGTTGGCGGTTCAACCCCCTCCGTCGGCGCTGATTCACGGCGACTTCTACGACAAGCAGATCGTCGTGGGCAGCGATGGTGTCGGCATTCTGGACCTTGACGAGGCCGTGTTCGGTGATCCCCGTGCCGACCTTGGCCTGTTCATCGCGCACCTGGAGAGAGACGCGATCAGCGGGAAGCTCGGCGCCGATCGTGTGGCTGCTGTGGCCGATGCGTTGCGAGCCGGCTATTCATCCGCCGGCGGAGAGCCGACGACGGCGACGCTACACCCGTACGCGGCCGCGTGCTTGTTGCAGCTTGCCCACCACCCATTCCGCTCCGGGCAACCGGATTGGGCACGACAAACGGAACAAATCGTAGAGCGGGCCGAGCAGTTGGCCCTCGAATGAAGGTCACGAGCGATGGAACGCTCCTCGATGGAGGAACAAAGATGAGCACCGGTAAGCAGATTGCTTGTTCGCTTCGCCCGCGGGTTGGATTGGGCGAGCAGCGGCCGGAAGCGGGGGGAAGTCACCCTCGCGTCGGCTACGTCCTGAAGGTCTATCCATGTCTGTCGCAGACCTTCATTCTGAACGAGATTCTGGCCCACGAAGCCGCCGGTTTCCCGGTCGACATCTTCGCGCTGCGCCCGCCCAAGGACGGGCTGTTCCACCCCGGCGTCTCGCGTGTGCGGTCGCCCGTTACCTATGTGCCTCGTTCCTGCGGTAAGGCATCGACTCTCTGGCGGCATATCGACGACGCCGGCGCGGAGTTGCCCCATCTTTGGTCGGCGCTTCGTGAAGCCGGAGACGAGGAAGCTTCGGACGTCGAGCAAGCGATCCACCTGGCGCGCGAGATCAGAGCTCGCGGCATCGATGTGCTCCACGCGCATTTCGGCACCCTGGCGGCGACGGTCGCGCGACTCGCCGGCGGCATGGTCGATGTTCCGTACTCGTTCACGGCGCACGCTAAAGACATCTTCCATTCGTCCGTACGACCCCACGACCTGAGGCGAAAGCTGGAGGATGCCGCCGCCGTGGTCACCGTCAGCGAGTTCAATGTCGACTACCTGCACGCTGAATACGGCGAGGCCGCGGAGCGTGTGGAGCTTGTCTACAACGGGCTCGACCTGACCGAGTTCGAGCTCCGGGTGTGTCAGCGCGAGCCGTTGGTTCTGGCGGTTGGGAGACTGGTCGAGAAGAAGGGGTTCGGCGACCTGGTTGCGGCCTGCGCGCAGTTGAAGCGGTCGGGCCGCGCCATACGCTGCGAGATCGTCGGCGCCGGTCCCCTCCACGACGATCTGAGCGGGCAGATAGCCGCCCTCGACGTCGGTGACTGCGTCCGACTCGTCGGACCCCTTACGCAGGACGAAGTTCGTTCGCGCATTCGGCGGGCGCGTGTGCTCGTCGCCCCCTGCATCGTCGCCGCGGACGGGGATCGCGAGGGGCTACCGACGATCTTGCTCGAGGCCATGGCATTGGGGACGCCCTGCGTTTCCACAGACGTGACCGGGATCCCGGAGGTTCTGGAACATGAGGTCACCGGGCTGGCCGTACCGCAGCGGGACCCGGGCGCCATCGCGGATGCCTGTCATCGCTTGCTCTGCGACGAGACCTTGCGGGCGCGGCTCGCCCACCGGGCCCGCGAGAGGATCGAATCCGATTTCGACATCCGTCGGAGCACGGCGGGCCTCCGGCGCGTCTTCTCCGACATCGCCGAGCCCGCACGAGAGGCGGCGGTCGCCTGAGCATGTGCCCCGGTCGACGAACGTTATCGTCCCTCCCCTCGAAAAGGTGAACCATCTTGCGCGTACTGAGCGTTAACCAGGATCCCGGAATCGATCCCGGCAGGTCCAAGGGAGCTGCCGTGCACCTGCGCTCGATGCGGGAGGCTTTCAGCGGGTTGGGCGCCGATGTGATCCCGGTGGACGAGAGTGACGAGGCTCGCCTCAGGGGACGACTCGAAGAGATCTGGCGAGACGGGCCGGTGGATCTGATCTACGAGCGGTACGCGTTGTCGAAGGC
>CAYSHI010000306.1:0-16805 GCA_964430745.1 uncultured Acidobacteriota bacterium | reverse complement strand
TCAGTCGGCACCGAGAGCAGGCTGAGAGCGATCAGAAATCGCCCATTCCGCCGCCGGGCGCCTGACCTTCATCCTCGTCGGGAAGGTCGGAGATCAGTGCCTCGGTGGTGAGCAATAGGCCGGATACCGAGGCGGCGTTCTGCAGCGCGTAACGGACGACCTTGGTGGGGTCGACGACGCCGGCCTTCACCAGGTCGGCGTGCTCCATCGTCTGCGCGTTGAAGCCGCGCGCCGCGGTCTTTTCCGCACGCACCTGCGCGATGATGAGGTCGGGGCTCGCCGCCCCGGCGTTGACCAGGATCTGCCGAATCGGCTCCTCCATGGCGCGGCGCACGATATCGGCACCCACCTGGTCGTCGCCTTCGAGCTTGAGCTTGCCGACGGCCTCCTGGGCGCGCAGCAAGGCAACACCGCCGCCCGCGACAACGCCCTCCTCAACAGCCGCCTTGGTGGCATGCATGGCGTCCTCGACCCGAGCCTTCTTCTCCTTCATCTCGGTCTCGGTCGCGGCGCCGACGTTGATCACCGCAACGCCGCCGACGAGCTTCGCAAGCCGCTCCTGGAGCTTCTCGCGGTCGTAGTCCGACGACGTGTTGTCGATCTGGCCGCGGATCTGGCCGATGCGTCCTTCGATGTCCTTGGCCTTGCCGCCACCCTCGATGATCGTCGTGTCGTCCTTGGTGATGATCACCTTCTTGGCGCGTCCGAGGTCTTCGGCCTTGACATTCTCCAGCTTGACGCCGATGTCCTCGCTGATGGCCGTTCCGCCCGTCAGCACGGCGATATCGCCCATCATCGCCTTGCGGCGATCACCGAAGCCCGGCGCCTTGACGGCGGCCGCGAAGAGCGTGCCGCGGATCTTGTTGACCACCAGAGTCGCCAATGCCTCACCTTCGAGGTCCTCGGCAATGATCATCAACGGCTTGCCGAGGCGCGAAACCTGCTCGAGAAGCGGCAGCAGATCCTTCATCGACGAGATTTTCTTCTCGTGGATCAGGATCAGAGCATCCTCGAGCACCGCCTCCATGCGCTCGGGGTCGGTGACGAAATAGGGCGAGAGGTAACCGCGATCGAACTGCATTCCCTCGACCACATCGAGGCCCGTCTCGAGACCCGAGGCCTCCTCGACCGTGATGACGCCGTCTTTGCCGACCTTGTCCATCGCCTCGGCGATGATCTCGCCGATGGTGGAGTCGTTGTTGGCTGAAATCGTCCCGACCTGGGCAATGGCACTGCCCTTGACCGGCTTGGACATGTCCTGAATCGCGCCCACGGCAACCTTGACGGCCTCATCGATGCCGCGCTTGATGGCCATCGGGTTGTGCCCCGCGGTGACCTGCTTGACGCCCTGCGCGTAGATCGCCTGGGCCAGCACGGTCGCGGTCGTGGTGCCGTCGCCCGCTACGTCGGAGGTCTTGCTTGCGACTTCCTTGACGAGCTGGGCGCCGAGGTTTTCCGTCGGGCTCTCGAGGTCGAGCTCCTTGGCAACGGTCACGCCGTCCTTGGTGATCTGCGGCGCACCGAACTTCTTGTCGAGGACCACATTGCGGCCCTTCGGCCCCAACGTGATCTTCACGGCATCGGCGAGCTTGTCGACGCCACGCTTGATCTCGCGGCGCGCCTCCTCGCTGTAGGTGATTGCTTTCGCCATCGTTTCCTCCGTAAGTCAGCCGCCGAAGCCGGCGGCTTCATTTTTTATTTAGCCGACGATCCCGAGAATCTCGTCTTCCCTGAGAATGAGGTAGTCGTCGCCGTCGAATTTGATCTCGGTGCCGGCGTACTTTCCGATGAGCACGTTGTCGCCGACGGTTACTTCGAAGGCGGCGCGGGAGCCGTCATCGAGCCGCTTGCCGTCGCCCACCGCGACGACCTCGGCTTCCATGGGCTTCTCCTTCGCGGTATCGGGAATGATGATGCCTCCGCGTACCTCTTCGGCCGCATCGAGGCGCCGCACGAGCACACGGTCACCCAGCGGGCGAACCTTCACACCGGACTTCGACTTCTTTGCCATTTACGTACTCCTTGCGCTGTTTGAGGCGTATTGCACGAATCTCGCGGGATTGATCTGGATTTCCGGAAACCGCGGCGCCATGAGCGCTCTGGGCGATCGTGCCGGAATCGTGCCGGAGTGGGTGTCTAGGGGAACCCTTAGCACTCCGACGATACGAGTGCTAAGTGTAGCAACGGCCCGGAAAAGCGTCAACTTTTTGACGGCGATTCGTCGACGAGCGACGCTAACCCGTCAGTTCAGTCCGCAGCGACGCATCTTGTTGCGCAGCGTGTTGCGGTGAATGCCGAGGGCTTCGGCGGCGCGGCTCTGATTACCGGAATGCTCCTGCAGGAAGTGGCGCAGGAAATGTGATTCGAGCACACGCACTGCCTCGTCCATGCGGATGCCGCCGGCGATCATGTCCGAGACCAACGCGTCGAGGCGCTCCCGCAGGTTCGCGCGGCTCATCCGCCCGCGTGCTCGACACCGGGAAGCGGCGTGCCGGTGAGCTGCTCGTAGGCCTCCAGATACTTGGCGCTCGTCGCCGCGACCACGTCGCCCGGCAGTTCCGGCCCCGGCGGGTTCTTGTCCCAGTCGATCTCGCTGAGGTAGTCACGGACGAATTGCTTGTCGAAGGACGGAGGGCTTATGCCGCTGCGGTACTGATCGGCCGGCCAAAACCGTGAGGAGTCAGGCGTGAGCAGCTCGTCGATGAGCGCCAACTCGCCGTCGATCACCCCGAACTCGAACTTGGTGTCGGCAATGATGATGCCCCGGCCCTCGGCGTAGGCGCGCGCATCGGTGTAGATCTTCAGTGACAGCTCGCGGAGCTGTTCCGCCACGTCCCCGCCGACGATCTCGACCATGCGATCGAACGAGATGTTCTCGTCGTGGCCGGTGTCGGACTTGCTCGCCGGCGTGAAGATGGGCTCGTCGATGCGACCCGCGAGGGGCATGTCCGCCGGCAGCTCGATCCCGCAGACCGAGCCGGTGGCTTGATAGTCCTTCCAACCGGAGCCGATAAGATAGCCGCGCACCACGCACTCGATGTCGATCCGATCGGCGCGCCGCACGAGCATGGTTCGGCTGCGAAGCATGTCCTCGTGCTGCTGCAGCGGCTCGGGGAACTCGGCCACCTCGGTGCTGATCAGGTGATTCGGGCAGGCGTCGATCCTGTCGAACCAGAATCGAGAGGTCTGGGTAAGGACGCTGCCCTTGTGGGGAATCCCGTTCGGGAGAACGACATCGAACGCGGAAACGCGATCGGTTGCGACGATGAGCAGCTCACTGCCGAGGTCGTAGACGTCGCGCACCTTGCCACGGCGCGCCATCGCGATTCCCGGTAGCTCCGTTGACGTGACGACGGGCGTTGGATCAGCCATTGTTCTTGATCAGCTCTTGGGTTACCTGGTCCGCGAGATGAGGGTCGGACACCTTGAACACGCCGTAGGCGCGGTCGACGCCCGGGGCGACCGCCGAGTAGAAGTATTCGATGTTGATGCGCTCCTCGGAGAGGCGACCGGCGACTTCACTGAGTGAGCCCGGCTGGTTGGGGAACTCGATGATCAGCACGTCGATCGTCGTGTGGGCGACTCCGGCGTCGCGAAAGACCTCACGCGCCGCCTCGACGTTGTCGACGACAATCCGCACGGCGCCATACTCGCCGGCCTCGGCCGTGGCGAGCGCTTCGATATTGACACCGACGTCGGCGAGAACACGGCAGACATTGGCCAACTCGCCGGGCTTGTTCTGCCAGGCCACAGTGAGTTGCTTGCGAACCGACATTTGGGTTTGCTCCGTGAAAGAGTGCTGGCGAACCCGCGTGCCGTTGCGAAAACCGCGGGCGAAGGGGCAAGGCGCGACGATGCAGGCGATATTGAACCACATCGTCGAGGAGCGGCAACGCTCCGCGGATGCTACTTGATGCCGAACTCCGCGAGATCTTCGGGAGACAGCGGCTTGAACACGTACAGGTGCGGGGTCGCCATCAGGTCGACGTAGCGCGCCTTCTTGAGATTCCGCTTCTGCGTGTCGAAGACCACCTCGACTTCAGGACGCATC
This sequence comes from uncultured Acidobacteriota bacterium, assembly GCA_964430745.1. Classification (GTDB taxonomy): domain Bacteria; phylum Acidobacteriota; class UBA890; order UBA890; family UBA890; genus CBDCGW01. The sequence goes on along the minus strand of CAYSHI010000306.1, from coordinate 12,754 downwards.
GGGTTTGTCGAGCGACCTCGCAGTACGCGGGCCACTTCGCCGCTGTTGAGGCGGACATAGGTGCCGACCGGGAACAGCCCGACGCTGCGAACGAGCGCCTTGAGAACGCCGTCACCGAACTGATGCGATAGACGCATCAGATTGTCAACGCCGTACATAGCGGCGGCGGGAACGGTCTTCTTGTAAGGGCGAGGATGTATGAACGCTTCGAAGATATCGACGGCGCCGAGGATCGACGCCTCCAGAGCTATCGTGTCGACCTGAAGCCCACGTGGATAACCGTTTCCGTCGAGACGCTCGTGCACCTGATGCGCGATCTCGGCGACGGCTCGGAAGCTCGGGCCCAAGGCTCTGATGATCTCGGCGCTGTAAGCGGGGCGCTTGCGCATCAACGCCCACTCGTCGTTGGACAGGCTGTCGTCTTTGTAGAACGTCTCCCGGGCGAGCCGCACCGTACCGACGTCGTGCAAGAGCGCCGCGACGGCGAGCGTCTGAAGCTCATGGGTCTCGAGACCCAGGTGTGCGGCGACGCGCTGCGACAGAATCGCGATGTTGACGCTGTGAGGTACGACGAAGCTCCCCGCGTCCGGGTAAGGCCCGACCGACAGCGCAACGAGGCCGTCGCCGACGTGCTCTTGTGACATCCCCGAGACGATCTTGTTCGCCACCGCCTCGACTTCGCGGGCGGCGAGCGAAGGGATCTGGGTCTTCTCGATCTTGCTGGCGGCCGAGAAGAAGCGACCGACGACCTGCAGAGCTTCGGCATAGATGGCGCGGGCGTCAGCCACCGCGGCTTCTTTCGGCGCCTCAGAAGGCATCAGATCGGTGATCTGCGGCTGCGCCTTGGCTTTCTGTGGCGGCGGTGCCGGCTCCGACGGCAGGATCGCTGCGCGATACAGCTCCTGGGTTGTCTGCAGCGGCACGGTGCCCTCATCCGCCGGTGGTTCTTGTGCGGGCGCAGTGGGTTCCGTCGGCGGGGCCGGAACGAGCTCCACGATTTCCTCTTCTTCTTCGTCCGACGCGGACGGCGAATCGTCGGCCTCGACGGCCTCCGTCTCGACCACCTCCACCGGCTCTTCGATCTCGGCCGTCACGGTCTCTTGGGCGACATCATCGTCTTCGACCTCCACTCCCTCGATCTCCTTTGTCGGCTCTTCGACCTCGACCGCAGTCACCTCGATCTCTTCGGTCGGCTCCTCGACTTCGACCGCCACTACCTCGATCTCTTCAGTCGGCTCCTCGACCTCGACATCCACCGCGTCGATCTCCAGGGTCGGCTCGTCGTCCTCGAGTGCCGCCGCCTCGATCTCTTCGGTTGGCTCTTCGACCTCGGCGATCTCTGAGACGGCCTCGTCCGCCGCTGCCGCATCGCTCGCGGCGTCGGGCGCTGGCAATGTCTCCGCGGTTTCCGTGTCCGCCGCGACCTCGGCCGCGGCGGCAAACATCTCGATGACTTCCGCTGTCGGCTCGTCGGCGGTTTCGGCCGTTTCCTCCTCATCCATCGGCGAGTCGGCCACTGCCTCGACCGCCTCGTCGATTTCTGTGGCCGGCTCGGCTGCCGTCTCGATCAAATCGACAACTTCCACCGGTTGCTCCACGATCTCGACGACCTCGACCGTCTGCTCCACCACCGGCTCCACGAACTCGACAACCTCGAGCGGCTGCTCCGTCGTCGGCTCCGCTATCTCGACGACCTCGACCGATTCATCCATCACGGCGTCCACGACTTCGACAACCTCGACCGGTTGGTCCGCTACCGGCTCCACCGGAGGTGGTACGGGTGCCTCGGGCGCAGGCTCCGACGAAACATCGAGCGTCGGTGGCTGCGGGATATCGTGCGCAGGCCCCGCCGGGTCAGGCGAACCAGCCCGAGAAACGACCTGCTCCGCCGCGACGCCCGGATCCGCTGCCTGCGCTTGCGCGGCGTCCGACTGCTCGATCAGCGTCCCGATCGTGCGACGCTCGACCGTCGCCGTCATCCCTACGGGAGCTTCGGGCGGAGGAGCGGCCTCGGTAGCGATCGGCTCCCCGATCGGATCCGGTGGCAAGCTCACGGGCGCCGGAGGGTCCTGCGGCACGGCCTCGGGATCGAGGGCCTCGTTCTGTGGGATCGGCACGGCGCCGAGAGGATCGTGCGCGACGTTCTCGGAGTTGTCCAAGACCACTGCGTCAACTTCGACTTCGTCGTCCGCGGGCTGCTGCAAAGCCTCGTCTGCGGACTGCCAGGCGTCGTCTTCGGTCTCGGTCTTTTTCTTTCGCGACTTGAAGAAATTGAGCGGATTAACCATGTGCCACGTCTCTCGACCCTGGCCGCTTACGCGGTATCACCGCGTCGCCGGCTCACCCCGCCAATGTGGAGCCGAAGGTCACATCGGCGCGTGCTGCGCACGAGAACGCACTGCAAAGCTCCCGTAATCACAACTTGCCTACCAAGGTTAGTCATTCTCGCAGGTTGCCGACCCCAATAGCGAGACGAAAAGTCAAAGATCGAGGGGAGTTGCGGTGCGCTCGGGGGTCCGGTCAGTTGGCCGGTACCGCCCTACCCTCGGCCCATTGGCGAAGTCGGCTCACCCGCTCGGCCATGGTCACCGCCAGCGGGCGGGTTTCTCGGCACTCCGCGCGCAGGATTTCGGCGGATAGCGGCTGCCCCGCCGCGAAGGCTGAATAGAGGCCGGAAATCACCACCTGTTCGATCTCGGCGCCGCTGAAGCCCGTTGTCAAATCCGCCAACTCGGCGAGCGGAAACGACTCCGGCTCCTGCCCGCGACCTGACAGGTGTATGCCGAATATCTCGGCACGGACGCCGCCGTCCGGAAGGTCAACGAAGAAGATCTCGTCGAACCTGCCCTTGCGGAGGAACTCGGCCGGCAGCCGGTCGATGTTGTTGGCGGTAGCGACCACGAATACGTCGCCGGTTCGCTCCTGCATCCACGAGAGAAAGCTGCCGAGAATGCGCTGCGAGACGCCGCCGTCTTCTTCGCCGCCGGTGGCGAAGGCCTTTTCGATCTCGTCGATCCACAGCACCACGGGCGCCATTTTCTCCGCCGTGCGCATCGCCCGCTTGAAGTTCTTCTCACTCTCGCCGATGAACTTGTTGTAGAGCGTCGACGTGTCGAGCTTGAGCAGGGGCAGTCGCCATTCCATGGCCACCGCCTTGGCGGACAGGCTCTTGCCGCACCCGGGCACGCCGAGCAGGAGAACGCCACGCGGAAACGGAAGGCCGAACTCCTCTGCCCGGAGCGGCTCCGCGACCACCGCCTTGCGCTTTTCCAGCCACGTCCGCAGGTTCCTCAGGTCGGCCACGCGGGCCGCGCTCCGCTCGAGCGGGTAGTACTCCAGAAGTCCCTCGCGCTCGATGACGGCGCGTTTCGCATCGATGACGTGAGAGATGTCATCGACATCCAGGCGGCCGTCCTCGACGATCGCCTTCGTCAGAATCTTCTCCGCCTCCAGCAACGTGAGCCCGGCGAGATGGTTCACCAGCATGGCGCGAGCTTCCGCATCGAGATCGATATCCACGTGCCCCCGGCGCGACAGGTCGCGGACGATCTGTCGAAGGAGGGCGTCGAAGTCCTTCTTATTCGGACCCGGAAGCACGACACTCGCGACCAGCGGACGCAGGTTGTCGGGAATCTCCAACTCGTCGTCGGTCACGACGATGGCGCCCTTGCTCCGTTCGAGACTGTGGATCGCCTCGCGCAGGTGCTCGACGAGCAATGCATCGGTCGCCAGTCCCCCACCGATACCGTGAAAGTGGTACAGCGCCGGTTGCCCGGATGCCGAGATGTGCCCGAAAGCCGCGGCGAGAAGCTGCGTGCCGTAGATCGGCCCCTCGCCTCCATCCAGCCCGAGACCGTGGATGGGCGACCAGCGAAACAGGGGAATACCGAGGTCGTCAGCGAGCAGGCGCAACAGCGAAGACGCGCGCGACTCTTCGCGTGTCGGAAGATGGATGATGCCGTACCGCGACCGGAGCAAGAGCTCGAGATCGTGCAGCACGTCCGGCGATCCGGCTGACGCTGGATTCTTGCTAGCCACCTTACCCGGCCCTCGCCATACCCCGCCCCGCGAATGCGCTCCGGGAGCGCCGGAGCGAGTGCCCTTCAAGCAGGTGGGCTCGGGCGGAATCGAACCACCGACGCCCAGATTTTCAGTCTGGCGCTCTACCGACTGAGCTACGAGCCCACCTGGAAAGCGTAGCGGCCTGCGTGCGGTCGCACGCCGACGGAGCGCCGGGCACGAGCGGCGGCCGACGCGGTGAGAGGATAGCAGCTTAGCCAGCCGCTGAAAAACTCCCGGCGCCTCGTGCAGCGCCCAACTGTGGCCCGCAGAGCCTGTGATAGCATCCGGCGACTCAGCGCTGGGTGCGCCATTGTCGGACGTTTGAGCATCGGTCGGTCGGATCCCGATTTCTTCGGGGGAGGTCTATGAGCGAACAAGAAAAATGGGCGACCAGAGTGGGGCTGGTGCTCGCGATGGCGGGCAACGCGGTGGGGTTGGGGAATTTCCTCCGATTCCCGGTGCAAGCCGCGCAGAACGGCGGCGGCACGTTCATGATCCCCTACTTCATCTCGTTCCTGCTGCTGGGGATTCCGATGATGTGGGTAGAATGGGCCATCGGCCGCTACGGCGGCGGCTACGGCCACTCGTCGAGCCCGGGGATGTTCGAGCGGATCTGGAAGAACCCCGCGGCCAAGTACCTCGGCGCCCTCGGGCTTTTCATGCCCCTGACCGTCATGGTCTTCTACACCTACGTCGAGTCGTGGTCCCTGGGGTACTCGATCTTCACGGCGACCGGCTCGTATTGGGGAGCGGACACTTTCGAGGGGATGAGCGCCTTCCTCGCCGGCTATCAGCAGAACGCGAGCAACCCCTACTTTGCCGACAGCGGCCAGTTCTTCAGCGGCATCGGTTGGGCCTACGGGCTTCTCGTCGTCACCCTGGTGATCAACGTCTACGTGCTCTCGCGCGGCGTATCCGGCGGCATCGAACTGGTCGCTCGTTACGCGCTCCCGGCGCTGTTCATCTTCGCCATCATCCTCGTCGGACGCGTCCTGCTGCTGGGCACGCCGGATCCGGCACAGCCGGACTTCAGCGTCAACGCGGGACTGGGTTTCATCTGGAACCCCGATTTCAGCCGCATCGGCGACTCGGGGGTCTGGCTCGCGGCCGCCGGGCAGATTTTCTTCACCTTGAGTCTGGGCATGGGCACGATCCAGTGCTACGCCTCGTACCTGTCGCAAAACGACGACATCGCGCTGACGGGTCTCGCCACCGCGTCGACCAACGAGTTCGCGGAGGTCGTCCTGGGCGGCACGCTGGCAATCCCCGCCGCCGTGGTCTTCTTCGGCCTGGAGCGCACGCAGGAGCTCGCCGGCAACGCCTACGACATGGCCTTCGCCGTCATGCCGGCACTGTTCCAGCGACTGCCCGCCGGGCAATTGTTCGGAACGCTGTGGTTCGCCCTGCTGTTCATCGCCGGCATCACCTCTTCGCTGGCGATGGGACAGCCGCTGATGGCCTTTCTGCAGGATGAGCTCAAGATGACCCGGAAAAAGGCGGCGATCACATTAGGCGTGACGGTGTTCATCCTCGTGCAGCCGGTCATCTTTCTCATGCCCCACTTCATGAACGAGTTCGACTTCTGGGCGGGGACGTTCGGTCTCGTCGTGCTCGCGGCCATCGAGCTGGTGCTGTTCACCTGGGTGTTCGGCATCCACCGCGCGTGGGACGAGATCAACCGGGCCGCCGACATCAAGATTCCGATCTTCTTCAAGTACGTGCTGCAGTTCGTCACGCCGGCGATGCTGTTCGTCATCCTCGGCGATTACTTCTACCGCACGCTGCCGGACGTGATCATGCTTCGTGGCGCCTCGGCGCCGCCCACCCCGGAGGCGGGTTGGTGGATACAGATGGCCCGGCTTACGCTGGTAGGAATGTTGATCGCCATGTGCTCTCTGGTGGCGTTCGCCTGGAAGAAGCACGGCGGCACCGGACGCGAAACGCCGGGCGATATCGAGGACCTGATCTGATGGAGACAGCCGGTTACATCTTCATGGGTTTGGCATGGGCGGCCATCGGGGCGCTGACGGTATTCTGCTACAAGAGGATCCTCTGGGACGGCTAGTGTGCCGCGTCACTATTGTCTTTACTTTTGTGGCGACGAGACCGTGACGAGATCAAGGAGCGGCGACGCAGGCGATGTTTGGGTATCGTCGAGGAGCGGCGACGCAGAAATCGGCGCGGTCTCGTCGCCACCCGAAGGGCGGGCAAAAGTGAAGACAATAGTGACGCGGCACACTAGGGCCGTAACGAGAGAGCCGTCACGACGGCCTCAGCCCGCCTTCGCGGTCGCCTTCGTCTTCGCCGCGCCAGCCTCCGCGGCCGCGTCGCCTGCTTCAGCCCCCTCAGCGGCGGGCACCTTGACGAGCCCGTGCTCCTCGCGGAGCTTGGCGTCGATCGCGTCGGCGATGTCGGTGTTCTCCTCGAGGAACTTGCGCGCGTTCTCACGTCCCTGGCCAAGGCGCTCGTCGCCGCTCGAGTACCAGGAACCGGAGCGCTGCACGAGGCCGGCTTCCCCACCGAGATCGAGCAGCTCGCCGGCGCGCGAGATGCCCTTGCCATAGATGACCTCGAACTCGGCCATGCGAAACGGCGCCGCGACCTTGTTCTTGACCACCTTCACCCGCGTGCGGTTGCCGATGATCGTCTCGCCGTCCTTGATGGATCCGATGCGGCGGATATCGAGGCGCACGGACGAGTAGAACTTCAGCGCCCGTCCACCCGGAGTCGTTTCAGGGTTGCCGAACATGACGCCGATCTTCTCGCGAACCTGGTTGATGAAGATCAACGTGGTGTGCGACTTCGACACCACGGCGGTGAGCTTGCGCAAAGCCTTCGACATCAGCCGTGCCTGCAGCCCGGGCTGCATGTCGCCCATCTCGCCTTCGATCTCGGCACGCGGCACCAGCGCCGCCACCGAGTCGATCACCAGCACGTCCAACGCCCCCGATCGCACCAACGTCTCGGCGATCTCCAGCGCCTGCTCGCCGGAATCCGGCTGCGCGACGAGAAGCTCGTCGAGGTTCACACCCAGAGCCTGCGCGTACTCCGGATCGACCGCGTGCTCGGCGTCGATGAAGCCGCAGATACCGCCGGCCTTCTGCGCCTCGGCGACGACGTGGAACGCCAGCGTGGTCTTACCCGAGGACTCCGGCCCAAAAATCTCGATCACCCGGCCGCGCGGCAGGCCGCCGACGCCGACGGCGATGTCGAGGTTGATCGAGCCCGTCGAGATCGACGGAATATCGACCTTGCAGTCCGAGCCCAGGCGCATGATCGCACCCTTGCCGTGCTGGCGCTCGATCTGCGAAATGGCAAGCTCGGCCGCTTGTTCTCTGTCGTCTGTTTCCTTCGCCATCGTGTACTCCTCAGCGCGCCGCGGTAGTTGGGGGTCTCGGTTGGTGTAGACGGCCACCGCACCGAGGTTTCCGCGTGTCGGCAGGATAGCAGGCCCTGGCCTCGTCCTGCCCGGGCGCTTATCGCGCCAGATACATCCAATAAATCTGCAGGCCGAGCTCGCGGATATCGTCGGACTCGGGTTCCACCTGTGCCGGAACGAACGTCTTGTCGACCTCGATGATCAAATCCACCCAGTCGCCTTCACCGAAGACGTCGCCGGGCACGTCGAACCGCTTGATGTACGGAACCGACTCGTCGAGCTCGAAGCGCGCGATCTCGCGGTCCTGCACCCTGATCGTCACCGTCTGCGTGCCGCCCAGGTAGTCCACCGGACTAAGTGCGCTGAGGTGAAGGGTCGACGGACCCCGCGGGTTGCCGAAGGCGACGGTCGCTTGTCGCCCCATCCAACGCCACCGCCGCGTGAGCGCATCGTCGCTCGCCAGCGACAACTCCCAATCCTGAACGCCTTCCACAAAAACCGGCACGCCACCCTTGTCTTCGCCCCGCATGATGATCGAATGCACGAGGGGGCGGTTCTGCAGGCCGCCCTCTGCCAGTGTGGCAACCTGTCCGGCGCTGTCGTAGAGACCGACGAAAAGATCGAAGTAGGCCGGCTCCAGCTCCGGGTCCGTGTACACCCAATGCCGATAGTTGACCGGCTCGCCGGCCTTCCACTGACTCGTGGGAACGGGCGGAAAGTGGTCGTCCTGGACGACGATATTGCCGTCCGGATCGACGAAATGGACGAAGATCCGATAATCGTCCGACGGAGCCTCGAAATCCGCCGAGGGCGTCCAAGTAAAGCCGACGTCGAACGGGCTTCCGGCCGGCAGGCTGTCGGGAAGGTCCACCGACACCGCCGCGTTGACGGCGCGGCTGACGTCCTCGCCGGCGCACCCGGCAGCGACCAGGCACGACACGAGCGCAGCGGCGCCCAGAAGGTGCAGCCACGCACCACGCTTGTTCGAAATCAGAGACATCTCGTGTAGTTCTCCGCGGACCTTCGTTTCGGATGGGCAGCAAAGGTCGGAGTCTACTTCGGTGCATGTGCGCCTTCAAGCTGCGGCCCCGCCGTTCCACGGCGCCCGCCCCGACCCCGGCACAGCCGCTCGCCGGCGGCTCGCGAGAAGACTCGCAAACCCACTGCGAGTGCGGATCCGGGCCGGCGCAGCTCATTGACCGCCCGCAGGGCCCATGCTAATTTCGCGCCGTCCGCGAATTGCCGCGTGAGGAGGATCCGCAATGTCGTACGAAGCTCTCGGAATGGTCGAAACGAAAGGCCTCGTCGGAGCCGTCGAGGCCGCCGACGCGATGGTCAAGGCGGCCAAGGTCGTGCTCGTCGGCAAGGAACAGGTAGGAGCCGGTCTCGTCACCGTGCTCGTGCGCGGCGATGTCGGCGCGGTCAAGGCCGCGACCGACGCCGGGGCCGCCGCGGCGCGTCGCGTGGGCGAGCTCATCTCCGTGCACGTGATTCCGCGACCTCACGAAGAAGTCGAAAAGCTCATTCCCCAGGCCCCCCCCGAGAAGGTTGCCGCCGGCGCAGGTCGCAAGCGCAGATAGCAAGCTGATCGGCGCGAGCTAGCTCGTCAGCGATCCCGACGGAGCCGCCGATGTCCAACGTGGAACGAGACCGCGACCTCGAGTCGATCCACGAGGCACGTCAACTCGGACGCGCCGCGGCCCACGCGCAGGCCCACATCGAGGGCTTCGATCAGCAACGCATCGACGCCATCGTCGAAGCCATGGCGACCGCCGGGCTGGCCCACAGTGAGCGCCTCGCCGAATCGGCGCACCGGGAAACCGGCTTCGGCAACATCCCGGACAAGGTCCGCAAGAACAACTTCGTTCTCGAGAGCGTCGTCGACGCGATGCGCGGCATGCGCACCGTCGGCGTCATTCGCGAAGATCGCGAGCACGGCGTGCGCGAAATCGCCGAGCCGGTCGGTGTCGTCGCCGGGATCATCCCTTCGACCAATCCCACATCCACGGCGATGTTCAAGTGCCTCATATCGGTGAAGGCACGCTGCGGCATCGTGCTTTCGCCGCACCCGACGGCCGCGAATTGCGTGCGCGAGAGCGCCGAGGTCATGGCCGAAGCGGCGATCGGCGCCGGCGCGCCCGAAGGCCTGATCGGCTGCATGACGAACGTCACCATGCAGGGCACCAAGGAGCTGATGAACGGTCGCGAGACCGACATCATCCTGGCCACCGGCGGCACGGGCCTGGTGCGTGCCGCCTACTCCGCCGGCAAGCCGGCCTACGGCGTCGGGCCGGGCAACGTACCCGCCTACATCGAGCGCACGGCGGACGTGGCCAAGGCCGCGCGCGACATCCTCGCCGGAACGACCTTCGATAACGGCACGCTGTGCTCGTCCGAGCAGGCGATCATCTGCGACCGGGCCATCGAGTCCGAGGTTGTCGAGCAGGTACGCGCCCATGGCGGCCATTTCCTGTCGAGCGAAGAGGGCGACCGGCTGGCCAAGGTGCTGATCACGAACGATCTCCTCGTGAATCCGCAGTTCGTCGGGCGACCCGCAACCGTCATCGCCGCCGCCGCCGGCATCACCGTGCCGGAGGGAACACGGGTTCTCGTCTGCCGCGTGGCGGGCGTCGGCAAGGAATACCCCCTCTCGCACGAGAAGCTCTCGCCGGTCCTCGCCTTTTATGTGGTCGAAGACTGGCGAGAGGGTTGCACGCGCTGCACCGAGTTGCTGCGCTTCGGCGGCATGGGCCACACCATGTCGATCCACTGCACCGACGACGACATCGTCCTTCAGTTCGGCCTACGCAAGCCGGCGCACCGTGTTGTGGTCAACACCGTGTCCGCCCTCGGCGCGGTCGGCTACACGACGCACCTGTTTCCGTCGATGACGCTCGGTTGCGGATCCTGGGGCAACAACATCACTTCGGACAACGTCGGCCCGCAGCATCTGCTGAACGTCAAGCGCCTGGCGTATGAAACAAAGTCGTACACCGCCGACACTGCCGCTTCGGCGCCCGCACCCGCGCCCACGAGCGACTGGCCGCGCGACGACGGCCGCGTTACTCGCTCTGCCGAGATTGTCGCCGGAGACAGCGGGACTCGTCAGACGACGGAGCTGGAGTCGGAGGTGGTCGGTTTCCTGAACAGGCGCGGGCTGCTGACGTCGGCCCCCACCGCCCCACCGGTAGCCGGGCGGACAACCGTCGTTTCGGTCACCGAGACGACCGTCGCTCCCCCTTCCGGCCCGGCGCCGTCGCCCCCGAGGGGACGGCCTGAGGCCGGGCTGAGAACACCTGAAGCAGCTGCTCCGGCCCCTCCGCCGGCGCCTCCCGCGCCGGCGCCGTCGCGGCCCGTCGATTTCGTCGCCGAGGCCGATGTTCGCGCTGCTGAAGATAAGGGAGAGAAAATCCACATCGGACCCGATACAATCATCACGCCCTCTGCCCGCGAACTGGGCGAGGAGCGCGGCGTATTCCGCCGGCATTGAAAAGAACCTTGATCGCGGCGGGGCGGCCGCGAAAAGAAATTGGCGTACTTTGGGGGGCTTTCGCAGCGAGGGCCGAATGATCGAAACGTGGGCAGATTGCCGCATTGTAGCCGGCAAGAGCTTGAAGTCTCTTCTTTGCGTGCTGCTCTTCGTGACGAGCGCGGCGTGTGGCGGATCGTCCGCTCCGCCCCAGACAGCGCCTGCGGTTCCGGAACCGCAGGGCCCCGTCAGCGCCATCCAAGCGCTGCAGGACGAAGCCGAGAGTTACTTCTCCTACGGTGAAGAGGCCTATCGTCGCGGCGAATACGCCACCGCCGACGACCGCTTCGAGCGGGCCTTGGAGGTCTATCTCGACGCCAACGTCGAACCCGAAGAGCGGGACGCGCTGCAGGCCGCCTTCAACGATCTCTTCAACCGCATCCACGCCCTCGGCTTCGAGGGCCTGGTGCCCGTTTCGGATGACCTGGTGTCGCTTGACGACGAAGAGCTGCCGGCGCCTTCCGAGGAGGACCTCGCGAACCTGCGGGCACGGCTCGAGGTCGAGCCCATGGAGTTGCCCAAGTTCTCCATCGACGTGCCCACCCCCCTCGAAAACGAGCGCGTCGAGTGGGCCCTCGCCTACCTGACCGGCGATCGCAAGGAAGTCATCGAAGAAGGATTGTCGCGGGCAACCCGGTATATGCCGATGATCGAAGAGATCTTCGATGAAGTCGGTGTCCCCCGCGAGCTCGCCTGGTCGGCGCTGATCGAGAGCCTGTTCAAAACGGGCGCCTATTCGCGCGCCGCGGCGAGCGGCATGTGGCAGTTCGTTTCGGGAACGGCGCGGCTGTACGGCATGAAGGTGGGCTCCAACGTCGACGAACGGACCGATCCGGTGCGCTCGACGCGCATGGCGGCCATCTACATGAAGGACCTGTACGCCGAGTTCGGCGATTGGTCGCTGGTCATGGCCGCCTACAATGCCGGCAAGGGCCGCATCGGGCGAGCCATGCAACGGACCGGCCACGACGATTTCTGGTCGCTTTCGGAGGCCCGCGCCATCCCGCGGGAAACCCGCGACCATGTGCCGAAGATCTACGCCGCGATGCTCATCGCTACCGACCCGGAATACTACGGCCTGACCGTCACGCAGCAGCCGCGCTATGAATACGACGAGTCGCTGATGGACGCGAACACCGATCTTCGACTGGTTGCCGACCTCGTTGGCCTGACGTTCGACGAGATACGGGAGTACAACCCGCACATCCGGGCGTGGGTGCCCGCCGACTACCCGGTGCGCATCCCGGCGGGCTCCAAGGCCGCCTTCGAGGCAGCCCTTGCCGACGTACCGGCGGCGGAGCGTATCGAGTTCATGACCCACGTCGTCGAGCGTGGCGACACACTGGGAGCCATCGCGTCTCACTACGGCACCCGTCAGGCGGCCATCGTCGAGGTCAACCAGATGCGCAACGCCAACAGGCTGAGCATCGGCCAGAGGCTGATCATTCCGGTGGGCTCCGATATGCGTGCCTATCGTCCGCAACCGGTCGCTGGGTTCGACGTCGGCGAGCGCACGACCTATGTGGTGCAACGCGGCGACAGCCTGTACGAGATCGCCTTGAATTTTCGCACCGACGTGTCCAACCTGATGCGGTGGAACGACATGACCTCGGCCCGTATCTACCCGGGCGGCGAGCTGATCGTCTACTACGGCATTCGCGGGAACATGGCGACCCCAGTAGCCGTCTCCCCCAGCCCCACATCGCCCAGCTCGACGGCGGCGGACGCCGGCTCATCCACGAGTTCCGCCCCCTCCGGAGCGGACAGCCAGCGGGGCATCCACA
>CAYSHI010000305.1:0-10101 GCA_964430745.1 uncultured Acidobacteriota bacterium | reverse complement strand
GTGTGGCGCCGTACAGGTCCCAGTAGTCCTCGTCCTGAGGGCGTACAGCGCGCAAGTCGACGGGGAACGGCGGGTCCCAGTCGGAGATGTTGTCGGTGTCCTCGATGCCCGGATAGTCGGGCGTGAGCCTTCGATCCGCGGCCAGGCCGCTCATGGCGACCACACCGGTAATGGTGAACTCTTCCGACGCCACGTCGAGATCTTCGTACGGCCCGACGACGTAGTACTCCATGCGCAACGTGTCGCCGACCCCTGCGCCGAGGTCGGCAGCGGTCCAATCGTTGATCAGGATCTCGTTGCCGCTGGGCGGCGTCACGCGCTCACCGTTGGTCGACGCCAGAGATTCGAGGCCTTCCGCCGCTCCCGCCAGCGCCGAGACCGTCGAGTACGGCACCGTGGCGTCGCCCACGCTCAGCGCCGTGGCCAGGTAGCTGGTCACCTCTACACTCCGGCCGCCGACGGCATCGGCGGCACGGTTGATGGCGTTGACCGTCGGGGGGCGCAACACGTATTCGGTGCTCTCGATCAGCAGGCTGTCGCCGTGCCACTCGGTCAGTAGTCCGAGATCCTCGAGCTCGAGCACTGTCTCGAGCGCCTCCGACGGCGCGGCCGCCGCTTCGTCGCTGCTGCCCGACACGAACATCGCGTTGGCGGCGCCGTCTTGATCGAGCGCCGACTGCAGATCGCCGATCGCCAGGAACGCGTTGGATGGAAACGCCTGGCTCGGCGACAGCCCGAAGCGGCCGACGCCTCGATCCGGAATCACACCGACAACGGTGGTGCGGACCGTGCCGAAGTCCTGTGTGTTCTCTTTGTTTCCCAGCAGCGTGTCGTCCGGCACGTTGTCGCGGGTGCGAAAGCTCAAGAGCATCGCGTCGCCCGCTTCGGCGCCGAGCTGACGGCTCAGGGTCTCGTTGATGACCGCGGAGGGGAAGATTTGCCCGTCGCCGCGGGCGAGATCGACACTTTCCGCGAACAGGCTCACGAAGCGCGCGTCGATGCCGTGCACGCTGACGCGCGAAGCACGCGCCCCGGTGTCGGTGTGGGCGGCGCTGCCGGGCAGAAGGATCGCCGGGGCGATCGAACGCCCTCCATTCCTCGCCCAGGCGGAGTCGGCGAGGCGGTCGGCGAGGTCCTGGGGGAAGAGGCGCTCAGACACGAGTGCCTGGTCGATGTCGCCGAGCCGGTCGAGGGTCATATCCCGCAGGCTGCCGCGCACCGAATCGCCGACGATCAGTGCACCGGCGAGCACGGCCGTGTTGATCGCCGCCGCGACCAGCACCGCGAGGTTGATCTTCCAGAAGTAGGTCAGGCCCCGGAACACAGTCCCTCCCGCAGCTCGAAGCGTCGTGGATAGCACGCCGCGAGCTCGAGGCTGTGGGTGACGATGATCAGGACGTTCTTTTCGACTGCGTGGAGCTCGGCCAGCAACTCGGCGACCGAGTTGGCAGTGTCGATGTCGAGATTGCCGGTGGGTTCATCGCACAGCAGGAGCCCGGGGCGGTTGATCAAGGCCCGGGCGATTGCCACCCGTTGTCGCTCGCCGCCCGACAGCTGTGCCGGGTGATGATCGAGCCTGTGCTCGAGGCCGACCTTGGCGAGCAGCTCGAGGGCGCGGTCGCGTCCATCGGATGACTCGGCATAGGCGAGCGTCGGTATGAGCGTGTTCTCCAGAACCGAATACTGCGGCAGCAGGTGGTGGTCCTGGAAGACGAAGCCGACCGTTCGGTTACGGAAGCGGGCGAGATCGGGCTCGGAAAGGGTGGCGGGATCCTGCCCGCCGATCGTCACGCGCCCGGAGGTCGGCGTATCGAGCGTGCCGATGATGTGAAGAAGTGTGCTCTTGCCGGACCCCGACGGGCCCGTGATGGCAAGCGATTCGCCGGCATCCAGGTCGAAGGAGACGCCGCGGAGAACTTCGATGCGCCCGGCGTCCCCATCGTAGGCGCGGGTCACATCGCTGACTGCGAGCGCGACGCTCATGCCTCCTCGTCGCCCTCCAGCGCTTGCGAAAACCAGTCCGGTATCTCCACCGGCTCGGGTCCGCGGTCCGGATGGATGATGCAACATGCGGCGGTCGTCTTGCCCTCCGCCAGCAAGGTGTCGCCGCGCCGGAACTCGAATCCATAGGTCATCGACTTCATACCGCGGCGAACGATGCGGACGCGGACGTCGAGGACGTCGCCGAAGCGGGCGGGCGATTTGTAGTCGCACGTTGCCGACACCCGCGGCCAGCTTATGCGTACGCCGTCGACGGTGCGATCGACGTTGGTTCCACGCGAGCGCAGGAACTCGTGCTCCGCGGTCTCCATGTAGATGAAGAAGCGCGAAAAATGGACGATGCCGCCCATATCGGTGTCGGAGTAGTCGATACGACGCTGGTACGTAAACTCTTTCATTTGGCAATCCGGGGTTCGTTGACAAACCGACGATAGACTGCCAGCGTCGTCTCGGCCATCACCACGTCCGAAAACCGCTCGGCCACCGCTTCCGCGCCCCGGCGGCCGAATTCGTGCCGGGCGTCCGGGTCGAGCATCAGCGATTCGATGTTTTCGGCGAGCGAATCCTCCGAGCCGGGCTCGCTCAGCAGTCCTCCTCCGGTCGCCGAGATCAGCTCCGGAAACGAGCCGTGCGAGGGTTGGACGACCGGCACGCCGTTGGCCCAGGCCTCGAGCAGGAACAGGCCTTTCGGATCCTTGTAGGTCGTCGGCACGGAGAGAACGTCGACGCCTTGCAGAAATGCGATCTTCTCGTCGCGACTGACCTCGCCGGCGTAATCGAACACGTCGTCGAGGCCCAGCTCGTTCACTCGCTCTTTGAGCCTGTCGAAGTACTCGATATCGCGCACGCCCAGGTAGCCGGCGACGCACAGCCGCAGGCGGTCCTTTCCGTGCCGGGAAACGAGCTTCGCGAAGGCCTCGACGAGGTCGTGAAGTCCTTTCTCCGGGCAGATACGCGCCAGGTAGCCGACCACGAACGGTGCGTGCCCCGCGCCCTCGAGGGTGTCAGCTTTGGGTGCATCACGTTCGCCGACTCGTCCGCCCGGTCCTGGC
This sequence comes from uncultured Acidobacteriota bacterium, assembly GCA_964430745.1. Lineage (GTDB taxonomy): Bacteria > Acidobacteriota > UBA890 > UBA890 > UBA890 > CBDCGW01. The sequence continues at coordinate 7,048 of CAYSHI010000305.1, read as the reverse complement.
GGTGGCGCCCCGCGGTGACCGTCCAGCTTGATGCCCAGCGGCACCACGTGGACGTGGTCGCGCGGGACGGAGAGGTACTCCGTCATGAAGTCGGCGTAGTAGTCGCAGGTTGCCACCAATCCATCCACACTGCGGGCATGCGACTGGAGCTGCTCATGGACGCGGGACTTGAACGGCTCGGTGAGCTCGTCGAGGAAGATGTCCTCGCCTTGTAGCGAGCACAGGACGGGTACCCCGAGCTCGCGCTTGAGCGGTTCGGCGAGGCCGAGAAACATCGAGTTCGTGATGTGGACGATGTCCGGCTTGAAGTCGTCGCGCAGCCAGGCGACCAGCTCTTCGAGCTCGCGTCGCTGGTTGCCCGTTTCGCCCTTCGCCACCGACAGCGTCATGTCGCCGAGCTGCGTCGCGTCGATGGAAACGCCTCGACCCGAAACCCAGTTGAGCAGCCGGGGCCGGTCCAGAAGCCAGTGGAGCGAGTTCGGGATATGGCGAAAGACCGCCGAGCGTTGCTCGAGAAACACGTTCACCGCGCCGTAAAAGACCCTGCCGATGCTGACATCTTCCTCGTCGGTGCGGATCGGCGTGTAGGTGGGCATCAGCGCCACGTCGTGGCCCTTCGCGATGAGGGCCGCCGACAGCGTGTTGTCGTGCAGGCAGCTGCCGCAGTACATGCCCGCGGCGCCGGCGGTGATGTACGCGATCTTCACGACGGAAAGAACCTCTGCAGGGTGGCCTCGTCGGGCGGGCTCGAGAGCAACGAGCCCACGACCATGGCCATTGCCGAAGCTCCGACCACCACGGCCACAGGCATGATGCCCGTGCCGCCGACCGTGTAATCGGGGCGGCCGAATCCCTGCGAGAAGAAGTACGTCCACAGGATCGCCACCGTGAACACCGAGGCGAAGGCGCCGACCTTGGTGCTCCGACGCCAGTACAGCGCCGCCACGATGAGGGGAAGCAGGCCGGCGAAGCCGGTGAACGACCACGTGCCCATCGAAAAGATGGTCGCGCGGGTCACCAGCGACAGCAGATAGGTGATCACCAGGATGGCGACGACGAACAGGCGCCCGCTGAGGATCTGCTGACGGTCTGTCATCTTATGGTGGTAGCCGTAGTGCAGCACGATGTCCTTGGTGAACATCGTGCCGAGCGACAGCACCTGTGAGTCCAGCGACGACATCACGGCCGCGAACACGCCGGCGCCGAGCAATCCTGCGAGTAGGTCGGGCGCGTGAAAGCTGATCAGGCGCACCATCACCGCGTTGCTTTGCGGAGCGGTGAGGTTGGGAAAATCGACGTTCCCCAATACGCCGAGCAGTACGCTGGGAATCCAGACGATGGCGATGCAGATAGGGTACGCCACGACGGTGGTGCGGAAGTTGCGCAGCTTGCTCGCCGTGAGCCAGTGCATGAAGAGGTGCGGAAACATGGCCGCGGACAGCGGGATGAAGGAGTAGGTGAGGTACTTGACGGGGCTGAAGCCGTCGCCGCGGATCAGCAACCGCGGGTCGGTTTCCGCAATGCGTGCGAGGGCGGTCGAGAGCCCGCCCATGGTGTTGGCTACATAAACGAACGTCACCGCGCCCAGCGTCATGAACACCAGGGTCTGGAAGGTGTTCGCCCAGGCCGTGCCCCGCAAGCCGCCGTAGGTGACGTAGACCAACACCACCAGCGAGATCACCAGGCCGCCGGCCCACGTGGGCACCGCGCCGCCGGAGATGTCCGCCAGGGTGATCCCCGCACCCATGACGCCGATCAACAGGTAAGGGATGAGCAGCGCGACGAGGGCGACGAAAACGAGCAGGCCGAGAGCTCCCGAGTTCCAGCGACCGCGGATGAGCTGCGCCTGCGTCGTGTAGCCGCAGCGCTTGCCCACCGCCCAGGCGCGGGTGCCGATGAAGAAAAACACCGCCGGCACGACGATCGCCGAGCTCGATGCCATGAGGCCGAAGACGCCGATTCCCGTGCGGTATGACTCGCCGGATGCGCCGAGCAAGGCGAAGGCGGTCATCTGGGTGCCGAACAGCGACATCAACAGCACGAACGGGCCGATGGATCGAGTGGCGAGGAAGTAGTCCTCGCCGGTGCCGCGAAAGAGGCGGTGGCTGAGGGCCCCTACCCCCAGCACCAGGGCCATGTAGACGGCGATGATCAGCAGCGTCATGTCGTGACCCTCGCATCTTCACCCGCGACGTCGCGCTCGCCGCCGGTGTCCGCAGCGCCGTGTTCGCCCGACTGATCGAGCTCGTTCGGCCAGGCATAGCGCACCACCAGCCAGTAGGCGACCGAGACCAGAAGCGTCCACAGCACGTGGTAGGTGATACCGATCGGCAGCCCCAGCACCAAGCGCGGGTCGTCCCAGAACCACACGTCCGTGTGCAGCGCGTACAGCAGCAGGAGCAGGCCGTAGACCACGTATCTCATGGCTCTCGCTCGTTGGCGGTGCGATGTCTCAGGCAGAGGCGTGTTCGACGTAGATGGGCTCGTATTTCGGGAGCTCGCGATACTCGTCCATCGCGCGCAGCAGTCCGCCGACATCCTCTCGGTAGACGTTGCCGATGAGCAGGTGCACCAGGTTCTCCTCTTGCTCCGGATACTGCTTGAGGAAGCCCGCGATGCTGAAGTCCGGATCGTAGTACGCGTACACGAGCTTGCGTAGCGCGTCGATGCCCTCGACGAACTCGGGCCCGTGGGCCCCCAGTCGCGCACCGGAGAAGTCGTCGGCGGCGAACGCGTCGAGAATCGAATCGGCCGCCATCTCTCCGCCCTTCAGGGCCAGAAACACGCCCGACGAGTAGATCGGGTCGATGAAGCCGAAGGCGTCGCCCGCCAACACCCAACCGTGGCCGGCGATCTGCCGGCTGGCGTAGGAAAAGTCCTTCAGTACGCGGACATTGTGCTCGGGAGTCGCGCCGGCGATTCGCTCCTGCAGCGGCTTGCACAGGGCGACCTCCTCGTCGAAGACGACGGCCGGATCGTTGGACCGGCCCTTCACGAGATAGTCCAGTGAGCCCACCACGCCCACGCTGACGAAATCGTCAGGCTGCGGAATGTACCAGAACCACGACCTCTCGTTTTCGGTGTGCATGATCAGCGTGGCGCCCTCGTCGATACCTTCGCCGCGCCGGGCTCCCTCGAAGCGGGTGAAAAAGGCGCAGTGCCGCAGGTTGGGGTCCGTGCGCTGAAGCTTGAGCCGCTTGGCGAGGAGGGCGCTCTGGCCGGTGGCGTCGACGACGACCTTGGCGCTGATGTCGCGTTTGTCGCCGTCCTTGAACTCGGCCCGGATCCCGCGCGCCCGGTCGCCGTCGAACAAGATTTCGTGCACGCGCGCCTCTTCGAACACCTCGGCTCCCTTGGCGGCCGCGTTTTGCAACAGCATGTGGTCGAAGTCGAGGCGCTTGACCTGCCAGGTTTGGGCGCTCTCGGTCGCTTCGACCTTCGAGAAGTAGTACGGGGCCGAGCCCTTCCCGCTCTTGCCGAAAAACTGCACGCTGTGCTTACGGGGGAAGTCGCTGCACTTCATGCGGTCGAGCACGCCGAGACGCTCGAGGGTCCAGTATGTTGCCGGCATCAATGATTCGCCCAGACGGAACCGGGGGAACTTCTCGCGGTCGAGGAGCAATACCTTGCGGCCGCCGGCCGCAGTCAGCGCGGCGGCGGTGGAGCCGGCGGGACCGCCGCCGACAACGATGACGTCGTACTCGGGGTCAGGGTGTTTCATTGTGATCTCCGCGTGGTCAGCGTCGGTAGGTGACGCCGAAGTACACCGTTATCGGGTCGGCGGGAGTGATCGAGTTGTCGCCGAATCCACGCCGGTCGTACTCGCGGTTAGTGAGGTTCTTGATGTTGAGCTCGATCAGCAGGTCGCGGAACGTGTAGCTGGCCATTGCGTCGACAGTGAACACGCCGTCAATGACGAAGCCGTTGTCCTCGGCGATGAACTGCTCGCTCACATAGCGTGCCCCTCCACCCACCACCAGCGCTCGCGCGATGTCCTGGCTCACCCAGGCATTGAAGATATGGCGGGGCGCAAAGGCCGGCCTGTTCCCGCTGCGGTCGACCGTGGCGAAGATCGGGTTGAAGCTCTCGTCGACGCCGACGATGACGCGCTCGGAGAACTCCGTCAGCACGGCATCGTTGTAGGCGTACGAGCCGGAGAAGCGCAAGCCCTGAGACGCCTCGGCGATCAGCTCGGCTTCGAAGCCGCGCGAACGCTGGCTACCGACCTGTTGGGTGAGGCCGTTGGAGTCCGGGATGCCGATGTTGGTGCGCTCGAGTTGATACACGGCGAAGGTGGCGCGGGCGCGGCGGTCGAGGAACTCCTGCTTGAAGCCGCCCTCGAACTGCTTGCCTTCTTCCGGCTTGACGTCGCCGGTCTGCACCCGCGGAGCCGGCGGTGCGAAAGAGCTCGAGTAGTTCGCGTAGATGGAGCTGCTGTCGGTGGCGACGAACACCGCACCGAGCATCGGCGACGCCTTGGTGTCGGTGCTCGACACGTCGTTGAGCGTGTCCTTGAAGTCGATGAAATCGACCCGCACGCCGGCCAGCACCTGAAAGCGATCGTGCAGCGCGATCTGATCGATGGCGTAGGGGGCCACGACCACGGATCGCGAGTCTCCGGCCTGTCCGAACTGGGGCAGCAGGACCGGCGGGCCGAGCGTGGGAGCACCCGGATCATCCAGCGGCACATCCGGAAGGAGCCCGACATCGAGGGTGAACGCGTCCGCCAGCCGAGCGAGCTCGAAGCCGACGAGAAGCGTGTGGCCGATCGAGCCGGTGTAGCCGTTCACGACCGCGTCGAGCTGGTTGCCGACCCAGTCCTGCCGGTCGTCCAGAACGATCAGCGAGCGACTCACGAGCAGGTTACCGGTGGGCTGAAAGAACGGGTCGAACTCCGGGATCACGCCGTTGAAAAGCGTCCCGGCCGAATTCCAGTCGAGGCCCCGGTAGTAGAACTTGTTGCGAATGGTGAGCGCGTCGCTGAGCTCATTCTGGTAGTCGGACTGGAAGCGATAAACGTCCTGTTTGGAGTCGTCGATTGCCGACTGGTAGTTGGTCGTTCGTGGCACCGGCGGAACCTCGCCGAAGGCCAGGGGAATGCCACTGTCCGGAAAGTAGTCTGCGGAGACGTACTCGAAATTGAAGTTCAGAGTGGCGGAATCGTCGATGCGCCAGGTGGTGGCGGGATTGATCGCGAACGTGCGCCCCTCGATGCGATCGCGATACCCCTCGGTGTCGCGAAACACCGTGTTGACGCGAAAGAACAGGTCACCGTCGGCCTTGCCGTAGTTGAAGTCGCCCGCCGCCTCGATCCAGTTGAAGCGACCCAGGTTGACCCGCGCGCTCCCGAGCGTGTTGGGCACCGGTTGCTTGCGCACCAGGTTCACGGTGCCGGCCAGCGGGCTGCTGCCGTACAGGAACCCGCCCGGGCCCTTGAGAACCTCGACCTTGTCGACGTTGTAAAGCTCGTAGAACGTCGTCTCCGGCTCGGACGCGCCGTCGGTCATGATCAGCGTGCTGGACAGCGAGTCGAAGCCGCGGATGAGAAAGAAATCATTGACGCCGTTGCCCGACTGGATGTTGACGTTGCTGATGTTGGTGAGGGCTCCGGCAATCGTGACGTCGTATTGCTCCTCGATCAGTGCTTCTGTGACCGTGCCGACGTTGAACGGCGTGAGCAGCAGCGCCAGCGGCAGGTTTGCCGCGATCGAGTTGGAGCTCGGGACGAACGGCAGGTCGCCCTCGACGAGGATGAATTCTCGCGCCTGACCGCGCTTGGCGGGCTCCGGCGACTGTTGCTGAGGAGCGCTCGTCGCGGCGGTCTGCTGAGCCTGGGCCGCCGCGGGTCCCGCGGCGAAGGTGAGAGCCGACGCGGTGGTCGCCGCGACAGCGAAGAGAGTCTTCAGCGTGGTCTTCATGATCAGGTATAGCGCGCGTGCTGGTAGTCCGGAGCGTAGAACTCGGGGAGTAGCGAATCGACGCGAAGGAGGCCCTTCGGTGTCAGGCGCACGAGATCGTCTTCGATCTCGAGCATTCCCTGTTCCTGGAGTTTAGTAAGGGGCGCGCCGAATTGCTCGACAATGTCGGCGCCGAACTTGTTGTCGAAGTAGCTCGGTCGGATGCGTCCGAGCTTGAGTTGAAGGATCACCTCGCGAGTCAGACGTTGTTCCGGCGTCGTCGCGAAGGCTCGGAACAGGGGGAGCTCGCGTCTCTCGAGAGCATCGAAGTAGTCATTCCACTGCGGCGCGTTCTGCACGTGAACGCCGCTCATGTGCCCGAACGACGAGACGCCCAGTGAGATCATGTCGGCGCCTTCCCACAGAGCGCTGCGGTAGACGAATTTCGCCTCCGGGCTCTTGACCATCGTGTAGGCGCTGGAGACCTCGTAGCCTGCTTTGCCGAGCTCCTCGAAAGCGTACGCGTGCCATTCGCGCTTGGTTTCCCAATCGGCGGGGGGCACGTCGAGCTCGCCGTCGAAGAACTGCTTGGAGAAGCGCGTGTTGAACGGCAACTCCATCTGGTAGACGGTCACCATGTCGACGTCGACATCGATCGCCCGCTGCACGGTTTCTCGCCAGGTATCCCAGGTTTCGCCGACCATGCCGGCGATCAGGTCGATGTTGACCTCCGCGAACGACGCGTCGCGTATCCACGGTACGACGCGATCGATCTCTTTGGATACGTGCGCGCGGCCGTTGATCTCGAGGATTCTGTCGTTGAAGTTCTCCACTCCGAGGCTCAGCCGTGTGACGCCGATGCGGCGGATGGCCTCGACCTTGGGCTGGCTCAGGGTGCCCGGCTCGCATTCGAAGGCGACCTCGTCGGCGCCATCCCAGGGGATTGCCCGTTTCAGCCGCGCGACCAGGTCTTCGAGGTGTTTGACCGAGATATAGGACGGAGTGCCGCCGCCGAAATAGATGTACTTGAGCGGTCGCCCGTCGACGGCGCGCTTTTCGGCGTACAGCTCGTTCTCCCGCACCAAGGCGTCGACGTAGTCGGCAACCTGGTCGGCGTTCTTGTCCGTGTACACGCGGAAGTAGCAGAACTT
>CAYSHI010000304.1:0-71790 GCA_964430745.1 uncultured Acidobacteriota bacterium | reverse complement strand
CACGCCGCAGCAGATCCAGGTCGTCGAGAATCCGTCCGACTCCCAGGACCACCGACGAAAGCGGGTCTTCGGCGATCGAGACCGGAACGCCGGTCTCCTCCCGGAGTCGTAGGTCGAGGTTGCGCAGCAAAGCGCCGCCACCTGTCAGTATCAGTCCCTTGTCGATGAAGTCGGCGGACAGCTCGGGGGGGGTGCGCTCGAGCGCCATCCGCACGGACTCGACGATCGAGGATGTGACCTCGCTCAGGGCGTCTCGGATTTCTCGGTCGGTGATGGTGATTGTCTTCGGCTTTCCCTCGACCAGGTCGCGACCCTTGATATCCATGGTCAACTCCTCGTCGAGCGGGTACGCCGAGCCGATGGTGATCTTGATCTCTTCTGCTGTGCGCTCGCCGATGAGCAAATTGTAGTTGCGCTTGATGTAGTTGATGATCGCGTCGTCCATCGCCGTGCCGCCGACGCGAATCGAGCGCGAGTAGACGATCCCCGCCATCGAGATGACCGCCACGTCGGTGGTGCCGCCGCCGATGTCGACCACCATGTTGCCGGAGGGCTCCGTGATGGGAAGACCGGCGCCGATGGCCGCCGCCATGGCTTCCTCGATGAGGAAAACCTCGGTCGCCTTGGCGCGGTACGCCGTGTCCTTGACGGCTCGCTCTTCGACCTGAGTGATGCCGCTAGGGACGCCGATGACGATGCGTGGTCGCACCCAGACACGGCGGTTGTTCGCCCGGCGGATGAAGTAGGAAATCATCCGTTCGGTGACGTCGAAGTCCGCGATGACTCCGTCCTTGAGCGGGCGCACGGCGACGATGTGCCCCGGCGTCCGGCCAAGCATCTCCTTGGCTTCCGCGCCGACCGCCTCCACCTTGTTCGTCAGCTTGTTGATGGCGACGATCGAGGGCTCGGACAACACGACGCCCTGCCCGGCGGTGTACACGAGGGTGTTCGACGTGCCGAGGTCGATGGCGATGTCATTCGAAAAAAAGGACAGTAGTCGACGCATGAACTCAGAGCCAGGTCAGCGCAGCTTACCGACGTCGTCACCAAACGCAGCTGCACAGCCCATCCTCGCGCTCGCTTCGAGGCAGGGGCTCGAGCGCAGAGGCGCGTGACAAGGTGAACAACCAAACGCCGTAGCATGCGGAGTCTAACATGGCCCTTTCGCCACCGGAACAACCGATGCGCGCCGGCGAAGGGTACGATCGACCCTCGCGCGCGGTTGTCGCGAGCAGTAGGTCGCGGCTACCATGGAGGCTCTACTTCGCCGCGTTCCGCCGCGTGGGAGCCCTCCCCCGAACGAATCCAAGCTAGTGCCAAGGTAGGTCCTCAAGTGCTCGACACAATGCGCCGCAACGTTCGCAACCTCTCGTGGGTATTGTGGCTCGTCATCATCGCGTTCATCGCCTTCTACATCCCCGCCCTCGTCGGCGGGCCTTCCAACGTGATCGCCCGCGTCGACGGAGAGCCGATCACCATCACCGAGTACCAGCAGGCGCTGCAACAGCAGGCCGCCTACTATCGCCAGGTCAGCGGCGGGGAGCTGCCGGACGATTTCCTCCAGCAGATTCAGATCGAGCAGATCGTGCTGGACCAGCTCATCCAGGAGCGCCTGATTCTCGCCGCGGCTCGCGATCAGGGGCTCACGGTGAGCGAGCGCGAGATTCAGGAAGCCATCATGAGCTACCCGGCGTTCCTGCAGGATGGCGTCTTCATCGGCCCCGACCGATACAAGCAGGTTCTTCGGGCGAACAACCTGTCGTTCGAGGAATTCGAGGCCGATATCTCCGAACAGATCCTCACCGAGAAGTTCGTCGAGCTGGTGAGCAACGGGGTCAGCGTCACCGATCGAGAGGTCGAGGATGCCTACCAGCGAGCCAACGAGCGGGTCCAATTCGACTTCTTCGTCGTTCGAGCGACGGGCCTCGAATCCGAAGTCTCCGGCCTGTTGACCGAGGACGCGGCCCGCACGCTGTTCAACGAAAACGTCAGCGATTACCGCTTGCCTGAGCAGCGCAAGGTCAGCTACGCCGTGATCGAGACCGAGGCGGTGCGCGAGACCGTCGAGATCGGCGAAGAGGATCTGCGCGCCCGGTACGAAGAGCGGATCGATGAGTTCTCGGTGCCCGCCCAGGTGCGCGCCCGACACATACTTTTCCGCCTGCCGCCCGACCCCGACGATGCGACCGTCGCCGAGGTCCGCGCGGAGGCACAGCAAGTGCTCGACGAGATCCGCGCCGGCGGCGACTTTGTCGCGCTGGCCGAAGCCAATTCCGACGATACCGCGACGGCCTCCACGGGAGGCGACCTGGGATGGTTCGGCAGGGACCGCATGGCGCCGGAGTTCGAGGAGGTCGCGTTCGCCCTCGACGTTGACGCGGTTTCGGACATCGTGCAGACACCCTTCGGACTCCACATCATCCGTGCGGATGGCGACCGGCCCGAGCAGGTGCGACCCTACGAGGAGGTGCGCGGCCAGCTCGAGCAGAGTCTCGGTTGGGAGCGCGCCGAGGAGATCGTCGACCAGCGCGCCGAGGATCTGCGCATGTCGGTGCTACGCCGAGACAGCCTCGAGGAGCTGGCGGAACAGTACGAGCTCTCGGTCCAGGAAAGCCCGATGTTCACTCAGGCGGCCGGACTTCCGGAAGTTCTCTCTGCCGACTTCGCCCGCCAGGCTTTCGCGACCGGTCGCGGTCGCGTCTCCGAGCCTATCCGCTTCGGTGACGGGTACGTGATCTTCCGCGTCGACGAGGTCGCGGAGGCGCATGATCCCGAGTTTTCCGAGGTGGAGGCCGCCGTGCGGGCCGACCTCATTCGCCAGCTCGCCGAGGAAAGAGCCGGCGAGGTCGCCGCGGACCTGGGCGAGCGATTGCGGCAGGGCGAGCCGTTCAACGTTCTGGCAGAGGAAGTCGGCGCGGCGGGCCGATCCACCGAGCTGATCCCCCGCCATGGCGTGGTGCCGGACCTCGGCAGTCAGCCGGCCCTGGTGCTGGCGGCGTTCGAGCTGGGCGAGGGCGAGACCGGCGGACCGGTGGAGGTGGATCAGGGGTACGCGCTTTTCCGCGTTACCGCACACGTACAGCCGGATTGGGGGCAGTTCGCCGTCGAGAAGGAGACGCTCCGCGGGGACATTCTCAACCAGCGGCGGGGCAGCCTTTTCGAGTCGCTCGTTCGCGAGCTACACGAGCAGTACAACGTGGTGACGTACGACGAGGTACGCGGGGCGATAACCAGCTAACCGTCAGCCCAGCCCCTGGGGCTTGTTCAGTTGCGGCCGGTGCCGGGCCGGTGGGCACGATCGTGCCCTGCGAACCGGGCTATTCGTCGAAGTCGACGTCGCCCTCGCGCTCTCGCTCCATCAACCACTCGTCGATCCGGGCCTTCTTGAAGCGCCACTGGTTGGCGACCTTCGTCGAAGGAATCGCACCCTCCCGCGCCATCCGGTAGACGGTCGACTTGTGGACCCGGAGGTACTTGGCGACCTCGTCGAGGGTCATGATTGTGGGGCGTCGTTCGACGCTCGCCTTTGTTGAGTCCGTCATAACCATTGGTCCCGCAGAGTGTGTGGAGTTGTGAGTTAGTAATCAATAATCTCCAAATCTGGGGTTTAGTGTAGCAGATCTGTGCAATACGCCAAAGCACACATGAAAGCTCTCCAATTTTGTCTGATAAGGCGTTCTTATGTGCTCAAGAGGCTTTTCACTGCGTTTCGTCCGCGTCACCAGGTCTCTCGGTCCGGTCGCGCGGAGGGCAGTGACAACGCGATTGACCGCTACATCCGGCTCCCCTAACATCCGGGTCACCCTTCGGGGACACATGGTTGGTCCCGCCCGTCTCGTGATCGGAGATCCGAGGTGAACGCCGAGCAACTTTCCGACAGTCTGGTCAACTGGCTGCGTTCTGAAGTCGAGGCCGCGGGCTGTCGCGGCGTGGTTTTCGGCCTTTCCGGTGGGGTGGACTCCGCCACCGTGGCCGTTTTGGCGCGTCGGGCGTTCCGCGATGAGCACCTGGCCGTTATCATGCCGATCGAGTCCGATGCGCGCGACCGAGACGACGCCCTGCTGCTGATCGAGAAGTTTCGTCTAAAGTACCGTGAAGTCGACCTCAGCCCCGTTTTTCGGGCCTTCGTGCAGACTCTCGGCGAGCCCGGGCAGGGTAGTCACGATGACCTGCCGCTGAACAATCTCAAACCTCGCCTGCGCATGGCGGCCGTGTACTTTTTCGCGGCTCGCAATCGGTACCTCGTTGTTGGCACCGGGAACCGCACGGAGCTCACGCTCGGCTATTTCACCAAATATGGCGATGGAGGCGTCGATTTGCTGCCGCTCGGCCACCTCGTCAAGCACGAGGTCTGCGAGTTGGCGTCGTACCTCGGTGTCCCGGATTCGGTCATCTCCAAGCCGCCGAGCGCGGGAATGTGGCCGGGGCAGTCGGACGAAGAGGAGCTAGGGTTTTCGTACGACGACCTGGATCGCTATCTCGTGGGCGGCGAGGGGAGTGAAGCGCTGGCGGCCTGCGTCGAGGAGCGGCGGAGCAAGAATGCCCACAAGCTGCGCATCCCGAAGCTCCCCCCGCCGGCGGCGTGAGCGAGGCGGAAGGGGCGAGCCGACGCCGTGTCGTCGACCCCAACGACTACCTCATCGATTGTTTTCGGTTGGCCCGCCGCATATGGGACGACGGATATCGGCCCGATTTTCTCATCGGGTTGTGGCGAGGCGGCGCTCCCCCGGGAATCGTGATCCAGGAGTTCTTTCGCTGGAAGGGCCACGATCCGTACCACACGGCCATTCGCACGCAGTCGCTCGAGGGAGTGCTCCACGGCGACGGTTTCGACATCAAGGGCTTCGAGCACGTGCTCGATGTCGTCGAAGCGGATGATCAACTGCTGCTCGTAGACGACGTTTTCAACACCGGGCGCACGATCTACGAGGTCATGAGGTATCTGCGGCGCACGGCGCGCCGAAATACGCCGGAGGTACGTGTGGCGACCGTGTATTACCTTCCGGCCCGGCGCGAGTTCCTCGTGGGTCCCGACTACTTCCTGCACGAGGTGGAGAGCCCCCCGCTGCTGCCTTACCGGCTTACGGAGCTCAGCGAGGACGACGCTCGGGAACTCGGCCCCGAGCTGCACCACGCGCTCTTCGGCTGAGTAGAAGCGTAGGATTCATCGACGCGCCTGCCCCGGGTGCCGGAGGCTTTCCAAGAGCGCGGGAGCTTCAAGCTGGCTGGGCCGGGGCCACTGTCGGGCCCCCCGTGAGGGGGTTGGGGCGTCAGAGCTCGCCCAATTCCTGCTGCTTCTCGAACCACTCGACCAAGCGCTCCTTCTTGAAACGCCACTGTCCGGCCACCTTGTTGCCGGGTAGCCGTCCCTCGCGCGCCATCCGATACACGGTGGATTTGTGCAGACGAAGAAACTTGGCTACTTCGTCCAGCGTCATGATGGTTGGTCGCGTTTCCTGCATTGCATTCTCCTTCAGCGTACCGGACAGTGTCCGCGCCTCCCTCCAACTGCTCTGGAGCGAGGAACTCCCGGCAGGCGAGGGCTGTTCACGGGTGCGTATGAACAAGCTCAAGTGTGTTCTACTCTATGGATCGATCGCTAGAGTGTCAAGGTGAAATCCTGCGCATAAGTGCGCGTTGCTGTGCGCAAGTGTACGCAGCTAGCGCCCCGCCGGAAACCCCTCACCGGGGGCGGAACTTCGCCGAAGGTCTGTCAGCCGGCGAATACCCGCCCGAGGTCGGCTCGGCACGACGGCGCGGCACCTGACTATACTCGTTGCGTGCACCATCTTCGACGCTGTCGCCAACCCGAGATCATGGACTCGCCGAATCTCGACGAGTCTCGCCACCGGCGCGCCCTCGAGGCCCTACGACGCGTCAATCACGTATCGCGCAGCGCTGCGCACCTGTGGTCAGACATCCGTTCGTTGATGCCGCGTCGGGCCGAGCGTCCGTGGCGCGTGCTCGATATTGCCTGTGGGGGTGGGGATGTGGCCGTAGGTCTCGAGAACCGGGCGAAACGAGCGGGCGTCGGCCTGGAGGTAAGCGGGTGCGACGCCAGCCCGGTTGCTGTGGCGATGGCCACCGAGAGGGCGGCGGAGTCGGGTTCGACGGCACGGTTCTTCCACCTCGATGTGCTTTGTGATGACCTGCCGAGGGACGCCGACGTAATCTGCAGCACGCTCTTCTTGCATCACCTCGACGAGGCGCAGGCCGTCGGCCTGTTGGCGCGGATGGCGGCGGCGACGCGGCGCATGCTCGTTGTCCAGGATCTCGAACGAAGTCGGATCGGCTATGCCCTCGCCTACGCCGGCCTGCGCGTTCTTACCCGATCCGGTGTCGCCCGCAACGACGGGCCGATATCGGTGCGTGCCTCCTTCACGCCCTCGGAGGCCGTTGGCTTGGCGCAGCGCGCAGGGCTGTCGGCGCGCGTGAGGCGCTGCTGGCCTCGTCGCTACAGCCTCACCTGGGTCAAGCCATGACCGCCGCGGCGACGGCGAGCGCGGCAACGACGAACGCGGCGACGGCGACGACGAACGGGGCGACTGCGAGGACGAACGCGGCGACGACGAGCGCGGCGACTGCGAGTGACCGTTTGTGGGACGTCATGGTCATTGGGGCGGGTCCGGCAGGCGCCTTGATCTCACGGCAGGCGGCGGTCAACGGTCGAAGCGTCCTGCTCGTCGACCGCAGCACGTTTCCTCGCGACAAGGTTTGCGGGGGGTGCTTGAGCGCCCGAACACTGGCGGCCATGGACGCCGCCGGCCTGGGACGAGTTGTCGCGGCCCTCGGTGGGAGAGAGGTGCGCCGCCTGCGACTGGGAGGATGGAGTCGCGCCGCGGAGCTGTCCCTCCCGGTGGGGCTGTCGATCTCGCGGCGCGCCATGGACGCCGCCCTGGTTGCCGAGGCGGTGGAGGCCGGAGCGGACTTCCTGCCTGCGCACAGCGCTGCGATAGGCGCCGCTGACGCCGACCGGCGCCACGCGGTGCTGCGCTCGGCGGGTGCCCGCCACGACGTGGCCGCCCGGATCGTGATCGACGCATCCGGACTCGGCAGCAGGTTGCTCGCTCGGCAACAGCGCGATCCTGCGCCGGCTGCCGGGAGCGGAACGGTTCGTGTCGGATCGCGCATCGGCTGCAGTGCCACGATCGACGCCCCCGTGCCGGGTTATCGGCCGGGAACCATCTTCATGGCTGTCGGGAAAGAGGGTTATGTAGGTGTGGTCCGTCTCGAGGCCGGCCTCTTGAACGTCGCCGCGGCGCTCGATCCGCGGGCCGTCCGCCAGGAGGGTCTGGCGGAGACTGCTCAGAGGATACTGCAGGGCGCCGGCTTCGATCCCGTCGAAGGATTGGCGCGCGCTCGTTGGGCAGGTACTCCGCGCCTCGACCAACGCCCGCCTCGGCTTGCCGCTGAGCGAGTGTTTTCCGCCGGGGACGCAGCGGGTTACGTCGAGCCATTCACGGGCGAAGGGATCGGTTGGGCCGTCCGATCGGCGGTGAGCCTCGGGCCGATCCTGGAGCGGGCGTTGGAGCGTTGGTCGGATGATCTGGTGGGCGTATGGAGCCACGTTCACAGGCGGGAACTGGCACGGTCGCAGCGCGCTTGTCGAGCACTTGCATGGCTGTTGCGCCGTCCGCCGTTAGTGCGCGCGGTCATCCGGACGCTGGAGCGCCGTCCGGCGCTCGGCGCTCCGTTCGTTCAGCTTCTGCACGCGGCGCCGGTCGATGAGGGGAGGCCGGCATGAGCCTGACAATCGCCGGGATCGGCACCGCTTCGCCGGATTTCTCGATCACGCAGGACGACGTCGCCGAGGTGAACCAGTCATTTTGCCACGGCGACGAGAAGAAGCGACGCGTCATCCCGGCTCTCTACCGTCGCGCCGGTGTGCGCAAACGGCACAGCGTTCTGCTGCAGAGTCCCGAGGGTGAGCCGTTCTCACGCCAGGCTCTCTATCACCGTGCCCGAGACGCCCGTGACCTCGGCCCGACGACGCGCGAGCGCATGCGGGTCTACGAGACGGAGGCGCCTCGCCTGGCCGAGCTGGCGGCGCGCCGAGCGATCGACGACTCCGGGATCGCGCCGCGTGACTTTACTCATGTCGTGACGGTGTCGTGCACGGGATTCCTCGCGCCGGGGATCGACGCCGCCTTGATCGAGGGCCTCGACCTCCCGCGAACCGTGCAGCGCACCCATGTGGGATTCATGGGTTGCCACGGGGCGCTCAACGGCTTGCGTGTGGCGCGGTCGTTCACCCGCGCCGATCCCGAGGCCCGCGTGCTGCTGTGTGCCGTCGAGTTGTGCACCTTGCATTTCTTCTACGGCTGGGACGCTCAGAAGATCGTCGCCAACTCTTTGTTCGCCGATGGCGCGGGTGCGCTGGTGGGCCTTGCGGACCCGGCCGCGGCATCGGAAACGGAGTGGTCCGCCACCGCGAGCGGAACATTGCTGATGCCCGATTCAGGCGACGCGATGACCTGGAACATCGGCGACCACGGATTTCACATGACGCTCTCGGCGCGTGTTCCCGAGCTCATCCGGCGAAACCTTGCCGACTGGTTGCGCGCATGGCTGGAGGCCAACGACCTCGAAGTGGATGACGTTGCCACCTGGGCGGTACACCCCGGCGGCCCGCGCATTCTCACCGCCTTCGCCGATGCCATGGGTCTCGACGACCAAGCGATGGCGGTGTCCCGGCGGGTACTGTCGGAGTACGGCAACATGTCGGCCGCGACGCTGCTGTTCATCCTCGAAGACCTGCGCCGCAATGAGGCGCCGAGACCTTGTGTCGCGGTGGGCTTCGGCCCGGGGATGGTGGTGGAGGCGGCGCTTCTGCGCTGAGCGTCGACAGTCCGAACGAGCGACATCTCCGGGCGGAGATCAGTCGTCGTCGCGGCAGGCGATCTCGTTTTGGCCGGCGAGGTGGAGCAACTCCTGGACCTTCTGATAAGCGGCGTCCCAGCGGCCTTCGAAGCGAACGCCGCGGTCGTCGAGGTAGACGTCGCCGACGGGCTTGCCCTTGGCCCACGGATAATCCGAGTTGTGGTTGACCTCGTCGAACGGGATGTTGTGGTCCGTGAGCCAGCGGACCATCCGAGTTTCATGATCGACGCCGCTTCTGCAGCTGTTGATCACGATCTTCCAGCCCTCGCTCTTGAGCAGCCGCAGGAATCGGTGGGCGCCTTCGATCGGCTCGCCGATATCGGGATAGCCTGAGGGCGCCCAGAGCGCGATGGTGCCGTCGAAGTCGACGACCAGGACGGGCGGCCGGTTCGGGTCTCGGCTGATGTGGGGCTCCTGTTTCAAGAGAGCGCTGATGAGCCCCTTCCCACGGCGTTCGAGCATGGTGATGAGGCTGAGGATCAACAGCGCCTGAACGAGCAAGAAGACCGCCGTGACCCGGTCTGCGCCGCGCAGCGCCAGAGCTGCGATGCCGAGCGCCGTGTTCATCATCAGGATGAAGAGCACCGCCTTGCCGCGCCCGGCGAGTACGGCAGCGGTCCGATGGTGAAGGTGGTCTTGGCCCGTGTAGTCGATCCAGTCGTGGAACGAACGGACCTTGCCCGAAGCAATGCGGTCGATGGTGATGTACGTCATGTCGTAGATCAGCACCGAGAAGATGAGAATCGGGTTGCTGATCGCCACCAGAGGGTCGGCCTCGGCCCAGAACCCCAACAATGCCAGGCTGGCGAGGACGAAGCCGAGGAAGTTGCTGCCGGCGTCGCCGAGAAAGATCGTCGCGCGGCCGCCCGGGCGAAAGTTGTAGGGAATGAAGCCGAGGCAGGCGCCGGCGATTGCCGCCGTGGCCCAGCCGATCCCCGGCTGCGATGTTTCGAAAGCGACGACGCCCATCAGAACGGCGATAACGACCGACAGGCCCGCGGCGAGCCCGTCCATGCCATCGAGGAAGTTCAGCGCGTTGAAGATGCCGACGATCCACACGAAGCTGAGGAGCAGATTCGCGGCCGTGCCCAGCGGCGACGGGGGAAAGATGGAGGCTTGGGCTCCCGCGGACACGGCGAACGCGGCGCACACCAGAAACGCTACCAGCTTCAGGGAGGTGCGGATCGGGCGCACGTCGTCGGCGGCGGAAAAAACGAGCAGAATCGTGCCCGTGGCGAGAACCGGGGCGAGCCCCGCGGGCCACACGCCGTTGGCAACGAGTGCGCCGACGATCCCGAACCAGACGGCGACGCCGCCGAGCAGGGCGGTCGAACGTTGGTGGATCTTCCGGCCTTCCGCGCCGTCGGGCTTGTCGACCGCCCCGATCCTGACGGCAACGTCTCGAATCACCGGAGTGGTGGCGCCGGAAATACAGAAGCTGAGCGCCAACACATACACCCAGCGGTTTCCCGCGACGAAAAACAGACCGCTGATCGGCGGCAGGAGCAAGACGATGGCGACCACGGCCAAAGCGAAGCTCAGCAGGCGCTCTCGGTTCGTCATCGCTCTCTCCGGGAGTGGTTCGTGGCTCTCTGCCGCCGATCGCTTCGGCGGTCTCGGGAGCGAACGCGGCTAGTCATCGGCGCCTCCGAGTGCCGCCTTGAACCGTTCGGGCACCTGGCGGGCTTCGATGTCGGAAAGCGCGGGATAGAGGGGAAGCGAGCAGCTTTCTTCCCATGCCGAGCGACAGCCCGGAAGGGCGTCCAGGTCGACTCCCGGTGCCAGACGGCCAACGGGGCGTCGGCACGACAGGCCTCGTCGGTCGCAGCGGTCGATCAGCGAGCCGATGTCGGTAGCGCGGAGTCCGACGACGAACCGGAACCAGGCGTGGCCGCCGGCCGTCGGCTCGACGGGTAGGTCCACGCCGGCGTCTTCGAGGGCCTCGCGGTAGGCGCCTGCAAGCAGGCGGCGTCGGCGCAGGATGTCGTCGAGACGGCGGAGCTGCACCTGGGCGATGGCCGCGTGAAGGTCGCTCATCTTGAAGTTGAAGGCGGCCTCCGCTGCGTCCGACTGCTCGCAGTCACGCAACGAGCGGGCGGCATCGGTGAGGCGACGATCGCGCGACAGGACCATGCCCCCCTCGCCGCCGGCGACGAGCTTTGTGGCGTAGAACGAGCACACGGTCAGCACTCCGAAGCTCCCGACGCGGCGATCGCCGACGGACACTCCGAGAGTCTGGGCGCAGTCCTCGACAACCGGGACGTCCAGGGCCGAGAAAGCCGCGATGTCGGCCGGCAGTCCGAACAGATGGGGCACGATGCAGGCGGTGGTGCGCGAGCTGAGCTTTCGTCGGGCGTCGTCCGCATCGGGGTTCAGTGAGTGCGGGTCACAATCGATGAATCGTGGTGTCGCGCGCGCGTGAACGACCGCCTGGTGCAGGCTGGCGCACGCGAACGCGGGGATCAAGACCTCGTCGCCGCCGGCCACGCCGAGCGCCTTGAGCGCGACATAGAGCGCCGCCGTTCCCGATGAAACGGCCACCGCGTGGGTGGCGGCGTGCTCGGTCGAAGGCGCCGCGTCGACGGCGACAGCGGTCGCGGCCTCGAGCGCGGCGACCCGCGGGCCTTGCGAAAGCTGTCCGGACCGGAGCACATCGGCCGCCGCTGCCGCTTCTTCCGCGCCCAGCAGAGGGCGGGAATGGGGAATCGTCGCGATGTGGTCTGCGGTCATGGCGTCGCCGGTTGGGCCAGCCTCCGGCAAGGTTACTCCCCGGCCGACACGTTGATGAACAGGCGCAAAGGCGAGAATCCTTCGGCGTGCTTGATGCGCGCCTGGGTCCCTCGAAAGAGCGATGCGGCTTCGACCAGCTCGACGATATTGAGGTCGCCGATGTTCGTTTTGCGCACCTGCGACGCGTGTGCCTCGAGCGCTTCGATCTTGTGGGCGATGACGTCGTTGATGGCAACAAAGACCGTGGGGATGAAGTTCTGCGTCGTCGGCCCCTCGTAGAACAGCACGTTGCGGGTGTAGCGGGTAGCCGTCACGGTTGCCTGCGACAGCACGCGGTGGTCCTGGTGTGTGTCGTCGCCGTAGTGGACGAAGATGAACGATGGCGCGACCTGTTCGATCACCTCCTCGATGCCCTGGATCAGCTTGCGACTCAACGGAAGCTCCGTGTCGCGGTAGTTGCCCCAGAAGAGCTTCTTGCAGCCGAGGATCTTCGCCGCGGTTTCCTGCTCGGCCCGGCGCAGGCTGTCATCGCCGCCCGCGTGACCCTGCGTCATGACCATCATGTAGATCTCGTGGCCGGCCCTGGCGTACTTCGACAGTGTTCCGCCGCAGCCGAACTCGATGTCATCGGGGTGGCAACCCAGCGCAAGTATTCTCATGACGGGGCAATTCTACCGGATTGAATGACGGAAAGACTCTCGTCGCCGCAGTTCATCAGGAGGTCGACCACCGACAGGCAGGGCTCGAATTCACCGTGAAGTTGGCCGTAGCTCGGATGGGTGAACTGCTGGAACCGGAGGCCGACGCCGGACGCATCGAACGCCTCCCGCTCCAGATAGTCGCCTCCGGCTCCGGATAGATACATGTCCGCTCCGAGTCCGAGACACAGGTCGACGAGTCGGAGCGTCGGGTGCCGGCGCGCCGAGAGCTCGGAGCTCATCCGAATGTCGGTGCGAATGCCCAGCCGCTCGACAAGGCGGCGGGTCAGCTCGATGTTCAGCGGCGCGAGGTGCGTCCACGGACGCTCCAACAACTCCGCCAAGAGCTGCATCTCGGCCTCGAAGAAGGGCGCCTTGCCGTAGTTGGTTTCCAGTGCGCGCAGGTGCTTCCGTCGCCAGGGCTCGCCCTCCCTCACCTCGACCTCGGCGATCGACTGGGGGAACTTGTGACGCACGGGGACGGTCAGCCACTGTGGCCCCGCCGGACCCTTGATGCGGTTTCGGTTCTGCCATTCGTTCTTCTTGAACTGCACGTCGTCCAGGAGGACGAACACGTCCGCCTGGTCGAGCTTGTCGAAGAAGCCGAGCCAGGGCAGGTATTGAGGTTGGTGTGCCGCGAGGATTGTCATGGGCGATGGGCTCGCACCGAGCAGCCGACGCTCAACGGTCGCGCTCGATGAATATGGGGTTGGAGACGAGGTACGCGGCGCGCGTCGCGCGCACGACGACCCGGTAGTAGGCGCTCCTGTCGCCGGCGGCAAGCGTCTCTCGCCAGCGTTGTTCAAACGGCGTTGCCCCCGCGACTCGCCGGTGCACCTCACCGTTGCGAATGATCTCGACGTCAATGGGTGTCCGCGAGCCCGCCGTATCGTACACCTGCACGACAAGCTCGGTTTCGATGGCTTCGGGCGTTAGTACCGCCAAAGTCTGACCGGCTCGCTTCGCCTCCGGCGCGGAGGCCGGTGCGCTCGACGTGTCCGGCTCCTCACGGTGGCGTGCGTCGACCGTACCGGTGCGGATGATCGAGAACTCGCCGAGCCGTATATCGGGATGACCTCGATCGCGTCGCAGAGCGTAGCTGCTCCCCTCGGAGAGGGCCGTGAAGACAGCATGCTCGGTCTGTTCTTCGACGAGCAGGACGGTGACGACGTCGCCGATATGCTTGCCCGCCTGGCCGGGGTAGTGAAAGGCGGACTCCCCCATGATCCAGGGCGGCCGATCGCGCCGGCCCGACTGGAAAGCGAGAATCGCCTTGTCCCAGGCATCGCCCGCTTCCCACAACGTCACCGTATCCGCGTATACGCCCCCGAAGCCCGTGTACGCGCTCGGCTCGGCGAGCACCTCGGGGTAGGGAACCGTTGACAGCCGAACCGTCACCGGGCCCACCCCGCGCTCGCTTTCGGCAACCGCCTGCGGCATCGACCAATAGCCCAGGCCGCCGTGGTCTCGCGCGTGGGACAGCACGCTCTCGGCTGCCCGTGCGGCGGCGCCCGGTGAATAGGGGGCGAGCACGGGGGCCGAGTAGGGGAAATTCATGTACAGCAATATCGTGCCGACGGTGAGCAGGGCAGCCGCGGGCGCGGCCGGCCTCCGCGAGGGAGCGCCGGATGCGGGTCGAGTCAGCAATCGGGCCGCGAATCCGACACACAGCAACCCCGGGACCAATAGCGCGAGACTACGTGTCCCGTATTCGCGGTGGTGGGGATTCCCGACGGCCGGGACGTCCCGGAAGAACGCGTGGGTCGCGTCCGTCGATGCGTCCACCGGCGCGATCAGCAGGATGTTGCGTTGCAGGTCGCGCAACGTCAGATCACCCTGCAGCAGGCTCCCCGTCCAGTAGTAGTATGGCGGCACTTCGGCGCCCGCGAGCAGAAGCAGATCCGGTTGCGCGACGCGAGCTGCGGCGACCTCCTCCAGAAAGCGGGCTATCCCGTGGCGTTCGAGCGTTTCCGTCGTGACGCGGGCCTCGCCGAACATACGCAGGCCCGCGGGCGCGTAGCGGAACTCGTAGCCAAGGTTCTCTCCGAGTACGAGCACGTCAAGGCCGGATTGTCGCGCCAGCTGAGCGAGCTCTGGCATCGGCAGCGCCCCGCTGCTGGCGCTCGAGTGCACGTGAACGGCGGCCACGAGCTGGTCCGGGCCGGCGTCATGTTTCCGAGCGCCGATGGCTGCCGCTGGTTCCACGGCTGTTACTCGCGGCGATGACGATTCCTGGGGCGCCAAACCCGCTTCCGCCGGAATCGCCGCGAATGCGACGCCGACAAGGGCCGCGGCGATCCATCGAACGACGCCCTGCATCGCCCGCTTCATCGGTCCTCGGACAGCTGTTGGTACAACGCTTCGAGGCGCCAGAGCATCGCCGCCGTGCTGAACCTCGGGTAGCCCGTTTCGTCGTGGGACATGATCCACGATCGCGCGGCGTCGCCGAAACCGTCTCGGGTAGAAGGGTCCCGCACGAATCGGGCGATAGCGCCCGCGAGCGCCTCGGGCTGATCCGGTGGCACCAGCAGGCCGGTTTCGCCGTCGCGAACCACATCGGGAATGCCGCACACACTGCTCGCCGCCACGGGTAGTCCGGCGGCCTGGGCGAGCACCAGCGCCCGCCCCATTCCTTCGTTGCGCGAAGGCTGGGTGTAGACGTCCAGGCTGCCGAGGAACTCTTCGACCGGCTGCTCCGTGCCGACGAAGCGAACGCGGTGGCCGACATCGAGCCGTGCCGTCAGATCGACGAGCTCCTGCCGCTCCCGGCCCTCTCCCCAGACGAGGATTTCGTGATCCGGCAGATCTTGGGACGAGAGCACGCTCGCGGCCCGAACCAGCACATCGACACCTTTGACGTGTTCGAGGCGGGCGACGGTGCCGACCCTGACCTTGGCGCCGGCGGGGCGCTCGGGCCTCCGTTCGATCCCGTCGACGTCCACGCCGCTGGGAACCACGGTCCATTTTTTCAATGCGCCGATTCCGGCCTCCGCCGACTCCCGCTTCTCGCCTTCGCTCAGCGCCACGAGGGAATCGGAAACCGGCGCGCACATCCGCTCGGCAAGCAGGTAGATCCAGTTCTTCAGACCGCGTGCGTACCCGTAGAGCACGTGTCCGTGAGGAGTGTGAACGATCACCGGTACGCGGGCTGCTACGCCGGCCCAACGGCCGAGCACGCCCGCTTTCGCCGAGTGCGTGTGAAGGATCGTCGGGCGTTCACGCCGCAGGATGCGATAGATCTGCCAGAAGGCCCGCGCGTCGGCGATCGGCGAAGGATCTCGCTGCATCGTCGGGATCAGCAACACCGGCACGCGGGCGTCTCCGACGTTGGCCTCCTTGCCGGTCCAGCCGGGACCGGCGGCGAGCCGCGCTTGCCAGCCGTTCTCTACGAGGTGGTGGCAGGTGAGCAGCGTGTTCTCGGCGGACCCTCCGGGATCGAGACGCGTGATCAAGTGAAGGACCTTCATCCGCGTTCCTCCTCGCCGCCGAAGCGCTGCTGATCTTCGTCGCCGAGCCGCGACCGCGCGTCGCCGTCGAACCCGGGTCGCTTCTCGCCGCTGAGATAAGGACGAAGGACGCTCGCCGATCGACTCCAGTCGAAACGAGAGGCGAGCTCCAAACCGGCCTTGCCCATGGTCGCGCGGACTCCGGCGTCGGCGAGCCGAACGATGGCGCGTTTCAGATCTTCCACGTCGCCGGGTGCAACGAGGAATCCGTTCACGCCGTGCGAGATGGCGTCAACAGCGCCGCCCGAGCGGCCGCCGATGACCGGCTTGCCGCACGCCGCGGCGTCGACGAAGACCATGCCGAAGCCCTCGACGGAGAGGCTGGAGCCGCCCTGAGTCACTACCTCGCGGTTCGGCATGCAGAAGACATCGGAGAGGTTGTAATAGGTCGCCAGCTCCGCGTCGTCGACGTACCCGGTGAACGTCACCCTGTCGGCGATCCCGAGGCGGGAGGCCAGCTCTTCCAGAGCGACGCGATACGGGCCGTCCGAGACCACGAGGTAGCGCCAGGCCGGTAGCTCCGCATCGATCTCGGCGAGGGCTCGCAGCATTGTGTCGACGCCCTTCCGCTCGACCAACCGTCCCACCGTCAGGAACACGAGTTTTCCGTGGAGCCCCAGCTTGTCCGTGTATCCTCGATCCTTCGGGCGCGGGCCGACATCATGGCGTGTGCCCAGCGGGACCTCGACGATCCGGGATCCGGGGATTCCGAAGTCCGACATCAGGCGGGTCGTGTAGGGCGAGATGGTGAAGACGACGCGCGCCCCTCGCAGGACACGCTGCAAGTACGCCGTCGCGCGGGCGGAACGGGTGAAGTCGGGGCTGGTCTCGCCGCCGTATACCCACAAGTAGTAGGGCCTGCGGGTGACGATGCTCCACAGGCGGGCAATCGGGCCGGCGCGACGGATCTGCCCGGCGATGACCAACTGTGGACGAAAGCGGATCGCACAATAGGTGAACCACGCGAGCCCGGAAGACAAGTTGATGAGCTTGCTCGCGACACCGTTTCCGGCGACGACCGGGAAGCGCACGGTGGTACTCCGCCCGGCGCCGTCGAGCTCGCCTGCGCCCTTGCCGGCCGGTGCCAGGACAACCGACTCGTGGCATCCCGAGCGTTCCCACAGGGTTCCGAGAGCGTTCGCGATTCCGCCGATCATCGGAGGGTAGTCGAACGTCAACAAGAGGGTTTTCATGTTTCCTCCCGGCACGCCACTGCGAGGAGGTTGTCCAGCATCAGCTCGGCCGCTCGTGCGGTGGTGTACTTCGCGGCGCGTCTTCTGCCCGCCGAGATCAGCTCTTGGCGCAGCTCGCCATCGTGAAGGACGTTGCTCAGCCCGACACACCAGCCTTCTTCGTCGAGTGGGTCGAGGAGCAGTGCCGCGTCGCCGAGGACCTCCGGAAGCGAGGTGGCATTCGACGCAACGACGGGGGTGCCGCAAGCCATGGCCTCGAGAGGTGGGAGGCCGAAGCCTTCATACAGCGAGGGGAAGCACATCACCGCTGCGTCGCGGTAGAGCGCTGCCAGTTCGTCGTCGTCGATGAACCCCGGTATCGACACGGATGGGTTCGAACCGTCCGCAAGCTCCCGAAACATGTCGACGTCACCGCCGGCCAACACCAGCGGGTGTTTGTTGCGCACGGCGTCGGGCAAGGCGCTCCAGGCGCGCACCAGCGTGCGGACGTTCTTGTGATCCGCACAGCGGCCGACGTACAGCACATAGCCCGGGGGGATGTCGAGCGCGCGCCGGGGCTGCTCCCGCCGTGCATCCGACGGCGCGTCGAAGAATCGCTCGTCGACCCCGACCGGAACCACGCTGATGCGAGAGCTGTCCAAGCCGAGTGTCTCCACCAGATCTCGCCGCGAGTATTCCGACAGCGTCAAGACACGGGAGGCACGCCGTGACATGAGCCGCATCCATCCGGGGAGCATGAGTCGCTTGAGCGCTGAGCCACCGGGATAGTGCACCTCGATGAGGTCGTTGGCGGTGACGACGACAGGGCAGGGAGCCTTCAACGGGCCTTTGTAGTAGGGAGACAAGAAGACGTCTGCTTTGCTCTCCGCGAGCAGCCGCGGCAGTGTCATCTGGTCCCAGAGCAAGCGGCTGGATTCGTCTTCCATGCGCGCGATCATCCTGTCTGTGCTTACCCTGATCTCCGTATGCTGATTGCCGAACAGCACGAAGTCGTGCGGCGAGTTATCGGCGGCCCAGGCGAGGAATCCCGTGAGGACTCGGGCGATTCCTGTGGAAGTGCCCGGCTTCCACTCGCGGACGTCGACGCCGATTCGTCGGCCGGCCGTCATGGTCGCATCGGGCCGATCTCGATCGCGCACCGCCATCACAGGAGCTCCTCGTAACAGCTGAGCACGTTCTCGGTGTGTGTCTTCCGGGAGTAGTTCTCCTCCGCACGCCGTCTCCCGGACAGTCCCATCGTCCTGCGCTGCTGCGGTTCGTCCAACAGCCGGGCGATCGCGTCGGCCAGCGTGTCGACATCACCGGGTCTGACCATCAGGCCGGTTTTCTGGTGCACGACGATCTCCGAGGGGCCGCCCGCCTCGGGGGCGACCACCGGCAGCTCCATCGCCATGGCCTCGATGACCGAGCGTGCGAACGATTCGACAGGCGAGGTGAGGACGAACAAGTCGCACGCCGAGAGGATGTCGGCGATATTGTCCCGGTGGCCCGCGAAGACCACGGCCCCCGCGAGGTCGGGTCGCGCCGCGCGTTCACGCAACGCTGCTTCTTCCGGCCCCTTTCCCACGATGACGCACTCGAGGTCGGGATTCTGAGGGCGTAATCGCGCCAGGGCCTCGAGCAGCAGGTCGAGCCGTTTGAAATCGACCAACCGACTCACGGAAACGACGGCGGTGGAATCGGGGCGGATCCCGAGAATTTCTCTCGTTTCCCGGCGCGGCGTCGAGGCTGCGAAAGAGGCCAGGTCGATACCATTGGGGACGACCCGGCACCTTCCAAGAGCGCCCGGCCAGGCTTCCAGCCGAGCGCGCGCTGCTTCGGACACGGCGATCGAAGCGGTCGCCAGACGCACGAGAATCGGATCGAACCGTTTGTCTTTCTCGAGGATGCGCAAGTGCCAGATCGACGGGCAGCCGGCGGCACGGGCTCCAAGCCCCCCGTAGAACATCGCCCGGGTGCCGTTGGCGTGCACGATATCGGGACACGCGGCCTTCATCTGGCGACGGATCGATCGTAACGAAGCCAGCACCGATCGGCCGGGTCGACGCAGCGTGGGCATGGGAGCCTCCAATATCGAGGCGCCCGCCTCGATCGCCATCTCTGACAGCTGCCCACGCTCCGGCAGCACCAGTGTCGGCGACCACTCGGTATCTCGGAGCCCCTCGATCAGCGTCAACAGGCTGATCTCGCCGCCTCCGACGATGCTCGAGTGGTGCGAGACGTAGAAGACCTTGCGACCGGCCGTAGTCGTTGATGCACCCACGCCGCGCCCTTCAGGCTTCCACACCGGGCGCTGCGGCGCCCGGTGTCTGTCGGCTCTGGTCCTGGTGCATCAGCAGGGACGCGCCGATCAGGCCGACAATCATCCACATCGGTTCCATGATCCGGACGATGATGAACGTGTTCGCGCCGATGCCGTGCATCAAGATGCCGGCGAAGCCGGCGAGAAAGCCCGCCGCCAGAACGGACTCCGTGCGGTTGCATGCGAGGCGGCGCAGTCGAAAGCCGGTTCCGAACAAGCGCCAGACCATCCAGCAGAAGAGCCCGAACCCGATGAGGCCGGTCTCGGCCAGGATTCTCGG
Source organism: uncultured Acidobacteriota bacterium (assembly GCA_964430745.1). Taxonomy (GTDB): domain Bacteria; phylum Acidobacteriota; class UBA890; order UBA890; family UBA890; genus CBDCGW01. The sequence goes on along the minus strand of CAYSHI010000304.1, from coordinate 52,201 downwards.
GTACTGCGCGTCGATCAGTCCGGCGCCGGTCACGCCTGCGCCGGTAACCGGATATTTGGTCAGAACGCGAGCGGCGGTGACCCACGCTTCGAGGCGCGCGGCTGCCGAGGGTTCGATGGTGTAGCCCAGGAACGACACGCTGTCCCGGTGCGAGCTGAGCGTGTACGTGGCGCGTTCCAGGAGCGCCTGAGGCGGGGACAGCACAAGGAATACCAGCCCCGCCGAGATGAGCAGCAGGAAGATCGTCTTGTTTCTGCTCAGGAGGATGGTGGCGCACAACATGACCACAAACGCGAGCCACGATGTTCGCGAATACGTGAATGCCAGCGGCACCGTCATGATGGCCACCGCGGCGAGCCACGCGAAGCGCTCCTTTGCCGTGCGCGCCTCTCCCAGGTACGCGAGCGCCAACGCCATGGTGAAGACGAGGTAGCCACCCAGGGTGTTCGGCTCCCCCCGCTCACCCTCGAACGGCGCGCTGATGCGGCCACCAGCCGGGATCTGAGCCAAGCCGATGATCGAGATGATCACCGCGGTCGCCAGCACGGCGATCAACAGCCGGCGTACCTGCGTGCGATCGCGAACGTAGTTCACCACGAGAAAATAGATGAACGCGTATTCGAGATACTTGAGGATGAAGAAGACCCCGGTCAGCAGGTTCAGTCGCTCCATCATCCCGCCCCAGAGCGTGACCAGCGCGGCGAAGGTCAGGTAAACGAGAATCGGCGCGTTCAGCGGGGTGCGCCGCAGCAGCGCCGCCTCCTTGAACACCGCCAGGCGGATCAGCCAGGCGAACGAGATGATGAGGATGACGTAGTCGTCGAGTCGCAGCGTCACGCCGCGGCTCGCCGTCGCCGCCGACTCGCCGCCGAGCTGACCGACAATGAACTCCGGCGACAGCAGCATCGACAGGATCAGCACGTAAAACGTCGCCTCGGACGACCACAGGACGACGAGTAGCAGCAGCAGAGCCGCGGCGAAGATGCCGATGGTGGTGAGCTCAGCCGACGCCGCCAACAGGGCGATCAGGGGGGCGAGAATCAGAATCGCTATGATGCCGACAGCATTCGGCGACAGCGACGCCGACCGGTTCGGTGGGTGCTTGAGGCTCGTCGAGGCGGTGGTCGTAGAGGCCATGAGGCGCGACCCTCCTCAGGCGCGGCGACCCAGGATCTTCGACGCCGCTCTTCCCAGGCCTCCGAAGACACCCGAGGCCGAGCCCGACTGCTCCTCCTCGTAACGGTGGTGATAGTAGTAGTAGTCCGTGTCGCGCAGCGTGGTCTCGGCCTCTGCGCGGACGTCGTTCATGACGATGCCCCAGACGTCGGCCTTGGCGTTGTCGAAGTGGCCCTTGGCGCGGCGCAGGACGTCGCGGCCTACCTTGCCCACCTCGTAGACCAGCACGATGCCGTCGGTGTGCTCGGCCAGCACCGCTGAGTCCGTGACCGGGATGATCGGCGGGGTGTCGATGACGATGACGTCGAATACCTGCCGAAGCTCGGTAATCACGTTGCTCATCGCCCGGCCGCTGAGCAGCTCCGCCGGGTTCAGAGGGTTCGAGCCGGAAGGCAGGATGTGGAGGTTGTCCATCCCCGGCGTGAGCATCACGATGTCCATCGGCAGGTCGCCGAGAAGGATGTCGGAGAGGCCGCGCGTGGCCGCTTCCCAGGTCATTCCGCCGGTGAGCACATCGGCGAGACCGGGCTCCTTGTCCAGGCCGAACACTCGGTGCGTATGGGGTCGTCGTAGATCCGCCGCCACCAGGATCGTCTTGCGGCCCATCTGGGCGAACGCCAGCGCCAGGTTCGCGGAGGTCGTTGTTTTGCCCTCTTCGAGCACGGAGCTGGTCACCATGATGGCCTTGGCATCGGCGGCGTCGCGCAATTTCTCGACGTTGGTTCGCAACGCTCGATACGCCTCGGCAACCGGCGACCGCGGATCGTAGTGCGTGACCAGCGACGCCATCTGATCGATGTCGGGGTTCTCGAGCAACTGCGGCGATGTGCCTCGGATGACGGTTCGGACTTCGTCGAAGTCGATGGTCGGGACGATGCCGATAACCGGTAGGGTGAGGAGTGATTCGATGTCCTCGATGGCGCCGATCGACGTGTCGAGCGTCTCCACGAGGAGCGCCACGACGATTCCGAGCATCAGTCCGATGACGGCGGCAATGAGGCTTCGGTTGGCACGACCGGACTCGATCACGGGTGATGCGTCGATCGCACGCTCGATGATCTGGATCTCCTGGGTTTGCTTAACGTCCCGCAGATTCGCCTGCTCCAGGTTGGAACGTATCTGCGTGTGGATCTCAGCGTTCAGCGCTACCTCGCGCCGCAGCCGCTCGAGCTCCGCGTCGTTGGCCGGCATCGCCAGGAACCTCTCACGCAGGCGGTCACGCTCACGCTCGAGCTCATCCGCCGCAACCGCGAAGAACTCTCGCAGGGACTCCGCAGTTGCTCGGATCTCGTTCTCGACCGCCAGGACCTCGGGTGAAGACTCTGCCTGGTAGGTCAGAAGCTCGGTGCGTCTCTCATCCAGTGCTCGCAGAGTCGGTCCGAAGGTGGCCAGCGTAGTGTCGTCCGCCCCCATGTTGGCGAGCAATCCTCCGGGCGGCAGTGAGTTGCTGGCGCGGGCCTGATCGAGCACCGTAATCACCGCCCGTGTGTCCGCGAGTCGGCGCTGCACGCGCTGTAGCTCGCGCTGCGTCACCGCGATCTCGTCGGTGCCCAAGCTCAGGCGCTCGGCGTTCTCGAGCATGAAGTCGGAGAGCCGCTGCTGGGATCGGTCCAGGTCGGCCTCGATCATGGCAAGCCGATCAACGAGGAAGCGCTTGCCTTCGATGACATCCTGGTTGATCTGATACCGGTTCCGCGCCGCGTAGGTATCGAGCAGGACATTCAGATACGAGATTGCCTGGGCTTGGTCGGGGAGGCCCACGGTGACCTCCAGGATGCTGGTGCCGGAGACGGCCCTCGGCGTGATGGCCTCGCGCAGACGCGCCAACTGTCCCCTCCATGCTTCGTCGTCTGCGATGTCCGCGTCGGTGACCGGCGAGCCGTCGGCATTGGTGCGATTGATCAGGCCCAGTTCCGTGGCCACCTCCTTGAGCACCTCTCGGCTCATCATTACTTCGGCGTGCGTGTCGAGGCGATTCCCCTCTTCGTAGTAGTAGAAGGTCTGCAGCATGAGGTCCATTTGTTGACCCCGCGAGACGATTCTCAAGCGCCCGGTCGCCTCGTATATCGTCGTCGGCGCCTGGGTGAGGAAGTACCCCAGCAGCCCGGCGAGTACCGGCATCAGGATGATTGTCCACTTGCGTTTCTGGAAGATGCGGACGTAGTCGCGGAGGTTCAGTTCGTAGTGCATGTCAGTCGCGGCGTATGAGCTCTAGGATCGTAAGGGCGCTGAGGATGAGGCTGGCGATGCCGACCCAGTCGCGGATCTTCTGGCTGCGGTCCGGAGAGAACGGAACGACGACGAAATCCCCGGGTTCGAGAGCCGGCGCGCTGGCTACCTGCCCGGCGCCGAGCGTCACGTCGAGGTTGACGGGTATCACTTCCCCCGAGGTCGGCCGTGAAACGTATACCGCGTCTCGCTTTGCGGTCTGCGTCCAGCCACCTGCCTGAGCTATGGCGTCGAGTACGGAAATCCCCTCGCTGTAGGTATAGACGCCGGGTTCCCGGACCTCTCCGAAGATGAACATGCGGCTCGATCCCTGTGCGATCGACGCGACCTGCACGATGTCGCCCGCCCGCACCGGGGGGTCGTCCGCCGCGCCCGCGAGAATCGAGGCCAGGTCGAAACGCAACTCGTTTCCCTGACGCACGACGCGAACGTCGCCAAGGTCGGCATTCGGGGTCGGGCCGCCGTAGGCGTTGATGAACTCACCGAGAGAGATGCGGCCTCGGATCGGATAATTGCCGGCCCCTCCGTTGGGCGTGTTGCGTATCTCTCCGGTCAGCGTCGCCGACCACGCGTTGTACTCCTCGACACGGACTTCCGCCAAGCCGGCCGGAACGTACTGCCGGAACATCCCGGTCAGGACGCGGGTCAGCTCGGTGGGGGTCGCACCGGCGGCGACAACCGAGCCCAGGCCGAAGCGGGCGATCTGGATATTGCCGTCGGCTTGCACGCGGTGAGTGGTCGTCGTGGGAGGCTCCGGGCCCAGGTAGGTGATCACCTGTACGACGTCGCCGGGCCCGAAGACGTACTCGGCGACACCGTCGACCACCTTGAAGGTCATCTGCCCCCCGGTGTCCTGGAACGGTGAGACGGCGGCGGTAGGTCCATCGGCGCCGGCTCCCTCGGTCGCCTCGTTGACCGTTGCTTCGTATCCGTCTGCTTCGGTCCCGGCTACCTCGTCGCCCGCTGCCTCCATGTCGGCTGGCCACGTGTCGGCCGGCGCTTCGGCGGGGGGCAGTGGAGACTCGGAGCGCCCGATGACGTAGTCTTCCGCGCCCTCGAGTGTGATTCCCTGTTGGTCGAGCTGTTCCTCGTACACCGCGAGCAGTGGGGCGAGCTCGTCGGGTCGTGTCGGTGTCGCCAACTCCGGCGCACGAGCCGCGCAACCGATGCCGGACAACTGAAGCGTGAACAGAACCGCCAACGGCTTCGCGACGCGACGCCAAGGAGCGCGCGGGCTCGCGATTCCGTAGGAGTAACGTTGATTGTCTCGGGGCCGCACGATTCCTCCTACGACCGGCTGTCTTCGGGGCCGGACAGGGGTGGCATTTCGCTGGGTGGCGGAAGTAGGCCGAGTTCCCGTAGATCTGACGCGGTCAGCGCCCGCGAAACGTAAATATGCGGAATCGACAGGAGATCCAGAGTGCGGGATTCTCGCGGCGGCCGTCGCTCGGCGGTGAGGAGCACCTCGACCTGTGGGCGCATGGGGTTCTCTCTCTTTACGTCCACGACCCGCCCGATCTCGCCGCCGCTGAGGCGCACGTAGCTGCCGATCGGGAACAACCCGATGCTTCCCACCAATGCTTTCAGTGTCGCGGAGCCGAACTTGTCGGCCATCTGCATGAGCATCTGGATGCCGTGATTGGCGCTGCCGGGAACGGTGGCTCTGTACGGCCTCGGGTGGGCGAAGGACTCGAAGAAGTCGACGGTTCCGAGAATCCGAGCTTCGGGTAGGATCTCGTCCTCCCGGAGGCCGCGAGGGTAGCCGCTTCCGTCGAGGCGCTCGTAAACCTGGCGGGAAATCTCGGCCACAAGCTCGTAGCGTCCGCCCAGAGCGTGCAGCATCTCGTAGCTGCGCGTCGGCCGCGAGCGCATCAGCTCCCATTCGCTCGGGGTCAGGCTGTCGGCCTTGGTCAGCAGTCCGGAGGGCAGCTGCACGCTACCGACATCGTGGACGAATCCGGCGAGACAGAGCTGCGATAGTCCGGATTCGGCGAGCTCGAGCTCTCGTCCGAGATGGACGGCGAGGATTGCCACGTTTACGGAATGCGGCAGGATGAATCCTTCTCCCTCAGTGTAGGTTCCCATCGCCTCGCGCAGGAGGTCCCGCCCCTGAGCGGTCGAGCGAACGATCTCCGGACTGATTGTTTCGAGCTCGTTGACGGTCGCCATCAGCCTGCCCGGGGTCAGCTTCTCCATCACCGCCGCTTCGAACAGGCGCGACACGGCCATTACCGCGCGACCGTAGAGCTCTCGCGCCGCGGTCGCCATGTCCTCCGCGGAGCGGGCATCGGCCGGCGAAGGGGCCACCTCGACGCCGGAGGCCGGCGAGGGCGGTGCGACCGGCGCCGGAGATGCGACCGGCGCCGGAGATGCGGGCGGCGCCGGAGATGCGGGCGGCGCGACGGCGGCCGGTGACGCGGGTTGAGCGGCCGACGCGGGTTGAGTGGCGTCGGTCGCATTGCCGGCGCTCTCCGGTTGCTTCTCGTCGGCGTTGCCGGCCTCCCCCTCGGCCGGCCGGGCGTCCTTGCGAAGCTCATCGTATGACTTGATGAAATCGATGAGGTTCGTCATTTCATCACACCCATATGGTCTTCACGATTTCGGGCCCGACAACCTTGAGCTGGCGTTGGAAACCCATGAGCAGCGACAGGTCGCAGAGGTTGTTGATGCGACGGGGAATTCCCTTCGAGCTGTCGTGGATGAGCTGCAGAGCGTCATCGGAGAAGATCTTCGGGTCTCCCGCAAAATGCTCGAGACGGTGACGGATGTAGCTGACGGTCTGTTCGAGGTCGAGCTCCTGAAGCCGACACTTGACGGTGAAACGGTCCGCGAGCTGCGGCAGTTGGGAAACTCGGTTCCAGAGGTCGTCCTGTCCCACGAGCAGGAGGGTTACCAGGTTCCGGTCATTGAGCTGGAAGTTGAGCAACAGCCGCAGCTCTTCGTACAGAGAGTCGGCCGGCAGCGACTGGGCTTCGTCGAGCACGACGAGATTGTGCAGACCGCGGGAGGCGTTGTTGAGAAAGCACGACCCCAACTCGGCGTACAGATCGCTCTTGTTGGTGTCTTCGGCGGGCTCCGCGTCCATTTGCCGGAGCATGTTTCGGAAGAGGGCCTCGCCCTCGACCAACGGGTAATTGATCAGCACGGTGCTGAACTGCTCGAGGTCGACCTTGGAGAGCAGCACGCGCACCATGGTCGTTTTCCCGGTGCCGTATTCGCCGGTCAGTAGCGCCGCCGATTTGCGCTCGCGGATCGCGTATTCAAGCAGGTCGACCGCCTGGCTGTGGCTTTCCGACAGGTAAACGCTTTCGGGGTCCGGGACGTTCTCGAATGGCTTACCCGCCAGGCCCCAGTGCTCTAGATAGACTCCGATCTGCGTGTTCATCGCCGAATCCATGAGGATTGCTCTCGAGGCTTCAATGGCGCACTTATCACTCCACGTTCAGCGGACTTCCCGGTGTCGCGCAGAATGCGTTGAGGCGTCGTGGCTGCGGTGCCGTGCTATCGGCGGGTGAGCCGATTACGTGGCAGGCCGATTGCCGTCAGCCGAGTTCTGTTCGGTCCCCTGATTGTCTGTCCTGACTCTCTAAGAAACTCTAGACGTACCTGATAATAGAGTTTCATAACATTGCACATCAATACCTACTTGTGATGTATCGAAGAGTCAGGTACACAGAAACCAGCAGTGCTGATGCGCCTGCCAGTGGGGGTGCGGACGTGAAGATGGCCAGCAGACCACAGCCGTAGCCTGCTGCGGCCATGCCCGCCACGATCAGTGAGAGGTTGGGGCGCCGCCGCTCGATTGCCGCGCGGGCGGCCGCGAACAACGGTTCTCCGACGACGAACAACACCGGAAACGCCAGCACCACGAAACCGATCCGCTGCGTGAGCGGATTGGGCCAGGGGGCCCCGAACACGCGACTCGCGCCCAACAGCAGGAGGAGGGGCAGCGTCAGCAGCCACACCCAGAAGAGGCGGCCCTGCTCTTCCCGCTTACGGGCGATCGAGGGGCGAGGCGCGCTCACCCTTCCGAGCGCTGGCCGGCTCGGTCGATGGCGGCGAAGCGCGAGAGGATCTCCGCCTCCTGTTCGGGCGTGAGGTACTCGTCCGCGACGAGAAAGAGGATCTGGTCCTCCTTCAGGAGGTGCTCGCGCACCAGGTGCACGATGTAGAGGCCGTAGCCGCGCAGCATCTGCGCCGAGAACGCCGCGCGTCGGCCGCCCGCCAGCTCGCGGCATTCGTTGAGGGCCTCCTTGAACTTGCCGTTCATGATGTTGAGGTCCTCGTGATCGGCGATGCGTGCATCCAAATGAAGGTTCTCCGAGGCCAGGAACCCCTCGAGGAAAGGAAACAGGCAGTCCTCTTCCTTTCGGTGGTGGAGGGCCATCTCGCCGTCGATGTACCCGGCCACGCTCTCGATCCGATCCAGCACGTCGGGGGCAGGCCCTCCATCGCCGAGACGGCGTAGCGCGGCGGACAGCACGTCGAGTTGCTCGTCGATCTGGCGGTGCTCGCTGCGCAGGACGTGGGTCGGGCGCAAGGGGGTGACGTTGAGCTGCGCTTCGGAGGCGTCGGTCATGGCCGTGAACGGGGGCGAGAGGGCGTCGACTCACAAATCCTGAAAAGAAATTCGAGTATAGTCGCCGCGTCGGGAGGCGGCAACGGACGCGCTTGAAGGGACGACGACGCGGCGGTAGCGTGGGCGTACTTGTTGAGGACGCCGTCTCCACAATTCCGAGGTGCAATGGGTCTCTGGAAGGTCGAAGAAGCTGCGGAGTACCTCGGGATTCGCCCCAAGACGTTGTACGAGTGGGTGCGGCTCGACCGGGTCCCGTACCGCAAGATCGGTTTCAACGTCCGCTTCGATCCCGGGGAGCTGGAGCGCTGGACGGAGGACCAGTCACGCGGCGCCGGTACGGACAAGACGACGACCAGCGCCGGCGGGGCGAAGAAGACTGCCCGAGGCCGGAGGAAAGGCGCCTCCGATGGATCCACCGGTCACTCGGGTGTCGACTGCGACCGTCTCGCGCAGCTTGCATTCGACGCCTCGGCCGTCTTGCGGGACCTCGAGCGAGACGTCGGCGCGAGCCTCAGTTTCCCTCAGCGGCGCAAGCTCATCGAGCTGGCCGACCGTTTGGACAGCGCCGCGTCGGAGGTGGACGGTCCCTGACTCGGGCAACGGAGTTTCGAGTGCCGACGAGCCTGTTCGTCTACGGTGAGCTGTGCAAACCTCCGGTCCTGCGCCAGGTTCTCGGACGCGTGCCGCCGTCCGAGCCCGCGGTGCTGGGAGGATTCTCGCGCCGCATGACGCCGGAGACGGGCTGTTTCCGGGCCGTCGCGCAGGCTGGCGCGATGATCGTCGGCCTCTTGCTCGAAGGCATCGAGCCGTCCGACATCGCCAAGCTGGACGCGTTCGAAAACACCGAGGATGGCGAATACGAGCGTCTGAGCCTACAGGTGAAGACGGTCCTGTCGGCGCGCGAGGTTTCGGCGTGGGCGTACGTCGGTGCAGAAAGCGGTGCCGCGGCTACGCACGGCGGGCCGTGATCAACACTGCCGGTCCGTCGAATTCGCTCTTCTCCACCTCGCCGAACCCGGCCGCGTGGAGCCATTCCTTGATGCGGGCGAAGCTGTAGCAACGCCCTCGACGGCTCGAAACGAGCATCGTGACCGCGAGCAAAGCAGCGTCGAGCGGGGCGACACCCTTTTCGTCGACGAGGAAGTCGCGAATTGCGATGCGCCCGCCGGGGGCGAGAGCGTCGCGCACCCGCTTCAGCAGAGCAGCGTTTTCTTCCTCGCCGAGGAGGTGGACAACCGACGAGAGTATTGCCAGGTCGTAGGGAGCCGGCGCGTCGCCGGCGAGGGGGATTCCTTCGTTGACGAAATCATGGGCGACGAAGACGATTCGCCGGTCGAGGAGGCTCGCCGGCAGGTGGCGCCGAGCGATGTCGATGACCTCGGGTCTGTCGACGACCACGATCTGCGCTTCCGGCAACGTCGCCGCCAGAGCTTCCGCGAAGGCTCCCGGTCCGCCGCCGAGATCAACGATTCGCGATACTCCGTGGAGGTCGAGCTTCTCTGCCAACAGGGAGCCGGCCCGCGGTTTGCCCTGTTGCATGGCGAGGGTGAAATCTTCCAGCATCTCCGTCGGAGGGCCGTCGGGCGCGTTTCCGTTGCGGACGATGTCGGTCAGATCCGACCAGCGTGTCCACCACCAGCTCGCCAGCCGGATGACACGGCCCCGGTAGTCGGGAGAAGTTTCGTCGAGATAGCGGCGAGACGACGGGGTGCACGCGTATCCATGCTCATCGAGCGATAGGAGCCCGAGTCCGACGAGGGCGTTTGCGAGCAGCTCGACACCGCGCTCTTGCGCGTGTGCGCGCCGCGCAAGGGTCTCCGTCTGCAGCCGTTCGGTTCCGAGAAGCGAAAAGAGATTCAGCTCGACGGCCGTCAGCACAACACGGGATGCACGAAAGTCGCTCGCGAGTCGAGCGATCGTGTCGAAGTCGTCCTCGACTCCTGCCTCGTTGTCCTTCGCCAGGCCGTCCACTGCTTTACGGTCTTCGGCCGAAGCCCACCTACAAGGCTGCAGTCAAGGTTCTAAGCTGTCGGATTCGCGACAATGGGAGCGATGATGGCCTAAACGTTGTCGAGTTTCGCGATGATCTCGCGCATATGCCACTCAACAACTTCGTCGTAGTAGGCTTTGATCGAATCCATCGTGTCCTGCCGCTCTTCAGGCCCCCTGGCCTGACGGTAGGCTTCGATGGAATGCCGGAGCTCGTGGCCCAGGCTCTCCACATCCGAAATGATTTCGGGTCGGTTGGTCTCCGACCATTCACGAAATTCCTGCCAGCGCGTGATGTAGTTACGCAGCTTCATGGAGATCCCTATCGGCGTGAATATACCATCGCGCGGGGAAAGTGAAAATGGCCGGGCCCGAAGCCCGGGCCGGACACTGATCATCGTTGGCACCCTTTGCGCGATGCTGGGGGGGTGTAGGTTCGAGTTCGCTGCCGACGCCGGAACGTTGGCTCCGTCGATCAGCGAAGTCCGTACGTTGCTCGAACAGGATCGGGTCCGGCAGGCGCTGACGCGCGCCGAACTGCTGCAGCGACAATACAGCGGACCGCAGGCAGACCTGGTATACGGCTGGGCGCTATGGCGCAACGGCGCCGTGCGCAGTGCGGAGACTCACTTCCGCCGTGCTCTGGAGGCCGGCCTCGTCGAGGGACACGTCGGCGTGGCGGTGGCGCGGGCGAGCGCGGCCGATTGGAGTACCGCCGTCGAAATGGCGCGAGCGGGATTGGCCGCCGAGGAGGGAGCCGGAGTCGCGCACGCGGTGCTCGCCAGCGCGGCCTGGGTGGCTGGAGACGCCGCCGCGGCCGGACGCGAGATGCTCGCCTGGGGAGCCGCGGAGCGTGGGACTTCGCGGGGCCGGGCCGCGGACGCTATGGGAGCGGCAGCCGCTCGAATCGAAGGCCCGCCGCAGCAGTGGACGGGTGGGCCCGAGATCCTCCCGATGCATCCGCTGGAAGGCGGAGGCTGGGCGGTGGAAGCGGTCGTCTCAGGTAGCGCAGCCCGGTTGAAGCTCGACCTCACGTTTCGTCAGAGCCTGATCTCCGAGGAGCTTGTCCGCGCGGTTGGGTTGCCGGTTGATGGAGCGCCCGGGGGCGGCAGAGCTGCGACATCTCGCTGGCCCTCGATTCTCTCGTCACGCCAGGTGGCGATTCCCTCAGTGGATTTCGGTGACCTCTCCGTGCGCAGCGTCGTGGTCGCCGTCGCGGACGCGCCGCCCGGGGTTGACGGCGTGATCGGGGCTGATCTGCTGGTCGGTGCGCGCTGGACGCTGCTCCCGCTGCGCGCCCAACTGATCATCGCCCCGCCCCCTCGTGCCGCCGACGTCGACTCGCTTTCCGCCCCGTTGACCGGCTCCACGCTCGCCTGGTTGAGGGCGCGGGTGGCGCGCGAAGGCGTGGGGACACAGGTGCTCTTGTTTCCCCGCGTGTCCGACGCTGTCGTCGCCGCGGGGATCGATCCGGGCGAGACCTCACGGTTGGACTCCGACTCCTTCGAGGTGCTTCCGGGGAGCAATTCGGCGCCGGCGAATCTGATGCTGGGAGCATGGCGCTCCGACGTCTCCTGGCGTCCGGCCTCGCTGGCCGGGTGGGGTGTCGATGGGGGTGTCGCTCCGATCGCCGTACTCGGAAGCAATATCCTCGAGTCGTGGGCGTTGCACTGGTATCCATCGTCGTATCAGTTTCGCGTTGACGGCCCACCGAGCGTCCCTCGAGACGCGACCGCCCCACTACAATGAGCCCATGACCCGAGCGACCGCGCTTTCTCAGGAGATCCTCCACAAGATCGTTGTCGACGGCTGGCCGCGGCGGGATCAGACGGTCAAGGGGATCATGGCCGATTTCGTGGACGTCGCGCGCAAGCTGACCGGCAGCGACTTCGGGAGCATTTACGTCCTCGAACAGGAAAACGACGAAGTACGCGTGGTCTCGGCCCACGAGGAAGGCGAGTTGCTGGACGAGCTGCCCAATCTGCTCGCCCAGGACAAGGAATCACCCGGGATCATCACCTGGGTCTATCGCAACAACGAGCCGTACCTGGCCAACGATGTGGCGAAGGATCCCTACTATTTCCGTGCCTTCAAAGGGGCACGAGCAAATCTCGCGGTGCCGATTCGCCTGCAGGGAAAGCCCATCGGCGTGCTTTCCGTCGAGTCGCTGCAGCTCGGTCATTACGATGCCGAGCATCAGGGCCGTCTCGAGGACCTTGCCGAGGCGGTGTCCTTGTTCGTCTCCCGGCAGTGGCTTTCGGAGTTCTCGCGTAGACGCGGCTACAACGTGGAGATCGTCGGCATCTCCGACGCCATCCGCAACATCGAGACCCTTGTCAAACGTGTGGCGCCGACGCGCGAGCCTGTGCTGCTGACGGGTGAGAGCGGCGTCGGCAAGGAGCTGTTGGCCCACGCCATCCACTATTTTTCCAGCCGGCGCGACCAGGAGTTACTCATCGTCAATTGCGGCGCCTTCGCGGAAGAGTTGCTTGCGTCGGAGCTCTTCGGGCACGTCCGCGGCGCCTTCACGGGGGCGCATCGCGACAAGGCCGGAAAGCTCGAGCTGGCCGACGGCGGCACCCTGTTTCTCGACGAGGTCGAGTCGATGAGCCCAAGGCTCCAGGTGATGCTGTTGCGGGTCCTCGAGCAGGGCGAGGTTCAGAAGGTCGGAGAGGAACGGGGCACCCGGCGCATCGACGTTCGCATCATCGCGGCCAGCAATCAGGACCTGCCCGACCTCGTTGCCGCGGGGAGCTTCCGCGAGGACCTCCTGTTTCGTCTCAACGTTTTCGACGTGCGCGTCCCGCCGTTGCGGGCGCGCGTGGAAGATGTTCCCCTGCTGGCGGAGCATTTCCTGCGCGCGTTTCGGCTTGCGAACGGCCGCGGTCCGGAAAGATTCACGGCGCCGGCACTGCGAAAGCTCCAGGAACACGACTGGCCGGGGAACGTGCGCGAGCTGCGCAACGCCGTCCACCGGGCGGCGGTGCTCGCCGAAAGCGACGCCGTGCAGGTGACCGATCTGGCGCCGTCACTCTCCGGCCGACCGCTCGCTTCGCCGCCCGGCCCGGCCGAGTCGCGCCCGGATCCGGACCCATCGGAGGGCTCCGTGACGGCTCCGGATGACTCGTCGGTCGTTCCGCTGGATCGACTGGTCGAGGCGCACATCCGCCGCGCTCTGGCGGTCAGCGGAGGCAACAAGTCGCGCGCGGCCGAGTTGCTCGGGATCCCGCGTACGTCGCTCTATCACAAGTTGCGTCGATACGGCATCGGCGAGCACGACGCACCAGAATGACGACATAGCGTCATTCCCATCCCACGATGTGACCGCCGGCGGGCGTCGACATGCGGACACTTGCCGCTCTTCGGACACGTGGCGAGGTCTCTCGGTGCCCGAAGTTTCGTTTTTCGAGGACCCGTAGCGGGCCCGAGGCCACGTCTACGGAGGTTTCGGCTCCTTGCGAGAGCGCGAGCAGCAGCGCCGCCCCCGGTTTGGCATCGCGCTTGCTAACTATGATGGGCGTGACGGACGAGCGGCGGTCGGGCCGGCTCGCCAAATGGGATGACCGTTGGACGGAAGGGGAAAAACCAGGGGACCCCTCGCTCGACTCCCAGGCCGGCGGCCGGTCCGGCGGCCGCTCGTCCGTCACTTTTCTCGACGCGAAGACCCGGCCCGCACCAACGGCCCGAGCGACCCTTGCCTCAGAAATCCCAGCTCAGCATCCCGGCAATCCGGCGCATCGGGTAGTTGCTTCTTCCTACGACCCTGAGGTCAAGCGCGACCTGGGCGAAGCGCACGTCGGCACGGAAGGCCACTGTGGGCTTGATGTAAAAGCGCAGCCCGCCGCCGAAGTGCACGAAGGGTGCCCGCTCCGTTTCCGGCTCCCGGACGACGCCGAGGTCGTCGAGCACCGCCTGAGTAGCGTCCGGTAGCTTCGAGGTAGCAGTCAGGTAGCCGGCGCCGCCCGCGATGTAAGGCACGAACTTGGAAGTGCGGGCGCCGGTCTGAACGACGAAGCTCCCCATCACTTGGCCTACTCTGCCGCCCGGGCCGAAGACGAAGTTGCCTTCCACCTCGAACCCGAAGGTCGCCTTCTCACCGAAGAAGTAGGCGAGTGCCGCGCCCGTCTGAAACGCGCTCGACCCGGAAAAAACGGATCCGCCGAAGATCGAAAACACGGCGCCGGAGGCAGGGTCGGTGAACGGCGGAGCTTCCCGTTGGCCTTCCTCCTGCTGCGCCACTTCCGGCGCGGTCGGCTCCGGAGTCGTTGGCTCGGGAGCAGGAGGAGAGATCACCGCGGTCGCCATGCGACCGAGGCCGACGAACGCCGTCGTCCCGGCATGGGCCTCTGACGGCAGCCCGGCGCACACCGCGAGTCCGGCGGCCAACAGCACCAAGGTTTGGGGGCGCGGGCGCCTTCGGTTTCGGCTGTCTGCGTGTCGCATCAGAAGATCGCCGCCGTTCCGGTGGGGAAACTCCCCGTGCGGTTGGTCAACGCGACCGTTTCGCCTCCCTGGAGGCCCGCCGGCATCACCGCCTCCAACACCACCAGCTGTGAAGGGTCGACCGTATCATCGAAGGTCGGCTCGAGGGTCAGAAGCAACGTCGTCCCCGACAGGTCGGTGGGAAACACGAGGCCTCCCGGGGCGTTCTGGAGGAAGTCTTCACCGGGAACATCGGGGGCCGGCTCCGGTCCACTGAAGAAATTGATGAAATCGGCTCGGTCCGAAAAGAGGAAGCGACCCATCGTCACCGGCTGCCCGTCGATGACCATGTAGGCCTCGTACGAATAGACGTTGTTGAGCGGCGGTAGCAAGAGGGTCGGGTTGCCGTCGGTGTCGACGCTCCAGACGCCGGAGTTTTCGTTCGTGTCGGGTCCGTCGGTGGGCGTGAATACGCGGTAGCTTCCAGAGGCTTGCTCGATGAACAGCGGTGCCGGAACTCTGAGCTCCGCGATGCCGTCGAGGAAGGGCCCCTGCAGGATGGCCCCGCCGCCGGCGTCAGGGCCCGCTCCTCCGGTGGGCTCGACCGTGATGACGATGCTGACCGAGTTGAACAGGCTGACCCCGCTGCTGAAGCGGTCGATGACCTGACCTTCGCTGTTGATCGGTTGGCCCGCGGCGTTGACGTTGAATGTGCCGAGGCCCACGACGTCGCCGTTGTCGAGCCTGATCCAGCCGGCATAGATGCCTTCCTGGGGGCCCAGTGGCAGGAGCCTCTCGAACCCCATCGCCACGCCACGGATATCACCGAGCGCCGAGGGTAGTGGGCGGAACTGTCGCGGCGTCTCTCCACAGCCTTGCGCCGCGAGAGCAAGCAGCAAGATGAACGCGAGGCTCCGCGTCATTTCGCCGTGACGCTCCCTTCCAGAACCTTCGCGATGAGGGCGTACAGCGCCTCGCGATCGCTCAGGCCCGCGTCGCAACCACGCTTCCATGCCGCGAGGACGCGCTCGTCCGACACTTCTTTCTCCTTGAGCCAGGTGCGACAGTCCTCCCAGGTAGGCAGCCAGACGAAGTTCTCGAACATCTCGTCTTGCCCGCCGACCATGGCCTCGAACGTATTGGTGCTGTGGATCAAGAAGATCCCGGCTTGAAACGGCGACCCGGCCCGCACTACGCCGTTGATGTCGAACACATAGTGGCCCGGTTCAGGACCCCAGGCGAGTCCGCCGGCGCGCAGGTGCATTGCGTTATCGATTTCCGACTCCTTGAAGCGCACGTTTTCCCCTCTTGTTATCTCGCTGGGAGTCTAACGGGTCAGGTAACTCTTCGCCCGGCGTAGGCGGCCGTTTCGTAGACTTCCGGATTGACGCAGTTCGGCGCCTTCTCGTCGCGCAGCATGGCGAGGACGTTGTCGGCGGCCATGGTTGCCATCTTGTCTCGGGTGCCCCGACTCGCGCTCCCCAGGTGTGGTAGCAGCACGGCGTTTCCGCAGGCCGCCAGGCCCGCGACCATTTCCGGCTCCCGTTCGTAAACGTCCAACCCGGCGCCCGCTATCTGTCCGGAGTTCAAAGCCTCCACCAGCGCTGCCTCATCGATGATCGGACCCCGGGCGGCATTGACGATGTATGCAGACCGTTTCATCTTCTCGAACGCTGCGGCGTCGATGAGGTGTCGCGTTTCCTCGCTCAGCAGCGTGTGGATGGTGATGAAATCCGAGCTCTCCAGCAACGCCTCGAAATCGGCCCATTGGGCCTGCTCGTCGGCTTCGATCTGGTCGCGCGCGTAAGGATCGTACGCCAGTACATCCATATCGAACCCTTGCGCGCGGCGCGCCACGGCCTGGCCGATTCGTCCGAAACCGATCACGCCGAGGACCTTGCGACGCTCGTCCCCGCCGGGCGAGGCGTCCTCGCCGAGCAGAAGGTTCGGACCCCAGAGCTTGTAATGACCCCCGCGCATGTAGCGATCACCGGAAACGATGTTGCGGGATGCTGCCAGCAGCAGTGCCCAGGTGAGATCAGCGGTGGTGTCCGTCAGCACTCCGGGGGTGTTGCTCACCGGGAGGCCGAGCTCTGTGGCCGCGTTCGTATCGATGTTGTCGTAGCCGACCGAAAACTGGGCGACACCGCGCAGCATGGGGTTCGCTTCCATCACCTCGCGGCCGATCGGCTCGGTCAGGAGCGACAGCAGCACGTCGGCCCAACGCGCGCCCTCGATGACCTCTTCCGGCGTCGGGCCTTCGTTTTCCGCTCCCGGCCAGACACGGAACTCGGCGCCTGCTTCGGCCAGCAGGTCGAGGCCGGCCTCGCGGATGCGACGGGTTACGAATACCTTCCCAAGGCTCAAGATGATCTCCGTTCAGCGCACCGCCGGACCCTCGCGACGAGATCGGGCCTTCGGGGTGTGGGCGGGGCGGGGTCCCGGCGACAATGCGGGACCCCGCACAATCCTACGTGCTTGCGATGCGTTACGCTTCGCCGTCTCGTGATCCCTCGGTCAGGCGGGAACTCCCTGCGCGACGAAATCAGCGAATCCGTCGGGATCGTTGACTGCGGCCTCGAGTCTCGAAAGGCCCTCGCTCAGTTGATCCAGGCCCGTAGCCGTGCTCAGGCGCAGGTAGTGCTCACCCTCGCTACCGATGCGGCAGAACGAAGGCCGGTCCATCGTCGCGACCCCGTAGCGATAGAGGGCGAACATCTGCAGCAGCGTGGACGGGCTCGATTTTGCCTGCTGGTCGGCCGGGAGGTTCTCGAACGCTTCGATTGCCCCCAGCGATTCGCACGCCCCGGCGACGTTCGGAAAGACGTAGAACGCGCCCTTGGGCATGATGCAGGAGATCCCCGGTATGTTGTTGAGGGTCTCGACCACGACCTTACGCCGCGAGTCGAAGGCGTCGACCATCTTGTTGATCGCCGCGGCGCTCTCGGGGCTCTCCAACGCCACGCGGCCCGCCTCCTGGATGAACGGGGGCGTGCACGAGATGAGGTTGATGTTGAAGTTCTTGAAAATCTCGGCCTCCTCGATCGTCGGCAGCACGACGTATCCGAGGCGCCACCCCGTCATGGCGAACGACTTCGAGTGCCCGGAGGCGATGAGCGTGATCGGCTCCATGCCGGGTTCGGAGGCGATGCTCGAGTGCGTGCGTCCATCGAAGAGGATGTTCTCGTAGATCTCGTCGGAGTAGACGCGCACGTCGGCGGGCGCCTTGTCGCGAATGACGGCCGCCATTTCCGCCAGGGCGTCGGGCTCGATCAAGCCTCCCGTCGGATTGGCGGGTGAGTTGAGAATGATTACCTTCGTCTTGTCCGTGATCAGCGCGGCGAGATCATCGGCCGTCATGGCGAAGCCGGCGGACTCCTTCAACCGCATGGGCACGGGCTTGGCGCCGACGAACGTTACCCACGACTCGTAGACCGGAAAGCCGGGGCTGGGGTAGATGACCTCATCGCCGGGATTGACGTAGGCCAGCATGCTGTAGGCGATCGACGGCTTGCCGCCCGGGTGGGCGACCACGCGGCGGAAGTCGATGTCCAATCTCCGCGTCTCGCTCACCTGATGAGCGATGGCGCGTCGAAGCGGTTCGATTCCGGCGGGATGGCAGTAGTGGCCGTTGCCGGCATCGATCTGCGCCTTGGCCTCGGCGGCGACGTGTGCGGGGGCATCGAAATCCGGCTCCCCGAGGTTCAGTTTGACGACAGTCTGACCATCCGCCTGGACGCGGCCGATATGATCGGCGAGCTTGAAGGCGTTTTCGGTTCCAAGCAGCTGTAACCGGTCTGCGAACACGGGTTGGCCTCTCGAATCGGTGAAGGATATGAACAGCCGGACCCAACGAAACCGTCGCGAGAAGGAGCCGGTTGGGGGGGGCTGCGCGCCGGTAGAGTCAAGCGTACCACTGGCTCTACGGGGAGGCGACTACCGCTCAGCGGGGGAGTTCGAGGGGACGAAAAAGTGGCTCACGAGCGCGGGCCCGTGAGCCACGAGAACAGGCCTTCGTCCCACCAGGCGTGGGGGCGTTGGCGGGGGAAAACGCCGTGCCATCCCGAGGGTTTACGGCCTGTCGACTGAGCGTTTGAGCGCTGCGTCGAACTCCGGCCGTACTTTAAACAAGTCGGTTCCGGAGTGTCAACTCTCCGGGGAACCGGCCAGCGGGCCGGCTCTCTTCGAACGCATCCGTCGTCGGGCCGGTGTGGCGTCGCGCTGACCGCCGCGCGGTCAGGATGGCGGCAGGTAGCCGACCCCCAGGCGGAAGACGAGGATTCCGCCGAAGTAGGCGGTAACCACCAGTGCAGCCATGCCGATGGCCGTCAATGCCCAGTAGGCGTCACGGTAACGCCGCGGAAAGGTCCCGGGGTGGCGGATCCGCCAGAGCGCACAACTCGAGAAGCAAGCCAAAGTGGTGATTCCCAGGTTGCGATGCAGGGTAACCGTCTCGACCACGCGGGCCTCGTCGCCGGCCAGGTTGGCGGCCACGTAGCCGGATACGACCGATAGGGCGGCGGCGACGGTGCCGATCATGAGGGTCCACCAGGACACCACGCGTAGGTCGCGCTCCTCGACGATCGACGCGAGGAGGTCGAACGCAACCGAGGTAACCAACAGCGCGACCGCGAAATCGACGATAATCGGGTGGGGGACCATGGTGCACCTGTTGCTGCCGGGCTTCCCGAGCTCGCGGCCGGGGAGCCGTCCGGCGCCGGCGATCAGCCTTCGGCCAGCATCTCCTCGGCCCGTTGCGGGTCGGGCACCTTGAAGACGCACAGAGCGTTGCCCGATTTGCTGGCTACGGTCACGTAGGCGTAATCCACGTTCAATCCGGCGCCGGCGAGGCGGACGGCGACCTTGCCGAGCGCACCGGGCTCGTCGGTGACTTCGATGCCGAGCACATCGACGGTCGAGAACGGCAGGTCGACGTGTCGTAGGGCATCGGTGGCGGTGTCGACGTCATCGACGATCATGCGCACGACGCCGTACTCCGAAGCTTCGGAAGTGGTCATCGCTTGCAGGTTCACCCCGCGCTCCTCGAGGGTATTGCACAGCGTCGCCAGACGGCCGGGAACATTCTCCAGAAAGACGGTGATTTGCTTGAGTACTGCCATGTGAGCGACTCCCGGGTTATCGAAGTTTTTCGAGGCGTTGGGCTGCAGCCCTGAGCGTTTCTCTCCGCTTGCAGAAGGCGAAGCGCACCTGCTGCGATCCGCGCTCCGGGGCGTTGTAGAAAGAGGAGCCCGGAACGACGGCAATGCCCACCTTCTCCACGAGAAACCGGGAGAATGCAAGGTCGTCCGAGTAGCCGAAGGAGCTGATGTCCGTCATCACGTAATAGGCGCCCCGCGGCACGGTGAAGCCGAAACCGGCGCGCTCCAGCGCCTCGCACAGTAGGTCCCGCCGGGCCCGGTATCCATCGCGGAGCTCATCATAATAGGCAGCGGGTTGGCGGAGGGCGACGACGCCTGCTTCCTGAAGCGGCGCCGCGGCGCCGACCGTCAGGAAGTCGTGGACCTTACGGATGGCGTCCGTGATCCCCGGTTCGGCGATCGTCCAGCCCACGCGCCAGCCGGTCACCGAATAGGTCTTGGACATACCGTTGATAACGACGGTGCGGTCGCGCATGCCGTCGAACGTGATCATCGAGCGGTGTTGCAGCGGCGCATCGGGCTCGCCATAGATGATGTGTTCGTAGATCTCGTCCGTGATGGCGATGACGTCGAATCGGCGGCACAGGCGGGCGATGGCTTCAAGCTCCTCGTCCGAGAACACCTTGCCCGTGGGGTTGTTCGGCGTGTTGATGATGACCGCTTTTGTTTTCTCGTTGAAGGCGGACTCGAGCTCGGCGGGGTCCATCTCCCAATCCGGCGCCCGCAGTGGGACGTAGCGCACGCTCGCCCCGGAGAGGATCGAGTCTGGACCATAGTTCTCGTAGAACGGCTCGAAGACGACGACCTCGTCTCCCGGATTGATGAGTGCGAGGAGGGTGGCGATCATCGCTTCGGTCGCCCCGCAGGTGACGGTGAGCTCGCGTTCGGGGTCGATCTCCAGCGAGGCGTCGGCGCCGAACTTCGCGGCGATCG
This sequence comes from uncultured Acidobacteriota bacterium, assembly GCA_964430745.1. GTDB lineage: Bacteria > Acidobacteriota > UBA890 > UBA890 > UBA890 > CBDCGW01. The sequence goes on along the minus strand of CAYSHI010000304.1, from coordinate 31,714 downwards.
CATCACGGATGCTCTTGGCCCCCCAGGTGATGGCGTATTGATTGACGTCCGCATTCACCGCGTCGATCGCCGCTTGTTTGATCGCCGACGGGGCTGGGAAGTCGGGGAACCCCTGCGCCAGGTTGATGGCGTCGTGCACCATGGCCTTTCGCGTCATCTCCCGAATCACGGATTCGGTGAAACACTCCACCCGCGTGGACAGGCGACGGTGCGTATGTTCGATGCCGCGAGAAGAATCGTTCAAGCTGCCTCCGTTGAGGGGCTAACAGTGCCACCGGGCCGTGGTGGGCGCCAGGTGTGTCCGCGCGGATTCGGACCGCCTCGCGCCGATGGCGGAATAGCTCATCGTCATTCCGAGCCGATCGTGATCAACTGTTCGCCCACGGTCTTGACGGTAACCGTGTTGGTGCTGCCGGGCCCACCCACCGGAAATCCCGCGGTGACCACGAGGAGGTCGCCGTCGTGGAGCAGGCCGGCTGCTTCGCCGCGCCGCTCGACCTCCATGAGCATCGACTCGTGGGTCAATAGCTCCTCACCGTAGATGGGTATCACTCCCCAGATCAGCGTCATTCGACTGACCGCTTCGATGTGGGTTCCGATGGCGACGATGGGCTGGGTGGGCCTGCAGGCGGCGATCTTTATCGCCGAGCTTCCGGTCCGGGTCGGGACGACCAGTGCCGTTGCCTGCAGGAGCCGGGCAACCATGCACGCAGCCGCGGCAACCGTGTCCGGGACGAGGTGCCGGCGGTGCTCCGGCAGGCTGTTGAAAGTGCCCGGCTTGTAGCGCTCGCGCTCGGTGGCGATACAGATCTTCGCCATCACGTCGACCGCCTCGACGGCGTGATGGCCTATGGCCGTTTCCTCCGAGAGCATGACGGCGTCGGTGCCGTCGTACAGGGCGTTGGCGACGTCGCTGGTCTCGGCGCGGGCAGGTCGTGGCGAGTCGACCATCGACAGCAACATCTGCGTTGCCGTGATCACGGGCTTGGCTGCGTTGTTGGCCGTCGCGATGACTCGTTTCTGCACTTGCGGTACGTCCCAGAGCGGGATGTCGACCGCCAGGTCGCCACGCGCCACCATGACGCCGTCGACGGCGCCGATGATGTCGTCGAGATTGGCCACCGCCTCGTGTTTTTCGATCTTGGCGATGATGGGAATCTCGCGGCCGTGATCACGCATCGCCTGGCGGGCCAGCTCGACATCGTCGCGGGTGCGAACGAAGGACATGGCAACGAAGTCGACGCCCATGTCGAGACCGGCGGCGAGAGCTTCGTAGTCGTAGGCGGTCATCGCCGGGATCGAGAGCGAGCGGGTGGGCAGGTTCACGCCTTTGTGCGGACCGAGCCTGCCGCCCACCGTGACCTTGCAGACGATGCCGCGCTCGTCGATCGACTCCACCGTCATCTGGATGTTGCCGTCGGACAGAAGGATCGGGTCGCCGGGCTGTACCTGCTCAGCGAGCTCGGGATGGTTGATCGAGGCGCGTCGCTTGTTGCCGTCGACCGGGTCGGTGCTGAGGATGAACGTGTTCCCCGCCTTGAGCTTCACCGGACCCTTGGGAAACTCGCCGACGCGGATCTTGGGTCCCGGCAGGTCCTGGAGAATGCCGATCGGCCGTCCGGCATCCTCGGAGATTGCCCGAAGCATGCGGGCCCGCTCACGGTGCCACTCGATGGTGCCGTGCGAGAAGTTCAGGCGGGCAACGTCCATGCCCGCCTCGAACAGGGCGCGAATCTGCTCGAAGCTCTCCGTGGCGGGGCCGAGCGTACAGACGATTTTCGTCCGCCGTAGCGGCAGGGGCGATGCGGAAATGACGAACTCTCCCTTGTCCGGCGACGTAAGTGCCCGCCGGCAATCTACCGAGCGCGGGCCGTTATTGCCACCTTGTCGGCGCGGCTTCGGCGCCCTGCTAGCATCGGCGGGCCATGCTGCGTCGTTTCTTTCACCGATGGGAGCGTTCGATCTTCGACGATCACGCGGACGATCGGCGATCCCAGGAATTCGGACTGGGCGTCGATCATCTCGCGGGCCTCGTCGATCCGCAGCGCGTGTCGGACGGCTCGGAGCTGGCAGATATGGCGGCCGAGATGCGCCGCGCGAGTACCGACTTTTACCGGATCGGCGCGATGTCGGGCGCGGTCTTCGACGGCCACCGGCTCACCTTCGACTCTCCGCTTCCGAGCGAGGATCCCGAAGTGCGGCGGGCGTCGGCGCGCATGTTCGAGGCCGCGGACGCGGACGGCCGCGCCATTGTCGTGATCCCGCAGTGGAATGCCGACGAAGACTCGATGGTGGGCGCGTGCCGAATTCTCAGCCGATTCGGTTTCGATGCCTTGCGAATGACGCTGCCCTACCACGAGGATCGCCGCCCCCCGCGTATGGTGCGAGCGGACGCCATGGTCAGCCCGGTGCTGGGATTGACATTACAGGAGGTACGGCGGGCGGTGGTTGAAGTTCGCCTCGCGGTGGCCTGGCTGCGGGCGCAGGGATACCGGCGCATCGGCCTGATGGGCACGAGCCTCGGATCCTGTGTCGGCTTCCTCGCCCTCACACACGAGGAAGGGATCGACGCCGCCGCATTCAATCATGTCGCCGGGTACTTCGCCGATGTCGTGTGGGAGGGTCTGGCGACGCGGCACGTCCGCGAGAGCCTCGACGGGCACATCGACCTGGAGACCCTGCGACGCTGCTGGGCACCGATCTCTCCGGCTCATTTCACCGACCGCCTGTACGACCGGCAGCCCGCCCTGCTTCTGGTCTCCGGAGCCTACGACCCGATCTTCCTTCCGCAGCACGCGCAGGCCCTCGCCGATTCCCTGCGCGACGCCGAGGTCGGTTTCCGCCGGGCCATCCTCCCGTGCGGCCACTACACCCTGGGCCGCCCCCCCTTCTATCTCATCGACGCCTTCCTGGTAGTCCGCTTCTTCCGCCAGAATCTCCGTTAGCGCCGGTGGAAGCAGCCGGCCGAGGCGCGGGAGCACCCGAGGTGCCCCCGCAACCCGACAGAAACCTGCAGCGGGCGCGGAGAGGGGCGAGGGCAAGGCGCGCGCCGTCTTCGTGAGCGGACGCGTACATCAGTACGCGGAAGCGATCGAAACAAGCGCAACGCAGCCATCGCCCCTCTCCGCGCTCGCCTACTTCAAAAGCGGATGGTGATCCCTCCGGACAACTCCACATTGTGGATCGTCGTGTTGTTGACGATGCCGATCACGGTGAGGAACTCGTCGCTAAGGTCGGCGACCTTCAGGGGCGTGATGTGGTCGCGCAGGTCCACGCGCAGACCGAGTGAGCCGAACGCTGCTTTGAGTCCGCCGCCGAGGGTGTAGCCGACGACGGTTTCGCGCGGCACGATGAGCGAGCGGATATCGATCGAGTGGATGCCGATTCCGCCGCCCACGAACGGAGCGATCGGCCCCGGCAAGATGAGGATCTGCAGCTCCGCTTCGGCGTAGACGAGGTTCGCGTCGAGACTGCCCACGCCGGCAATGTTCACCGCACTGGGGCTATAGGCCAAGGTCCCCTCGATAGCGAAGGGGAAGGCGCTCCAGCCCACGCGTCCGGCGAAGAACGGAGCGTTCTGGAATCCCTCCGTGAGGTTCTCGGGGCGCACCTGGAGGACGTCCGTGAGCGAGTCGCCGATGATCGCGCCGATCGAAAACGTCAACTCCGGCCCCGCCGTCGCGGCAGCGGGAACGAGCAACGTGACGGAAGCCATGAGCACTAGGCCGGCCGGCAATGGACGGGTAGGCATCGCTCTCTCCGATCGCAAACGATAGCGAGTTCGCGGGCACTGTTTTGCATGGTGATGAATGTCGCGCCGATTGTAGCCCTTGAACCTCCGTGGGGGGCTGGCAATGTGTCATTTTTTGGTGCACTGTCTTGAACGCATCAGCACTGATCACCGCAGCCTACCGCAGCCAAAATGCCGGTCAGATGCAGATGCGGTCGTAAGGGGAGGCACCCCGACCGTTATGTAATGTAGGGGTGCATCTGACCCTAACGACGGGGGAGGCACAAGCAAGGGGAGGTGAGTCATGATGCAGGCCGGTAACCTGGCCGAGTCTGGACTGTTGGAGTTCCTATGCCGTCCTCCGCAGGATGCGGATCGCGAGGCGGCACTTCATGCGGCGGCGAGCGATTGTCTCACCGCCCCCGGCGCCCGACGAGCCTGGGCGAAGCTCCAGGCCCACACCGTCGAGGCGGCCGGAGATCCCGCGGCGTCCCGGTACCCGTATGGCGTAGAGGTTCCGGTCGATCTTGCCGGACGCGTATGCGGCACTGTCGGTCTGGAGGCGGCCGAGCCCGTCAACGGATCGGCGCACGAGCATGCTGCGCGGGTTGCCGAGATGCTGGCAACCTGGGAAGCGCGCCGGTGCCTCGGCGATGAAGGTCTGCAGCAGACCATCGTCGGGCACAGCCCGGGTATTCGACACGTCGAGATGCTGGCACGCCGCTATGCAGCGTTGGACGAGCCCGTGCTGATCCAGGGAGAAACCGGCGTCGGCAAGGAGCTCATCGCGCAGATGGTGCACTGCGTCAGCTCTCGCAACGACCTGCCGCTCAGCACCATCAACTGCGCCGCGGTGCCGGACGAGCTCATTGCCAGCGAGCTGTTCGGGCATCGTCGTGGCGCCTTTACGGGCGCCGTCCGCGACCAGCGCGGACGCTTCGAGATTGCCGATGGGGCGACACTGTTCCTCGACGAGATCGGCGAGATGGGACCGGGTCTGCAGGCGGCCTTGTTGCGTGTCCTCGAATACGGCGAGATGCAGCAACTCGGCGACGAGGGACGCATGCAGCGGATCGACGTACGCATCATCGCCGCCACCAACCGCGATCTCGCGGCGGACGTAGCCGCAGGCCGGTTCCGCAGCGATCTCTACTACCGCCTGACGTCGCTGACGATCGATGTACCACCGTTGCGCCACAGGCTAGACGACATCCCTGTGTTGGCACGTCACTTCGTCCGTGTTCTCGAGGAACGTTGGGGACAATCGCTGGAGCTCGTGTCTGAAGCGCTCGGAAGCTTGTTGGGGTACCCGTTTCCGGGCAACGTGCGCGAGTTGCGCAACCTCGTGCTGCGCGCCGCCGCGACGGCCTGCTCCGGACGCATCGAGTCCATTCCGTTTCCGGGGCTGTCGGATCCGCCTCGTGGCCATGCGCCGGGCGCCCGGCTGACGCTGCTTCCTTCGCCCACGCGCGCACCTGAGGCCGATGCCACCGAGGGTCTTCAGGGAGCGTTTCGGGCGGCCGGAAACGACTCCTCCGGGAGCGGGAACCCCAACGGACGCACGCCGTCCGACGGCAACCCGCGTTCAGGCAGGAGTGGTAGATCGAACAGCAACGGGCGCTCGGTGAGCAACGGGCGCAACAACGGCAGCGGCCGGACGATGGACGGCTCGAGCGGCTGGAACACCGATGTCTACCCGGCTGCAGACCTGGCGATTGTGCCGGCGGGCACGGTCGGGAAGAGTTCGTTCGCGCGGGCCGGGAACGGCGCCGGCCGCGAGAGCCTCAGCCTCGACGGTGCCACCGCCGCCCACCTGCGTAAGGTGTTGTCGATGGCCAAGGGCAACATCAGCCAAGCGGCACGGATGCTCGACATCCCGCGCACGACGCTGCAGTCGAAGCTGCGTCGTTACGGGGTGCAATAGCAACGAAGAAAGCGGCCCCCTCGGCGCGCCTCACCTCCCGCGCGCCGCGGCGGGCCGATTTTTTGGACAAAAAAGCGCTTCGCGGCAAGCCCGTCGGCTCGCCGCGAAGCGTTTAGCGGTTGGCGCGGCGCCGGTTGGCAGGTGCAAGGGGGGAAGACCCGCCAGCCGGCGCGCGCCATTCACCGCAGCCAATCGTGATGGCGCGAGGCTTGCCTAGACACCCATCGGGCACGTCCACTCGCCGCCATCGCGGCAGTCGCCGCCGCACTGCCCACCTTCGTACTCGGCGGTCTTGCAGCCGCCCTCATCCTCGCAGAGACCCTCTTCCACGCAGACGCCGATGCAGTTGGGACCGCCGCCGGCGAAGACCGGCGTGGCGACCCAGGTGACGGCGACGATCACCAGCGTGATCGCCCACAACGTCGTTGCGATATCGAACCAGTTGCGCTTTCCTTGCTTTCTCATCGTTTGTCTCCTTGTGTTCCGCTGGGCCGTCGGAGGCATCTCAGTTGTTGCCCGAGGTCGTGGGGGTGGTTTGAAGCTTGCGGACGAAAACCTCTTCCGCGTTTCCTTCGACCATATGGCCGCCGGGCAGCAGGGCGCCGCTCAGGACCTTTCCGCTACGTTTTTCAACCCACAGGCGGGTACCGTCGACCTGGTACCAGGCCACCTGGGTGTATTTGACGTCGGGGGATTCCTTCACCAGGTAGAAGAAAGCCAAAAGCTGGCCGCTCGGGTCGATGGCCATCGACTGAATGCCGTTCCAGTGCGCGGTGTAGCCTTCCGGCATCCGCTTCCGCATGGTCTCCAGATGGGCGTCGATAGATTCGCGGAGCTGCGGTGGCTCGACATTCCACTCGTCGACCCGGTTCATCTCGCGGTCGTAAACCGAAAGCGTCGGGCCTGCCTGATCGAGCACGTAGAGATGATCGTCTCGTCCCATGGCAAGGAGCACGCCCAGCGACGACCGATATCTCTTGGGATCGGGTTTCTCCAGCAGCGTATCGATCTCGTCGAGATCGTTGTCGTAGCGCTGCAGGAGGGCCGTTCCGGGCGCCGGGTAGGCGATGAGACGATCCTGCGAGTCCACCAGCAGGGACGCCGCGCCCGGTGCCGCAATCTGGCGCACGAAGGTGCCGTCGTCGGCGAACTTGATGATGCGGTTCAGTTCCAGGTCGGCGACGAAGACGTTTCCTTTGCTGTCGGTGGCGACGTCGTGGGGCATCCGAAGCTCGCCTGGGCCCGCGCCTTCCCTGCCGAAGACGGTTTCCGCTGTGCGGAGGTCGGCAGCCAGGCGAACGACGTGATGCTGGCCTTCGTCGGCGACGTATGCGCGCCCGAGCGCGTCCGTGGCGACGCGTGGGTAGTAGAGGATCCCGGGAGCCCCGTCGAGCTCGTCCAGGGAGTGAACAATGTTGGTCGCGAACGTGCGTGTTACATCGCCGGTGCTTGCGCGCACCCCGTCGGGTGTCGCTGAAAGCACCATCGCGGCGATGAGCCACAGGGTCGCGCCGGTAAGTACGATGATACGCCCCCTTGGCGATACCACCGGCTGGATGATCCTTGGCATGTGAAGCTCCTTGTTGGCTGCAGTGAACTTCTGCGCCTCTTAATAGCAAGCCTCATGCCAGGCTGTCCGCGATAGAAGGAAACCCTATGCTCATAGGGGTTTGTGCGAATTCGACGGGCAGGTTGCCGAAGCCGAGATGACGTGAAATCGGCGGCCCGAGAAGACCTTGGCGGGCAGGTGCCGATATTTCGGCACCCGCGGGAACGGGCGTCGGGGGCCAAGGGGCAGCGCTTTTTCGTCACCGGCTGGCCCATCTCGGTTCCAGCACCGTTATTCGAGGGGGCGGAGATGCACCGGTCTCGGCGCGGGGAAGGAACCAGCAGGAACGGGGTAGGCGCTCTCTTTCGAGGCGTGACGGCCGTAGAGACATGGTGCCGGGCGCAGGGGCTTCCGGCGGTGTGTCTTAGCTCGTGCCCACCGAACTGTTGATTCCCAGCGCCTCACAGAGGTCGCGGTATGCCGCTGCGGCCTGCACGTCGAAAGGGAGACCCTTTGCGGAGCTCAGCCTCTCGAAAGCGATCAATGCATCCATTGGCCGATTGAGGGCCAGGTAGGCGTTGGCCTCGTACCAGGAGGCCTGGTGGCGCACGTTGGGGTCATCTTCGCTGACGACCTTCGCGAACGATTTGAGTGCGTCCTCGTGGTTCCCGGCGAAATACTCTGTCATCCCGCGATACATCTCGACCCTGCTGGCATCGTCCGGCGACATCCCGCTCAGGAGTACACGAGCATCTTCGTAACGCTGTTCGGAAATCGCATCGGAGACGTCCCGGAACGCGGGATCACCGATTCTCGCGGTGGGCTCGATTGGCGAGACCTCTTCGCGCACCGTGTTGTCCTGGAACTCGATCGTCGCCAGCGAGACCACCGAAACGTGGTCTCCCAGTACCCCGAAGAACGACGTGGCTGCCAGGATGCCCATGATTCCGACGATCGCGATCGAGGCGGCGAGGCGGAGAGGCTGGATACCCCAGCGTGTGGCCGGATTGGCCGGATTACGCCATGAGGGGTGCTGTATGAGTCGTTTGGGATCGGTTTCCGCGGCCTCTCGGAGCGCCTCGAGGCCCTCTTCGCGGTTGGCGCGTAGCGTCACGAGAACCTGGAGAGCAGCGGCGCTATCCGGGCAGTTTTCGAGGCGATCAAGCAAATCGGCCAGCCGATCAGGCTCGGTGTCCCCGTTTACCAGCGCCAGCAGCTCTTCAGCGTTCAAAAGCATCGCATTTCTCGTATGTATGGAAGCCTTGGGGGGTTCGGCCTCTTCAACCTAGTAACGGGTGCATACGGGTCTTTACGATAGGTTTTTTCTCAAGCTGTCGAGCGCCGATTGCAGGCGGCTGTGCAGCGTGGAGATCGGCGCTCCGGTGTACTCGGATGCCTCCCGCAACTTCATCGGCGGTTGGCGCAAGACGAGAAGCTCGATGGCCTCCCGCTGGTGCTTCGGTAAGGTCTGCAACTCGTCGAGCATGCGTTGAAGTTGTTCACGTCGGACGAGCGTTTGTTCGGCGGCCAGCAGCCGGTCCTCCTGTTCGGGGCCCACCGGTGCGAGCCGGGGCCCGGACTCGTCGGCTTCGGCAAAGCCGGTGAGCCGGCTGCGGGCGCGCACGCGATCGATGGCGCAGTGGCTGACGCTGCGGGTCAGATAGCGGCCCGCGGAATCGGCGTCGATGAGCGTCCCCGGCCCGGTCAGGACCTTGGAGATCGCCTCCTGCACCGCGTCCTCCGCGTCGTGCAGATCCGCCGTGATGCGCAATGCCATGCGCACCCAGATATCTCGATTCCGCTCGACAGCGGCGGCAATCAGGTCGGCTCGCGTCAGTTTCTTGTTTGCCTCTGGGTTTCTTACCACGATGCTCGCACCATCAGAAGCTTGGGCCGGGACGCACGGAGCGGCTGCCGTACCGTGGAGAATGGTGGGGCTGGCTGCGTGCTCCTCGACGGTGATCTGTGCTCATTTGTGCCACAGGTTGCCCTCCAGCACCAAGAACAAAATGCCATTGTCGCCGTGCCGGTGCGCCGCCGGAGGCCGCTCGGTGGCTCCTCAGCCGGCGGCTCCGAAGGGTCCGAGGTCGAGTCTCGGAGTTCCCGTCCCACGGTCGCCGGCGTCGTGGGAACGCTCCTCGGAGTCGGCTGCCGCCTGTAGACCGGCGAGCACGTCCTCCGGGGCGGGCTCTGTCGGAGAGGAGGATTCAGCGGGAGACGAGACGGGGCCTCCGTTGGTCGCGGCGCCATTCGCCACGGCGCGGGCGTCGAGGTCTTCCTCCGCCGTCGGGGTGTCGCCGACCGCGTCGCGCTTCAGCAGTTCGTAATAGCCGCGTCGAACGCGCCCGAAGTCGTCGTACGACGAAAGTATCGATGACACCGTCACGTTCGGATTCTTGGCGTTGATCGGTGTGCCCATGCTTATGACCCGCTCCGTAATGTCGGCAACGCGCATGGGGCCGTCGGCCTCGGCGAGCACTCTCTTGCAGGCGGCGACGATCGTGTCGGGACGATGCCCACCGGAACGACGCGCGCGCTTCGGCTGGTGTTCCTCGTGTACCCTCGAGCCCGACACCGCGACGGCCCGGGCCCGACGGACCTGGTTCGCCAGCCGGTTCAGAGTCCGCGAGAGCTCCTTGGAGACCTCGACTGCTGCCTCGAGTTGCGCCTCGAGCTCGGCGAACTTGGTGGCGTAACGGCGCGAAACGGCGGCCTTCTGACGCTCGACGCGGTCCCGGCCGTTGCCGCGGCGCCCGAGGTTCTCGGTCTTGATCTGCTGGAAGACGGGAATCGCCGCGCTGGGGAACTTGCGCATCTTGCCGACGAGCTTCGACGGAACGCGCTCGGGTTGCTCTTTGACGTACTTCGACAGGCTGGCGAGGCTGATCTCGGTGCGCTCCGCCATCTCGGTGAGCGTGAAGAGTTGCTCGTCGTGGGACGCCAGCGGGTCTTCTCCATCGGCCAGGGCGCGGATCATGCCGATCGCGGAGGCCGGCACCATCGGGTGGGCCGTGGTCCCGAGGAAGGGGATCTCGTGACGATGCAAGCTGAGGATCTCGACGAGTCGATCGGGTTCCAGCTCAGCCAACCGGCACACGGCGTCGATCCCGACCACCAACTCGGGGTCGCGTTCGAACTGCGGGTACAGGTGGAGGACCTTCTCGACTTCGGTCTCGGAGAGCGCGTGGCTATCGAACCCCATGTACTTGACGACGCGGAGGATCGGGGCGAGTTCGAGGGAAGGGTTCTGTCGGTGCAGTTCAAGTGAGTTCATAGGCTTCAAAGGAGCGAGCCCCCGTCAAACTACGGCCGGCAGCGGATGTGTCGCTTTCTCGTCGATACGGCGCCGGCGGCTACCGTGGACTCCGGCTCAGGGGCGTCGGAGAAAAGCATACAGAATCGGGGTGCGTTCCAACAGACCGAGAATAGGTGCGCCACTTGGGGGTGTCAAGCACGCTGTTATCGCGGTCGCGGTCGCCGGTCGGGGCCGGCTTCCGGCGTCTCCGAGGTACCGGCGGGGCCGGCCTCGTTCGCAACAGAGGCGCCAACCGGAGCCACCCTCGGGAGGCTCAGAGGTGCCCGCCGGGGCGAGCCCTCGGGAGGTTCGTGCCCGCCGGGGCCAGCCCTCGGTAGGCTCAGAGGTGCCAGCCGGGCCAGCCCTCCGGAGGCTCGCGCATTCCCCTCGCGGCTTCGAAAGCTTCGATAAAGTCGACTAATTGGGGGCGCACATGGGTGTCAAAATCAGGCGGCAGAGGAAGCCACACGCCAACCATTTCCCGCTCCGGAGGCACCGGCTCGAGACGGACACGCCCGGTGAAAAAGCTCTGGCCGTCGATGGATTCCTTCAACTTCGCATGAAGCTCGGCGCCGAGGTGAAGGGCCCAGATACGGTCCGCCTCGCGCAGCGTGTCGCGCAGCACCAGGGCGGTGTCCGGCAGCACGCGGCACAGCGTGTAAGCGACCTCGTGGTCATCCACTACCGCTTTTCGGACGATCAATCGTAGTGCCGCTCGTGGCCCACGACGACGAGGGCCAGCGGTAGCGAGCTGCCATCCTCGCGGGGAAGCGTGAGCTTGACGGCCCACTTGTCGCCGTCGAACGGGCCGATGCCCGGTTGCTCCGCCGTGGTGACGAAGTCGGCCGGCCACAGCCCCCACACCAGCGGGTGCGTGTTGAGCTGCAGCGCCTGGCCGAGCGTCACGTCGAACCGCTGCGGCCCGGCCGTGCGCGCCGATGCCGGAACCAGCACGGCGAAGTCGCGGTAGGTGGTCTCACCGAGGTGGTTGCCGTCGTCGGGCTGACGCAAGTAGCGCGCCACGTACGTTCCGGCGGGCACGGTCTGGTCGCGGTAGTCGCGATGCTCCCTGTGGACCTGCATGACGGCGAGCACGACCCCTTCGTTGAGCGTGCCGTAGGCCACTCCCGGATCGACCGGCGGCGATTCGGCCGCCGGAAGCCCGGCGGCGAACCAGAGGTCCATCAGCGGTTCGCCCGTCGCCGTCGATACCGTCAGAGCGGTTGTTCGGACGTGCTCCGAGATGGCGGCATTGAGGCCGTCGGGGAGGGCCTTTTCGGTGGCCGCGAGCTTGTAATCTTCGGCCGGGGTCGGCGTCGAATGAGAAGGAGTGGGGACCGGCGCGCAGAGAAGAATCGCGACGACGGCCGAGATGGCGGCAATCGGCATGTTTGGTGTCGGTTCGTGTGAGGTCTATGAGGAGCCGAAGCGGCCGAAGAATGCGCTTTGCTTGTCGGGGTCGCTCCACCGCGTGCTGAGCGTCTTGCCCTGATAGGAATGCTCGACGGCGATGCCCAGAGTGGAATCGTTCAGCGCGACGAAGGGCTCGTACCACTGTGCCTCACCGCACTGATTGAGGCCCTTGTGATCGACGTGCAGCGCCTTGGCCTCGAGCTCCACCTGGTCGCCGGCGTTCACCCGATAGCCCTCGGGCGTGTCCACGAAGGAGATCGGCACGGCGACGACTTCGATTACCTGGCCGAACATGCGAGCGTTGTCCGTCGCGTAGCGGTCGGCGAGCGCCTCCTGCTGCGCATTGCTCGCATGGTGGTCGACAAACAGAACGGTGCGTCGGGCGGCTTCGGGATTGATCGCCAGGTTCTCGTCTCCGGCGATCGCGGCCACGATCGAAAGACCGGCGACGTCGACACCCTCGATGGAGCCCTTGTCGATTCGCCATGCCATGACCGCCTCGCGCCCTATCGTCATGGCTTCGGAGTTCCAGATGCAGCCGCCGATGAACACCTGCGCCGAGCGAGCCTCCACGTAGACTCCTTCGAGGTCCGACGTGGGCGCGGCAATCGCGATCGACGAGATCGCCAGGGTTACAAGCACCGTCCAGGCAGCAGTTTTCCGCATCGTAACGTTCTCCATCTTGACTCCGCGTGATCGTGATTTCGACAGACAAGGGGCGACGAGAAACCGACTCTAGTGTGCTGTCTCCAACATAGCTTGACACTTGTAGCGAGCGCGACGGGGCGAGTCCGCGGAGAGGCGACGACGGCGATGTTCAAACATCGTCGAGGGGCCGCGACAAAGGAATCGCCCCGTCCCGCCGCTACCCTGCGGGCAGAGGAGATTGCGCGCGATCTCGGCGTCAGGGCTCGTCGACGATGCCGAAGCATCGCCTTCCTCGCCCTTCCTTGATCTCGCCCGCAATTCCCTCTGCAAGTGTCAAGCTATGTTGGAGACAGCACACTAACACTACCCCGGGCGTCGGGCAGGGCTGACAAAATCAGCCTGCGGGGGCGTGATTTACGCGGCTGGAACCGAACGGGGTCGAATCAGAAGCCCTCGAAGCACTGCCTTCCCGGCTCGCACTTCTCCTCGGCCACCAACCCGTCATCGGGGCCCATCACGCGGAGCGTCTTCTGGCACCAGACATGGCCCACATCGGATAACTCGAAGCCGTAGGTATGCGGGTCGGCTTCTTGCTCCGGGAGAAACATCATGCGCGTGCGAAAGCAGCGGCAGGCGGCCGTCTTGGGCTGGACATTCGAATCGCTCATCATTGCCTCCTGCTTACCCGGTGGCCCAGTCGATGCCGGCGGCCTCGAGGATGGCGCGCTTCACCGCGGTGCGAGCGAGCCGCACCTTGTAGGCGTTGTGGTCGAGTGGTTCGGCGTCTGCGACCGCCGCGTCGGCGGCTGCCTCGGCGGTGGTCACCGAGACAGTCTGGCCGGTGATCGACTGCTCCGCCGCGTCCGAGCGCCACGGAATCGGCGCCACCGCGCCCATCACGATGCTGGCGGAGGTCACGGTGGTGCCGTCCATTTCGAGAACCGCCGTCGCCATCGCTTGCGGCCAGTCGTGCGATTGCTTGTGCTTGATGGTGTACGTAGCGGACACGCCGCCGGCCGCGGGTAGCTCGATCGAGGTGACGATCTGATCTTCGGTCAGCACGTTCTCGCGGCGGATGTTGCGCGCCGGGCGGACGAAGAAGTCGGCCATCGACATGCTCTCGAGCCTGACCGGCTCGTCGGCGGTGCCGGGCCCCGCAACGGTGACGCCGGCCCCGTATGCCTGCAGCGCGATGGCGCAGTTCGATGGATGCACGATGGGGCAGGGGGCGGTGTCGAAGATGGCGTGGTAGCGATTGTCGCCGTCGACGGCGAAGCACGCGGCCCCGCCCTTGCGCAGGCAGGTGAAGGCTTCGGAGCGAAAGTACCAGCAGCGCGGGCGCTGGCAGAGGTTGCCGCCGATGGTGCCGCGGTTGCGGATCTGCGGCGTGCCGACTTCGCCGGCCGCTGCGGCGAGGGCCGGCCAGTTCGCCCGGATGCGCTCGTCGGCGGCGATCTCAGCCACCGTCACCATGGCGCCGATGCGTAGTCCGCCGTCCGCCGTTGGTTCGATGCCACGCAAGTCGCCGACGTCGCGCAGCGCGACGATGCGCTCGGGCTGCAGCACGTAGTCTTTCATCAGTCCGATGATGTCCATGCCGCCGGCGAGCGGCTGCGACTCACCCGCCCGCTCTTCGAGACGATTCACCGCCCCTTCGACGCTGGTCGGAGCAACGTATTCGAAGGCTTTCATCGGCCTTCACTCCCTTCTGCAGCGATGGCCGCGTCGAGAAGATCGAAACGAGTTCCCTGTAGTGTCGCCTCGGGGCCCTCTTCGAGCGCCGCTACGACCTTCTCGGGCGTTATCGGTAACGAGTGCACGCGCACCCCGATGGCGTTCGCGACCGCGTTGGCGATGGCCGCGGCCGTCGGGATCGTCGGGGGTTCGCCGAGCCCGAGCACGCCGCGGTCGGGCACATCCATCATGTTGACGTCGAACTCCGGCATGTCCGAGGGGCCGGCGATGTGGTAGGTCTCGAGGTTGGGATTGACCATGCGACCGGTCGGTCGATCCATGATGCGCTCCTCGAAGAGCGCGTAGCTCAGTCCCATAATCAAGCCGCCGTTGACCTGGCTTTCCGCGGTGAGCTCGTCGACGACCATGCCGCAATCGTGGTGCGCAACGAGCTTGTCGACGGTAACCACGCCGGTTTCGATATCGACGGAAACGGCGGCGAACTGTGCGCCGTTCACGCCGCGCGCCGAGAGGCCGGGTTGCCACTGGCCGTCGACGGAGACCGGTTCAGTGCCGAGACGCGAGCAGGCTTCCCTCCAGCTCCAGGAGGTCGACGTGTCGCCGACGATGCCGATCCCGCCGACGCGGGCCTCGAGCTGATCCGCACTGGCGCCGAGCGCCGGGGCAATGCGACCGAACAGCGCTTCGAGCGCCAGTCCCGCTGTGACGCGGACGGCCGGGCACACCGAGGGGATCGTCGTAGAGCCGCCGGAGGAACCGGAATACGGGAAGTCTGAGTTGCCGATACCGACGGTGATGTCCTCGACCTCCAAGCCGAGGATCTCGGCGGTAACGATCGCCACGATGGTGCGGGTGCCCGTGCCGATGTCCTGGGTGCCGGTGTTCATCTCCACGGAGCCGTCGGGATGGATGCGGCAGAACGCCTGGGTGCGACCGCCGCCGCTGCCCCAGGTCGAGATCGCGCAGCCCAGCCCCTTCTTGATCGGTCCCGGAGTCGGGTCCCCCGGTGGATGCCAGTTGTCACTCCAGCCGATCGCTTCGGCGCCGAGGTCGAGCTGATCGCTCCAGAGCGAATCCGTCGGCACGTTGAGCTTGCGGAACTCCACGGGATCCATGCTCACGAGAGCGGCGAGCTCGTCCATCACCGCTTCCATGATGAACGATCCCTGCGGGTGCCCCGGGGCGCGCATGGCACGCTGGTTGCCCGCGTTGATGTAGATGGCGGATCCCTGGGTGCGCGAGTTCGGCACCGAGTAGATGTAGGGCAACGGGAAGTTGGCGCCGCTGGTGATCCCGCCGGTGCCGTAGCTGGTGGCCTCGAATCCCGTCAGTCGCCCGTCGGCGGAGACGCCGGCGCGGACGCGGGCGACCGCGGAGGGTCGGTTACCGGTATCGAGGTGCTCCTCGTCCCGTTCCAGCAGCATCTTCACGGGTCGGCCGGACTGGCGAGCGAGCACCGCAGCCATTGCATCCTCGATGCCGGAGCCGAGCTTCGAGCCGAAACCGCCGCCCATCACCGGGGTCTGAACATGCACCTGTGTGGCGGGGATCTCGAAGTAGCCGGTCAACCCGTCCTTGACGGCGTGCACCCCCTGAGTCGAGGCCCAAACCGTCAGGTGATCGCCGTTCCACTCGGCCACGACACCGTGTGTCTCGAGTGAGCTGTGGGTCTGCACCTGCGTGCGGAACACGCCTTCGAAGGTCACGTCGGCGCCGTCCAGGCCGGCGCCGATGTCTCCCTCTTCTCGGGCGGTGCCGAGCCGGATGTTGCCGTCCTCGTGCACCTGCGGCGCGCGGGGCAGCATCGCGTCCTCCTCGGTGACCACGTGCGGTAGGAGGTCGTAGCGGATCTCGATCATGCGGCACGCATCGCGGGCCTGCTCTTCGGTCTCTGCCGCCACCGCCGCGATCGGGTCGCCGTGATAGCGAAGCGTCGCTCCGGGTTCGGCGATTGTCTCGACGGCGACGACGCCGGGCGCGGCCTCGGCCGCTGAGGTCTCGATCGAGACGACGCTCGCCCGGCCGTGCGGGGAACGGAGCATCTTGCCGTAGCACATACGGGGCCGGTTGATGTCGTACGAATAGATCGCCCTGCCGGTCGCCTTCCACGCTCCATCGAGCCGCGGAATCCGCTGCCCGATGAGGCGACGCTCGCTCGGCCACGACCACTCGCGCGGTTGTGCGGCATCCTGGGCCCAGCGCTCGACGGTTTCTGCTCGTTCCGCTTCGGCAGCCTTTCGCAGACGGGGGTTCTCGACCTCGAGGCGCTCGCGGACGGATTCGCTGTCGCGCGGCTGCCCGGGTCGCACACCAGGGATTTCGGTTCGTTTCGCCATGATCAGGCCCCCCTCAGCCGTGCCGCGGCGGTTTCGGTGGCTTCGAAGATCCGTGGATAGGTGCCGCAGCGGCACAGGTTGCCGTCGAGTGCCCGGCGGATCTGTTCTCGTGTCGGATCGGGGTTGTCCTCCAGCAAGGCCGCGACTGCCACCACCATTCCCGGCGTGCAGAAGCCGCACATCAGGGCATCCATTTCTACGAACGCTTGCTGCACCGCGTGCATCGAATCGGGGCTGCCGAGTCCTTCGACGGTCGTGATCTCGACCCCCTGAGCTTCGATTGCCAGCATCGTGCAACCGTAGGTCAGGCGGCCGTCCACGAGCATTGAACAAGCGCCGCAACTGGCGCGGTCGCAGACTCGTTTGTTCCCCGTAACGTCGATGTACTCACCGTCTACGCCGCGATCCTGCCGCAGCACGTCGAGCAGCGTCTGGCGGGGCTCCACCTCGACGGACACCATCCCTCCGTTGACCTGCAGTCGGATGGGCACTTTCCCGGGGCCCGAAACCTCGCCCTCTTGCGCCGAGCCTCCCGTGAGCGTTCCGGCGGTGGCGATGGTCCCGGCTCCCAACACCGCCGTGGGAGCGAGCGCGGAGCCGATGCCCCCGGCGCTGAGCCCCTTGATGAAACCGCGGCGCGAGACGTTGCTCCTTGTCTCCTTGCCGCAGTCGTTGGAATCCGTCGAAGCGTGTTTCTTGTCGCTCATGAAATTCCCCGGAGTGCGTCGATCGAAATGG
Source organism: uncultured Acidobacteriota bacterium (assembly GCA_964430745.1). GTDB lineage: Bacteria > Acidobacteriota > UBA890 > UBA890 > UBA890 > CBDCGW01. Next base: position 14,386 of record CAYSHI010000304.1, on the reverse strand, counting down.
TCTCTCAGCAGCTAATCCCTACCTCATTCGCCCGCGACAGACAACCGGCTCAGGCCGGCTCACGCCGGCTTCGGCAGCGCGATTATGCGCGCGCCCGGCGCCTCGGCGGCGAACATCTCGGCCAGCCGCTGGTGGCAGGTGAAGGCCAAAACCTGCACCGAGGCGTCGGCGTAGTCACCCAGCAGCGACGCGGTTGCGGCCGCTCGGGCATCGTCGAAGTTCACCAGAATATCGTCGGCAACGAGGGGCAACGCGACCATCTGTTCGGCATAGACCGCCGCGAGTGCCAGCCGCATCGCCAGGTAAAGCTGTTCCTTGGTTCCACGAGAAAGCGCCTCGGGCCCCTTCCGCTTGCCCGTCTTGGATTCCTCGACCTGCAGGTCGATCTCCCCGAGAGGCGCCATTACCCGCAGATACGCGCCGCCGGTCATGGTGTTGAAGTATCCGGATGCCAATCGCAGTACTTCCGGTTGGCGCTGCTCCTCGTAGATCTTCTTCGCTCGGTCGAACAGCGTTGCGGCTGCCGTGTACTCCGACCATGTCCTGACGCCGTCGGCGAGCGCGGAGCGAGCTTCCTCGCGCAGCAACAGCAGATCGCCGAGCTCGCCGTCGCCCTCGAGGTGGGAAATGCGCTCGGAGACGGCCCCCAGTTGCTCGTTGACGCCGTCGCGTTGGGCCTGCACAGCGGCGACCGCAGTCTCCGCGTGCCGCAGAACGCGCTCGATCTGGTCCGGATCGAGCGCCTCGAGCCGGGCGCGCAGCTGCTCGAGACCCTCCTCCCCGGCGCTTGCCCGCAAGGCCGCGCGGGATTGCACGTACTGTTGCATTTCCTTGCGCAAGCGCATGTCCTGATCTTCCACCGAGTCGAGCTCGGTTTGCAGCGTTTCGAGCCTTCCGATGTGCAGCTCAACGGCTTCCATCGGGCGCTCGTTGGCCTGCACGGTCTCTCGCCCGAGATCCGAAAGCAGCGCGTTGACTCTGCCGGTAGCGACCGAGAGCTCCTCGAGCGACTTGTCGCGGCTGGCGACCGCCGCCCGGTGCCGACGCGCGACCTCCTGCGCCTCGCGCACCCGGTCGAGCAGGTCGAGGGCCCCGTCGAGCGTGAGCTCGGCGTCCAGCCCCTGCCGCTTGAGCCACCTGCGCCACTCGGTTTCCTTCTTCTGCTGCTTCTCTTCGGCGATCTCGTGTTGCGCCCAGAGCGTGGTTTCCCGATCCGCCGAAGCAACCCGCTCATGATCGAGCTGCTGGCGTCCGCGGTAACGCAACCAGTAGGCCACCGTCCCGGCGATGAAACCGGCCGCCGCCACACCCGAGGTAATGACGACGCGCGAGGGCAGGGGCATGAACACGCTGAAGAAGGTCAACGCCACGGCCACCGCCCACGTGAGCATCACGGCTTCACGGCTGATCGGATCGGGCCGGTTGACGATGGTCTCGTAGGCATCGTGAGCTTCGGCCGCGCGTGCCGCGATGTGCTCGATTTCGGACTCGACCTCACGCAGCTCTCGGGCGTATTCACGCGCCTTTTCGCGTTGTTCCAGCCCCGCGTTCGTCTTCAGGATCCGCCTCACGGACCACTTCTCGCCCAGATCGTCCAGATGCGAACGGAGTGCGGCGAACGAGGAGTCGGCGTCCGAAGCATGTTTGTCGGCGGCGGCGCGCAGCTCCCGCAGGCGTGGTGTCGAGGCGAGCATGCTGCGGATGCGACCCGCCTCGCGCAACACCGCGGTTTCGCCGTCAGTAAGCAGGTCGGAAGCCTCCGCGTGGCTGGCCGAGGCCAGCGGCACGCCGAGCGCCTCGAGCGACGATTCCGCCGCCAGCAGTTCCTCGTAATCGCCCCAGGAGCTCCGTGCCCTGCGGGCCGCGTCGAGCTCCCGTTGCTTGATCTCGAGCTCGCCGTCGAGTCCCTCGAGGCGGTCACGCAGGGTGGCCGCCTGATCGAGCAGGCGGCCGTGCTCCTCGGGAAGCTGTTGAAGCGGCTCGATGTCGCGCTGCAACGCTTGAATGCGGTCGAAGATGCGGGTCACTTGTTGGTTTCTTCCGCGTTCGAGGAAGTATTCGCGTCGCTTGTCGTCGAGACGTTGCCGAAACCCCAGCGGGTCGGCTCCCGCCGCAGCCATCCCGGCACTGTAAATGTGCGAGGCGATTTCTTCTTTGCGCATCGACTCGATCATCTGCAGCTCCGCGAGTCCGAACGCGAAGACGTTTTCGTAGAGCTCGCGAGTCGTTCCTCCGAGCAGCCGCGGGAGCGTGCTTTCGGGGAGCGCCGTTCCCTCCCCGTCGGTTACCTGAAGGGCGCCCGGCGAGCTGCGATCGTGCGTGCGCACGATGCGGTAGATGCTGCCTCCCTCCTCGACTTCGAGATAGCCGCCGTGCTTTCCGCCCCGTAGCGGCTCGTAGCGCTCCGCATGATTGCGTTGACGGAACCCGTACAGGACGGCACGAGCGAAGCTCATCAAGGTGGTCTTGCCGCCCTCGTTAGGGGCGACGAAGACGTTGAGCCCCGGCGTCAGGCCATCGAGCGTGAGGTCTCGCCAGATGCCGAAGCCGTCGATATGTAGGCGGCGAAATATCATGATTCAGTGTCGTCGCCCAGGAGTCCCTCAACGGCCAGAACCTCGGCGCGCCGCAGCAGACTCTGCCAGTCGAGAACGCCCCAGGCGTCGCCGCCGAGGACCGCCCGCAGTCGTGGGTCGTCCAGGAGCGTGCCGAGCTCGTCCCTGATCGCCGTAGATACCTCGGGCGGGTCCTCTAGAATCAGGTCCTCACCGATCTCGGAGGGCGACATCGCCGGCGGATTCTCGCGCGCTTCTTCCGCGAGACGTAAGAGATCGCCGAGCAAGTCCTGCTGCTTGCGCAGCTCCTCGATGTCGCGCATGGGGCGAGTCGCGACGTCGAGGCGTTGCAACCAGATTGCGCCGGGAGCCGGCTCCGGCGCGTGCCGCTCGCGCAGCGATTGCAGCAGTCCCGCAACGGTATCCGCGCGTCGTAGGCTGTCGTGCACCTTGCCGGAACCCATCAGCGTCCAGAGCATGATGTGGAATCGGTCGGGCGCCTCGGCCGCGGTTCGCGAGCTGATCTCGTCGAACGCCGTGATGACGTCGTCGATGCTCTCGTAGCGGTCGATGGAAGATCGCCCTCGGTGCCAGCGCACCGCGTCCGTCCACACCGGCGACAATGTGATCGACCCCGACGTTGACACGTCGACCAGGGTTGCCCCGCGCGGACCGACGTCCTTCATGTGCAAGCCCTGGGTGTTCCCCGGATAGTGCACGACAGGGGGCGTGGCGCGCAGCGTCTCGCGCTTGTGGACGTGGCCCAGCGCCCAATAGTCGAAGGCTCGTGCCTCCAGGTCCCCGAGAGAGCAAGGGGAATAGCCCTCATGTTCCGCGCGGGCGCCGACGTTGGTGTGCAACATGGCGATCGAGAACGGCCCTTCGGGGTTGGGGGGGAACCGGAGCGCGAGGTTCTCCGACACCGAGGCAGCGCCATACGAAATGCCATAGACGTGTGCCAGGAGCTGCCCGTCGCGGGTCAGCGGTACGGTCTCCAGCTCTGTGCCGAAAAAATGGACCGACGGCGGGTAGTCGATGCTCGCCGCCGCGCTACCGAGCGGGTCGTGGTTGCCGGCGGCGATGAGCGTGCGGATTCCGGCATCGTCGAGCTTGCGCAAACGGTCGCGAAGCTGGATCTGCGCTCGCAAGTTCCGGTCGGCGGCGTCGAAGAGGTCGCCCGAGACGAGCACGGCGACGACACGGTGCTCGATGGCCGTCGAGACGATCCGGTCGAGCGCCTGAATCGGCGCTTCGCGCAGGCGTTTGGCGAGGTTGGGGGGGACCTCGGCCAGGCCCTGGAACGGCGCCCCGAGATGAAGGTCGGCACAGTGGAGGAAAGAGAACGCCTGCATCAGGTCGTCACCCGCCCACATGGGGTCGCCGCGGGGGCAGGTAGAGGCCGCTTCACGGCCTGCTAAGTATCTTTGTTCTTCTGCTGAAGCTGCGACGGCTTGGGGCCGTGTCGCTGGCGGGCCCGCGCCCGCTCTTGCTGACGGGTGCGAGTCTTGCCGTGCGAGCTGCGCCAGATCTTCCCGCGTCGCGTGCGTCGATCACCTTTTCCCACTGATATCTCCGAATCATTGCCACGAATGTCCGAAACCGAACTTCACAGACTCTCGCACGCCGGTTGCATGATCAGCAAGCCGGTGGCGCTCAAGGGAAGATGCCGCGCTCCTCAAATGCCGTCTCGAGGCGTTCGAGCGCGACCACGAGCTCGCGGGTGAACTCGTAGAACTTGGACTCCGAAGCGGATGCGGTCACGGTTCGCTCACGAATGTCGTTTGCGGAGGGTCTCAACGACGTCAGAGAGGCCGACGCCGGCGGCGCGACATGCGACGAGCGCATGGTACAGGAGATCGGCAGCCTCCTCGGCCACCGCGCCGGCGTCGTCGTCGGCGCAGGCGAGGACGAGCTCGCCGGACTCCTCGGCGATCTTCTTCAGGCGAAGGTTGCGATCGGCCAGCAAGCGGTTCGTGTAGCCGGCTTCTTCCGCCGAGCGCTCGCGGGCGACGGCCCGCTGCTCGATGACGACGTCGAGCTGTTGCAGAAACGGCGCGGCATCGAAGCAGCTCTCTGCCCCGGTATGACAGGTCGGCCCCTCGGCCCGGACCAGTGCGAGCGCGGCGTCCTTGTCACAATCGACGTGCAGCGAGACGAGCCGGAGCGTGTTGCCGCTGGTCGCGCCCTTCATCCAGAGTGCGCTCCGGCTTCGCGACCAGAAATGAAGGAAGCCGGAGGAGAGCGAGATCTCCAGCGCCGCCCGGTCGGCGTAGCCGAGCATGCGTATCGCTCCGGTGTTTACTTCCTGCGCCACCAGGGGGATGAGTCCGTTTCCCTTGGCGAAGTCGATGCCGTCCAGTTCTTCGTTGCTTCGGATGATCATTGTCGGGAGTCCTCGATGTTGGCTCCGAGGATGCGGCGCACCTCGACGGCCAGTGCGTCGTTGGTCGAGATGCCGCTGTCCGAGTGTTGGGTGTCGTTGCCCGAGAAATCGGTGTATCGGCCGCCGGCCTCCTCGATGATCGGCTTGAGAGCGGCCGCGTCCCACCGGGCCAGGATCGGATCGATCATCGCTTCCGCCCTGCCCGTCGCGACGAGCGCGTGGCCGTAGCAGTCGCCCCAGGTGCGGACCATGCGTGCACGCTCTCGCAGTAGGTCCCAGCCCGACCGGTGCCCGCGTCGCTCGATCTCCTCCGCGTTGGTGCAGACGACGAGCGCTTCCTCCACAGATGCCGTCTCCGAAACGCGGGCGGTCGCACCGTTCCACCAGCAACCCTCGCCGACGGCGGCGTATACGGACTCATTCAACGCCGGGAAATGCATGACACCGACGATGGCTTCGCGTCCTTGCTCGACGGCAACAAGCACTCCGTACAGGGGCACGCCCTGAACAAAGGACAAGGTTCCGTCGATCGGATCGAGAATCCAGGTCCTCTCCGCTCCGGCGTTGGTGCGGCCGAATTCCTCGCCGACGATGCCATCTGAGGGGAACCGCTTCTCGATGAGCTCGCGAGCGAGCTGCTCCGCTTCGCGGTCGGCGACGGTTACCGGCGACGCGTCGGCCTTGATCTCGACCTCGGGCCCGGACTGGAAATAGCGCAGCGTCCGATCCCCGGCGCGCCGGGCGATGTCGAGCGCGATGTCGAGGAGGGCGCGCGGGCTTTCGGGCGTCATGCCGCCACCTCGGTGAGCCGCACGGGAACCCCTGCAGCCGCCAGTATCTTCTTTACCTCGCCGACGCTGACCACCTCGTCGTGGAAGATTCCCGCCGCGAGCGCGGCAGCGGCTTTTGCGGCAAGCAGCGCGTCGCGCATGTGGCCGGCGTTGCCCGCGCCGCCGCTGGCGACCACCGGTACCGAGACGGCCTCGACCACCGCCCGGGTCAGCACCAGATCGTAACCGTGGCGGCCGCCGTCGTTCTCGATCGCGGTGAGCAGAATCTCGCCGGCCCCGAGCTCCGCGCACTGCGCGGCCCACTCGATGGCGTCGAGGCCTGTCGCCGTCCTCCCTCCGTGCGTGAAGACGCGATAGCCGCTCGGCACCGGCCGCCCGGATGATTCGTCGCCCTCGAGCTTTGCATCGATGCTCGCCACCACGCACTGGCTACCGAAACGAGCGGCCGCCTGCGTCAGCAAGGACGGCGCTTGGACCGCCGCGGTGTTGATGCTCACCTTGTCGGCGCCCGCCCGCAGGACGCGGGCGATATCGTCGAGCGAATTGATGCCGCCACCGACAGTCAGCGGCACGAAGAGTTGTTCCGCCGTCCGCCGGACCACGTCGAGCATTGTCTTGCGTCCGTCACTCGACGCGGAGATGTCCAGAAGCACGACCTCGTCGGCACCCTCCTCCTGGTAGCGGGCGGCGAGCGTCGCCGGATCGCCAATGTGCCGGAGCTCGACGAACTTCACGCCCTTGACCACCTCTCCGTCGCGGACGTCGAGGCAAACGATGATGCGCTTGCGCAGCATTCGCTCAGCCCTCCAGTCTCTCGAGAGTGACCGACCCTTTGGTGCTGAACACCCTGTCGGTCGTTCGCAGCGCCTGTCGCAACGCCATGCCGAACGCCTTGAACGCCGCCTCGACGATGTGGTGGCGGTCGCTTCCGCGGATCACCTGCATGTGAAGGGTCATGGCACCGGCATCGGCCAGCGAGCGAAAGAAGTGATCGTAGTGGCGATCCGGGAGCGGACCCTCGTAGAAGGGGCGCCCGCCGTTGTCCAGGACGACCCGCACCAGGGCGTCGTCCATCGGCACGGTGGCGCTGCCGTAGCGGGCGCAGGCCTCCGGGGTCTCGTCGCGCAGCGCCGCGCCGATGGTGATGCCGACATCCTCGATGAGATGGTGCGCCAGATCGCCGGACGCCTCCACGTCGAGGTCGAGCGAGCCGTAGCGCGCCAGCGTGGTGAGCATATGATCGAGAAACGGCTCCGTGGTGGCGATCGAGCTGTCGCCGCCTCCGGCGCGAAGCGTAACGATGATCTCCGTCTCGCTCGTCTTTCTCCGCAGCTTGCTCATCGTTTGAACTCCTTTGCGGCGGCGCCGGGATCGATGGCGCCGGTGTACAGGGCCGTGCCGACGACGGCGCCGGCGACGCCGGCACCGTCGAGATCACGAAGGTCCTGGATCGAGCCGACACCGCCCGCGGCGATGATCGGCAGGTCTGTCGCGGCCACCATGCGCGCGAACTTCGCGGCGTCGATGCCCGCAAGGCTTCCCTCCCGCGTGACGTCGGTGACCAGGAGGCCGGCGAGCGGCAATCCACCGACCTGATCGAAGAAATCAGCCGCAGCGAGAGACGTGCTTTGCCGCCACCCGTGAGTGACGATGGTTTCACCGCGCGTGTCGGCGGCGACGAGCACACGTCGGGGATGCGCACGGCTTGCCTCCGCGAGCCAGTCGAAGTCGGTGATCGCCCGCGTTCCGACGATCACCCGCGTTGCTCCTGCAAGCAGCGCCGCCCGCAGCGCATTCGTGTCGCGGACGCCTCCACCGAACTGAACCGGTACGCCGACGGAGCCGATGATCTCGCGTACTGCGGGCCCGTTGGATCCTTCGCCCAACGCAGCATCGAGATCGATCACATGCAGAGACTCGAAGCCTTCCTCGACGAACCTGACTGCCACAGCGACAGGATTCGGCAGGCTGATGCGCTCGGCCTCCGGCCGCCCGCCGATCAGCTGCACCACGCGTCCCTGACGAAGGTCGATCGCGGCATGGACGATCATCGTTGCACCTCGGTGATCATGCGGCCGCCTCGCGGAGGAAGTTCTCGAGCATCGCGAGCCCGTCGCCGGCGCTCTTTTCAGGATGGAACTGAACGCCCCACACGCGCCGCTTGCGAACCGCGGCCGGAAAGCGGTCGCCCTCGTAGGTTGTCCAGGCGATGATCCTCTCCTGCCTCGCAGGCTCGGGCACGTAGGTGTTGGCGTAATAGACGACGGCGCGCTCGGTTCGTCGGAAGAAGGGGTCTCCGGCTCCCTCCGCGGTTTCGGTATCGACGTCGTTCCAGCCCATCTGCGGAAGCCGGTGGGCTTTCAGGCGTCGCACACGCCCGCCGATGAAGCCGAGACCGCGACCGGGCGACTCCTCGCTGTGCTCGAACAGGAGCTGCATGCCGAGGCAGATCCCCAAGCACGGGAAGCCTTCGTTCAGAGCCGCAACGATGTCGTCGCGGGCGGCATCGAGCCGAGCGGCGGCGGCGCCGAAAGCGCCGACGCCCGGCAGGACCATGGCATCAGCGTCGAGCACCGCGCCGGCGTCCGCGTCGATCCGAACCGAAGCGCCGTAGCGTTCCAGCGCCTTGGCGAGGGAGTGCAGATTGCCTGTGCCGTAGTCGAACAGAGAAACTCTCATCGGCCGACCATCTTTTTCGTGCGTGCGACCAGACGATCAATCCAGGGGATCGGTGCCGCGGTGACGCGGACGCAGTCGCCCGCGTGGGGAAGGCCCGGGAAGGGGCGGACGCCGATTCCGGCAGCCGCAAGCTCGCGACTGTAAGCCATGGCGTCGTTGTGCGGCGCGGCGACCAAGACGAAGTTGGCCGCCGAGGGGTACACCTCGAGGCCGAGCTCGGTGAGCGCTTTCGTGAGGTACTCACGCGCCTCCACCGCCTCGGCAACCGTGGACCGCACCCAGTCGCCATCTTCTCGAAGCGCCGCCGCGGCCGCCGATTCCGACGCCACCGCGACCTTGTAGGGGCCGCGCGATTTCTCGATCTCCTCGATCAAGGCCGGAGGCCCGACGGCGATGCCGACGCGCAATCCGGCCAGCCCGAAGGCCTTCGACATAGTCCGGAACACAACCGCTCGATCGGTTTGCGGCGCCCAGGCGGCGAGGGGGTCCTCGAAGAAGTCGCCATAGGCCTCGTCGATGATCACGAGTCCGGCCGCCCGATCGACGAGTCGCTCCACCTCGGCTCGGGCGCACGCGTTGCCGGTCGGGTTGTTGGGACGGCATACGTAGGTCACCTGAGCCCGCGGCGCCAGCAGATCGTCGGCACGGAGCTCGAACCCAGGCGGCATGTCGATGCCGATCGCGGGGACCCCGTTCATGCCGGCGAACGATTCGATCATGGAAAACGTCGGACGGGGGAACGCGACGCTGTCGGTGGGGCCGCAGAACGCCCGGATCGTGGAGTCGATGAGGTCGTCAGAGCCGCACCCGGTGGCGACGCAGGCTTCGTCGACGCCGAAATACGCCGCCGCCGCTGACTTCAGCTCACCGCCGTACAGCGACGGGTACCGACGCATGTCGGCGGCGTCGAGACCTTCGAGTACCCGTCGCGCGGAGGGTGCCTGACCGAACAGGTTGGTGTTGTCGCTGAGGTCGATCTCGGCGGGGGGCCGTCCCGGGTCGTATGCGGTCAGCGAGGCGTAGTCGGGGCGCCGACGCACCGGCGGGCGGGCCGCCGACGATGTCGAAATTTCGCGTTCGGCCGCCCACGCCCCGGCGGCGGCGGCGTGAGCGGCGAGCCCCTCGGCGTCGGCGATGGTTGCGGTCGGCTCCGCGAGGGTGGCGGCGCCGCCGCGGTCGATTTCCTGGTAGCTGCTCCAACGGACGAAGTCGGCGACGGCGAGGCCGGACTGGCGCCGGCCGAGGCCCCCCGTGGGGAGCACGTGATTTGTTCCGCTTAGGTAGTCGCCGAAGGTCACGGAGCTCGTGTCGCCGAGGAAGATCGATCCCGCGCCTCGCACCCGCGCCATCGCCTCGCGCCCGTCGCGCACCAAGAGCAGGAGGTGCTCGGGGGCGAACGAGCTCGCGAAGGAGAGCGCTTCGTCGAGGTCGCCGGCTTCCAACAGTGCCCCGCGGCGGCTGAGCGCCTCATGGATGATCCGGCGGCGTGGCTGCACGCTCGCCAAGGAGCCGAGGGCAGCACGCACTTCGGCACGTATGGGGCCGTGGGTGACGACCGCGACCGCGATCGACTCGGGGTCGTGTTCCGCCTGGGCGAGCATCTCGCGTGCGATGACCTCGGGATCGGAATCGGCGTCGCCGACCACGAGCAACTCCGAGGGCCCGGCATGACAGTCGCTTTCGATAAGGGCGCTCAGCTGCTTCTTTGCCTCGGTCACGTAGGCGTTGCCGGGTCCGACGACTTTCTCGGCACGCGGTACCGATTCCGTGCCATAGGCCAGCGCCGCGACAGCACCGGCGCCGCCAACCGCGAACAGCCTGTCGGCGCCGGCCAGCTCACAAGCCGCCAGCACGGCGTCCGCGGGCGCGCCGCTCGGGCCCGGCGGCGAGCAGACGACGACCTCGCCGACGCCTGCAAGCCGCGCCGGCACGACGCACATCAGCACGCTGCTCGGGTACGCTGCCCGGCCTCCGGGGGCGTATGCGCCCACCACGCCGAGCGCCTCGGGACGCCTCCCCAGGCGGATGCCGGGTCCGATCTCCGACTCGTCCGCGGCAGGGACCTGCCGGCGATGGAACGCCTCGATGCGGTCGCGGGCCGTTTCCAGCGCCGAGACCAGCTCGGCGGGAAGGCGGTCCAGGGCGTCTCGCCATGATCCCTTCGGAACCTCGATCGAGCGCAGGGACGTGCTGTCGAAGCGCTCGGCCAGCGAGTGCAACTCCGCATCGCCGCGGGCCGCGACGCCGCGGACGATTGCGGCCACCGCCGCGACAACCGCCGGGTCGACCTGGAGATCGCGTTCCAGAAGCTGCGTTCGTTGCCCGTCGTGGAGGTCGGTAATTCTCCCCTCGATCGAAATGTCGAGAACGAGATCCTCCGACCTGTTCATGGCATCAGCCTCTCGATCTTGGTAACCAAGATACCGGTGGCGCCGAGGTCCTTGAGGTCCGCGATGGCCCGGTAGACGTCGGCGGTGTCGACGACCGCGTGAGCGGCTACCCACCCGGAATCGACGATGTCGACAACGGTCGGCCCCGAAATGCCCGGCAGGACGCGTCTGACCCGATCGAGCGCGTCGCGGGGCACGTTGGCCATCAGGTAGCGTTTGTCGCGGGCCCGAAGCACGGATTCGAGGGCGGCGACGAGCTCCCGCAGGGAGTCATCGACTTCGGGGTCTCGCTCCTGCGCCGGGCGGGCGATCAGAATCGCGCTGGATTCGAGCACCGTGGCGATCTCCTTGAGCCCGTTGACCTTCAGGGTCGTGCCGGTCGAGACGAGGTCGACGATCACGTCGGCGACGCCGATATGGGGCGCGATCTCGGCGGCGCCGGAAACCGGAGCGATGTCGACGGGGATGTCTCGAGCGCCGAAGAAATCACGGGTCAGGCGAGGGAAAGAGGTCGCCACCATAGTGCCGTCAGGCAGATCGGAGACAGTGGAGACGCCGTCTTCGTGCGTGGCGACCACGAGCCGGCAGCGGCCGTACTCGAGATCGAGCAAGGCTTCGTGGTCCCGGCCGGTTTCGGCCACCACGTCCTTGCCGGTGATTCCGGCTTGTGCAGCGCCGTCGGCAACGAACTCCGGAATGTCACGCGCGCGCACGAACAAGGCCTGGAAACCGTTGCCGAGAGACGCCTGCAGGGCACGGTCGCTTTTGCCGCGCGCGCGTAACCCGGCGCGTTGCAGGAGGTCGAGGGCGCCCTCTGCAAGGCGACCCTTGTTGGGAACGGCGATCTTGATCATGGCGTCTTCTCGTCGTCGGCACATCACAAAAAAAAGCGACCCGTTCTGTTGAACGGGTCGCCGAAAGCTCGGTGCGTTTCGTCGTCTAGGCGGACACAGAGCACCAAAGCGACCCGTTGAGGCCGTGATGATGATGATGATGGTCCGTAAAACGATCGATCATTGTGCCATCATGCTAGCGGCCGAAGGGATGAACCGCCAACTCTCGGCGTCGGAGCTCGCAGAAATTCGTCGGCGGGGGCACATCATGACCGGAAACCGACAGCCGTCGAATGGACGGCGGCGGTCGTTTCTCACCACGCGAAACCGGAGGGACCGATATGACGGGATTCATCGTGCTGCTCGGCCTTGTATTGGTGGTCGGGTTCTTCGTCGTCGCCATCTACAACCGCCTGGTGCGGCTGCGCGTGCGTACCGAAGATGGCTGGAGCGGCATCGACGTGCAGTTGAAGCGTCGCTATGACCTGATTCCCAACCTGATCGAGACGGTCAAGGGGTACGCGAAGCACGAGCGGGAGACCCTGGACGCGGTGGTCCGTGCGCGCCAGGCCGGAATCGACGCGAAGACGGTTCCGGAACAGGCCCAGGCGGAGAACATGCTCACGGGCGCGCTGCGGCAGCTATTCGCGCTCTCGGAGGCCTACCCGGACCTGAAGGCGAATGAGAACTTCGGGCAATTGCAGGAAGAGCTGTCCTCTACGGAGAACAAGATTGCCTTTTCCCGCCAGCACTACAACGACACCGTGAGCAGCTACAACGCCACACTGCAGACATTCCCGACGAATGTGATCGGTGGCATGTTCGGCTTCCTGCGGCGCGACTTCTTCGAGATCGAGGACGCATCCCAGCGCGAGGCTCCGAAAGTCAGCTTCTGAGCACCCGCTGAATAAGAGCGGGCCGCTTCCGGCCGCGGAGTGCCGGGGGGTTTGGAAGGTGGCAGCTTCTGCCTCAGTCGCGTTCAGGCGGCTTCAACCGCAAAGCGCTGAACGTCGAGGTCAAAGTGAATTGCCAGGCCGTAGCCGTTGTTCTGCTCGGAGCAGCGAACGACTTTGCCCCGCAGAATGCTCGGCTCCAGGGCTGGATGGCTGGGTCGCACGGCGACAACGGCGCGTGCCCCCACCGGAAGGTCGATGTCCACGAAGGCGTACAGGCCGGAGGCGCTGACGTCTTGGGTAGTGCCGTAGGCGTGGATGAGGCTCAGGTCGGGGTCGTATCCGTAGACCTCGACGCCGAGCTGCAGGTCGCGGCGGGCGGCCCCGCGTCGCTCTCCGGCGCCGTTGGCCTCGCCCGACGTGCCGTTCGTGGCTGCAGGCAACTGTCGGAAAAGCGGACCTTCGTCGAGGTAGGTGCTCCCGGACCAGGTGGTCTTGGCGTCGACAAAAAAGGGCGCTGTCGGCGAGTTGATGTTCGTGGACTGCTTCACTGCGGCCTCCCTTCACGTGCTCTGATAACGAGGCCTGTCGGGTTTTTGCGACGATGACGACGATGTTTCGACCTGTACAAGGAAAGATTCAATCAAAAAAGGACCACTCTAGTTACTCGTGATCATTAAAGAACGTTGAAAAACTCGAAGAACATCACGTTTCATGACCTCATCGCCCGTAATCGGCGCCATAGCGCGTTGCTCGTTGTCGGTTTCGTGCTCTTCGTCGCCGTGCTCGTGGGTGTGATGGGCTCAGCGCTCGCCGGCGGCGATCCACAGGCCGCCCTCGGGTTCGGCGTCCTGGCGCTGATCCTGGCCGTGGTGATGGCACTCTCGAGCTACTACTCCGGCAGCTCGATGATTCTGCACATGTCCGGAGCAAAGCTCATCGAGCACGCCGATGATCCGGCGCTCTACAACGTTGTCGAGGAGATGGCGATTGCGGCCGGCGTGCCCCCGCCGCCCGTCTATCTGATCGAGGACACCGCGCTGAACGCCTTTGCCACGGGGCGCGATCCCGAGCACGCCGCCCTGGCGATCACCCGCGGGCTCCGCGAGACATTGACCCGTGACGAGTTGCAGGCCGTCATGGCCCACGAGATGTCGCACGTGAGGCATTTCGACATCCGCCTGGCGATGCTCCTGGCGACTCTGGTCGGGCTGGTCGTACTGATTACCGATTTCTTCATGCGCGGCGTTTTTTGGGGAGGAATCGGGGGGAGACGTGGCCGCAACAGCGACAATGCGGGCGGCGCCGCGATCATGTTCTTGGCGATCGCGTTGGCCGTCATCGCGCCCTTTTTTGCCAAAATCATCCAACTTGCCGCTTCGCGCGAGCGCGAGTATCTGGCCGACGCCGGGGCCGTGGAGTTGACCCGCAACCCGGAGGCCATGATCTCGGCCTTGCGGCGCCTGGGGGCCGACAAGGAAGTGCTGGAGGTCGCGAATCGCGCCACGGCGCACCTGTACATCGTGCAGCCGATCAAGAAGTGGGAGGAGCGCTCCAAGGGAATGTTCTCGACGCATCCTTCGATTGAGGATCGGGTCCAGCGTCTCCAACAACTTATGGAGTAGGGGAGAGCCAGGAGGCGCGATGACGGCGTTGCGCTTGCTTCGCTCGGCTCCCGCGTACATGAAGTACGCGTACGCCTCCCGAAGGCTTCGCGCGCCTTGTCCTCACACCTCCTGGCTCTCCCTGCGAGGGTGGCGCTTGCGCCTCCGTGCGTGGGTTGGGCGTTGCGCTTGCTTTGCTCGCGCTTGGGGCTGGGTGGGTTGGGCGTTGCGCTTGCTTTGCTCGCGCTTGGGGCTGGG